>NZ_CP095743.1:660346-983019 GCF_022049065.2 Niallia sp. Man26
CTGAAATAAATAAGTCTAAAGTAAGGAAAAAAATCTCCAACGCTAACTTTGCAAAAGCAAAAAATACGAGGAGTCTATATCCGCGAATTTTGAGTCTTAGTTTTACTTGCATTTTTCTAATAGGTATAAGTTATTTTATGATACATACACTTAACCAAAGTGAAGAACCTATATCCAGCCACAGTGATAAAAATAATGTTGGTAAAAATAATTCCATTATTACTCCTCCTCATCAAGATGAAAATTATGAAGATATGAAAAAAGAAGATATATTAAGTAAACTTTTAAATACAGTAGATAATTTTCAAACGGCTTCCGGTGCATATGAGATGTTTGATAGATATTATGACGGTTCAACTAGTAACAATAACGTGGAATATAAGTTTAGTCTAAAAGAAGAAATTGGTGGATATGAAAAAATATTTAATATTCCTGATGAGTTTATAACAGATGATCCAATTACAACGAACGAAATCTTTTTTAATGACGAAACCATTTGGAATATAGATAATGATCGGAACACATACAGTACAAGTAATTATGAAGTGACACCAAAGAGGGAGACAGTTGAGCCGAAAGATGTATTTTCGATTCCAATAAATAAGCTATATGATTCTGAAGAGAAATTTAGAGAAATTCCAGCAATAGGAGATGTATCTCTGTTTCCATACGAGATAGCAGCGGAATATTTAAGATCTAGTAATGTTTGGGAAATTGAGAGGCAAAATGAAGAGCTGCTTGGTCATAATACGATTGTTTTGCATGGAGAAATAAATGAGGCTAATAAAAATATTATGCAGCCAGATAAAAAGAGCTTTCGTTTTTGGGTGGATAAAGATACAGGAATCTTAGTAATGTATGAATTTTACGATGAAGAAGGACAATTGATCAGTTATCTTCATCCGAAAGAATTATCAGTAAATGTAACAATTGATGCAAAAGAGTTTATACCTAAGTTAGAAAATTATAATTCTATGCAACATTATTCGGATATTCAATATGAGGACCCTAAAGAAAAAGATATTAGTATTGTAGAGAGTGCTGATACCAATGTGGAAGAGGTTGAGTCCGTTTTAGTCACTTTGCGGTCAGAGGTGCCTTTTCTGTATGAATTTACGAGATCAGATGTAAAGATTTTCTCAGCAAGTTTGGAAAGATATAAAGAATTTAATCAAGCGTATTTAACTTACAGTTATAAAAAAGTAGGAAATGACCTTGGCTCTGGATCGCAAGTGCTATATGTAAGAGCATATCCTGAAGAATCAGTTGTAAGTTCATTAAATGATTTTAATACAGAGAAGGGCAATAAAATCGATTCGTTTACTTTGAACGAGATTAAATGGGAAGTGTATAAAATTAAAGATTCTAAAGAGGCGCATTTTATAGGCGTGTCGGGAGATTATGAATACGAAATGATCACTCAGGATGTTTCTGTTGCGGATGCAAAGCGTTTACTGAAAACTTTCAAAAAGAGTGCACCAAATAAATAGATGATTTAAAAAGCTAATAAGACTTGGAGGATAATAGAGTTGGATATCGAAATAAAGACCTTTACGGAAAGAAAAATCAAACCGATTGATGTTTTGAGCCTGTATAACGAAACAGGCTGGCTGCAAGGAAGACTGGATTTAGATATGGAAGAGATATTATACAAAGTGCCATCAGTTGGTGCTTGGAAGGGTGATACGCTTATTGGCTACGCTAGAGCAGTCTCAGATGGGCATTATAAAGCATATATTGAGGATGTAGTTATACATCGTTTATATATGAAGAAAAGTATTGGGATCAAGTTGGTTTCAAAACTATTGGACGAGCTTTCATGCAATCAGTTTATCTTGCGAAAAAGATTAACTGCCTTTTTATAAATAAACGGTTTTAAACTAGGCACCTAATACTAGTGCCTAGTTTTTTAAAAAACACAAATTAAACTACATTAGGATACTTAGCCATTAACCCTTGCAAAGCAATATCTGGATAACCGACTAAATAATAGTCCTCATGATTATGATGAACAGTTGTTTTTACCCATTGGTTTTGAATGAAAGCTTCAATGTCGTCATCTGTTGTAAAATATTCTCCATTAGGAAGTGCGTATCTGCCTTGTTCATTCTTCGATAATTCTGCATACATAAATATCACATCCTTTTTGCTATCAGCATTAACAATTTATTCGCTTCATAAACTAACAGTAACGGCGGGTTTTTAACATGATGAAAAGTGGTGATACAGTGATTTTTTATACTAAAAACGGTGAATTCAACAAATATAGACAGCTGCTAACGATAATTGATTCTACACCAAGAAAACAATCCACAATGTTAATAGGAATAGACGGTTGTGGAGGATCAGGAAAAACTACCTTTGCAAACTTGATGAAGGAAGCTTGTTCGTCTGTAACAGTTGTACATATGGATGATTTTTATTTACCATCCTCACAAATAATCAAAGCACAACCTGCTAATAAGCCAATTGGTGCCGACTTTGATTGGAAACGTGTATTAATTAATATCCTTATACCTGTTAGTCGAAACATAGAAGGAGCTTATCAACGATACGACTGGGAGACAGATAGTTTGGCAGAGTGGCATAACGTGCCCGTCGGTGGCATTGTCATCATAGAGGGAGTTTATTCCATTCGCAAGGAACTAGCCAATATATATGATTTAACTATCTGGGTTGATTGTCCCCGTGAAATCAGGTTAAGACGAGGACTTAATAGAGATGGTGAAGAGGCTAGACAGTTATGGGAGAATAATTGGATGGTTGCAGAAGATTTATATGTTAAGCACCATCAGCCGATGGAAAGAGCGGATATTGTGGTTAAGGGTTTTAAGTAAATAACAGTAATGCAGACAAGCATGCTAACGCTATGTAAATATTGCAAAAGAACCTTAGTGAAAAATCACCAAGGTCTTTTTTGCTATGAAAGGCTATTACTTCTGTTTGCCTGTTTTAGCTGCTTCTGTATTCGGAACAGACTGTGGAGAATGGGAATTTGCAGTACCTCCATTTGGCGGCCCATATGTATGAGCTTTATCAGTGATTTTAGCACCTTCAGAGAAATCATCCTTTGTTTTCATTTCTTTCACCTCCGTTTTTATTATGTGATTTCCTCCTTAGATTATTAATTGGATTTATATTCCGCATGATAAGAGTTTGCTCCTGCGTGAACTGATAATAAGGTGTCAGCATAACCCACAAGCCTGTTGATTACTTCGTCTGCGATTGCATACACAAGTGGGTGAAGCTCATTGTTAAAGAGTTTATCATCATCAAAAATAATAGTTGTATTAATAAATATTTCTTTATTTCCGTATAAGTTATAATGAATAATGGCTTTTCCTGCAGCTCCGCCAGTATTAGGATCAGCATAGTTTTTCATAAATAAATACCATTCTTCAGCAGTAGCAGAGCGGAAGTTTTTCGTGAACTTTAAGGAGTCTAGTTCCTCCTCTATTTCTTTTTTCAAGTGCAGGTCTACGACCGTATTTTCTTCTTTCATTTATAATCCCCCTTCTTACAGACCTTCAAAATGTTTCCTCTCATAGTTTGATCATTAACTTTCGACTTTAGTATGGATGGTTTGTACAAAGGGAGTCATAATTTAATTGAAGGAATATATTGACAAAACATTATTTGTATTATAATATTATCTTGAATTCGAGATAATATAAAAATGTAACCAAATAAGAATACTTTATTTTTTGTATTTTATCTCGAATTCGAGATAAATGTTAAACTAACATTAATACATCAAATCTGGAGGTTAAAAAAATGCGAGAAACTTTGAATAGAATAAATGAATTAGCTAAAATCTCTAAAACAAGGAATTTAACACAAGAAGAAACAAACGAACGCCAAGGACTTATTAATGAATACATTAAAACGTTTCGTGGCTCTATGGACAGCATTCTTTTAAATACAACGATTATAGATCCATTAGGAAATGATGTAACACCAGAAAAATTAAAAGAAGTGCAAGCACAAAACAAAGTGGCAATCAGTAATGAGCAGACAATTGGCAGAATATATTCAAACTAAAGTAAACAGCTGCCAGCAGGCAGCTGTTTTATTAGTGGTATCTATATTAACATTTTTTTAGTTTATAATTTTACATTCTTGCCGCTAATATTGATAACAATTTCTTCTTGTTTTTGTTTGGTTCTCTCCAGTTTAGGTGGGCCAATTTCAACAGCCTCTTTAATAGGACTTAAAACATCTTCTATTTTTTCAGCATTAACTCCATAGGATAGTTCATAAACCTCTGGCGGGGTAAGCCGTAACATATTTGATCCTAATGCTGTTTCAAATTGGTCATTGTTAAAGAAGAGATGCATATGCAAATTTTCAGAAGCTGCAGTAATCCAATGCCACCAGCCCATTGGAATAAACACAACCTGACCTGGTTTAGCATTATAGGTATGGAGTTTATTAGTATCTGGATCAACAATGGAAATTTGTGCTTCACCAGAAATGATAACATCCAGCTCCCAAGCATTTGGATGCCAATGTGGTTCGCGAATATTTCCCTTTGAAAGATAAACATCTGCAAAAGCACCGCCAACCATAGCAGGCAGCTGGGTGGAAGTTACTTTATAAATAATATTATCTTGGTTTTTTTCGTACTCCACATTATTTTTTGAATCAAAAAAGAGATTAGGAGTTCCGCTTGTTTTCTTAATATTTGTATTATCAGGGACAAGTCCTGACTTTCCCATTTCTACTACCTCCTCTGCAAAAAAAGGCTACTGTAAAGATATGTGCAGTGAAGATAAATGGTGATTGTCCGAATTAAAAAAACAGAAACAAACCAAACGCCTATTGAAATCCGTTATAATAAGGTTTAAAGGGAGGTGCTTACATATGGATAATCATAAAAAATTATCTAGTACTTCATCCACTCATGCAAAGCCTGTTATTGGGAAGGCGATTCTTTGCATGGGGCGAAACATTTAATTATATCGCTTAACACGCTTTTCTAATATTATGGCTTTGCACCTTATTTTTTCAATATCAATAAGGGGTGGAGCACAAATGAAATATACGAATGCGAACAAAGTTTTACCTGAAAAGCTTCTCTTAGAGATCCAAAAATATGTTCAGGGGGAAACATTATATATACCTAAACAGGAAACTGAGTATCAAAAATGGGGAAGTTCAAGCGGAGGAAGGCAACATTTTGACCGCCGCAATGCTGAAATAAAAAACTCGTTTAGGAATGGCAGCAGTATTGCTCAACTGGCCGAGGCATATTATCTTTCCACTGAAACGATTAAGAAAATTGTTTACTCAAATAAACGGCACTGATGATTTTCATCAGTGTTTTTTTATGTAACAAATGCTTCTAAGTTATTCTTTCCATTTTAGAATTCTGCTTTTTTCTATAAAATAAACAAAAGAAATGGAGTGAACATAAATGGAACCGTTTATTAATAATGAACAGCTGAACTTTATAAAAAACCAGGTTGCTTTAATTAATGACAGTATGAAAAAAAATGTCCCAGCAAAGGTTTTAGCTGCTGTAGTTGATGTAGCCAACAGCAAAATTCACAGCCTTTTTCCGAGTGCTTCATTAGAACAACAAAGCATGCTTAATCTTTCCAAATTAAAGACAGACAAAGAGTTTGACCGATATATTGAGCAGCTTTCAGCCTGCTTATTAGCATTTCCAACTGTGCAAGAGCAGGAGCTGAAAAAAATGTTTCCAAAGCAGAAAAAGTTAAAGCTGCCTGATTTATCTAAAATAGACTATAGCCGACTAACATATTTAAGCTGGAATGATTTACGATCGAATAAAAAATTTATTGTTTATGAGTTAGATGGAAAGCTGGTCGGTATAGAAGGAAGATTTATACCAACTAATAAAAAAAATCTTTGCTCCTTTTGTAATTGTTTTGGGGAGATTTCCTACTTCTCTACTATCACTAAAGCCAAAAAATCTAAAAATCCAGATTACTACAAGGCTATTGGTAATTTTGTTTGCACAGACAGCATGGTTTGCAATCAAAAAATCACAAGTGCCGAATACTTGACCGCTTTCCTTCACGAATCGTTAAGAGCATAAAACAGTAAATATATTTATGGGAAAATAGTTTATGCTCAGCTCCTTCCGGTTATATCAAATATATAAGACAGGATGAGGGAGGAGGAGTAAACATGGCTTCAGAAAAATTAGCAGTACATGAAACGCTAGAATTACATGAAGTGCTTACTTTGAAACAAAGCTGTCTCGTGAAATCTTATGCATTGCAATCCCTTGTGGAGGATGACACCTTAAAAATGATTTTGAGCAATGATGTGTCCAGTTCTGAGAAAGCAATTAAGGAGCTGCAAGCTATCTTATCAAAATAAAGGGAAGGTGATTAGAATGGGTATAGTTGATAAATTAAAAACTGCAGGAAAAATGCGTGATGAATTGATTGCAACAGAGCTGCTGGTTTCAGCTAAATCAACTGTCAGAACGTATGCCGTGGCCTTAACAGAAACTGCTTCGCCGGAAGTACGGGAAGTATTAAAAAAGCAGCTAGATGAAGCAATTGATAACCATGCGAAGATTGCCAATTATATGATGAAAAATGGTATGTATTATGCCCATGATGTAAATAAACAGCTTGAGCATGATAAAGAAAAAATAGAAAAATCACTGGAACTAGTGAATTAAAAATATGGAAAGACCCATGACTGCATTGGAGCAGACATGGGTCTTTTTAATTGTTAAAATTGATTGCTGTATATGGATAAATGTAGAAATATGTCGAAGATTATATCTATCCTAAAAATATCAAGAGGGACCGAGCTGTCGTCCAAAATGAAATCATAAGTTCCTTCAGGCAGTTCCTCGCCAACCATATAGTGTATAAATTCTATCTCCCTTTGAGAGTTTAATTGGAACTTCTATTCCTGCCTTTGTTTTTTGGTCCCACTGTATTGATTCAATCGGTTCACCGTCTGCATTGCGAATATCTAACAAGACTGATGTAGAGAATAATCAGAGAGAGGATACTCCTGTTACATTAAAAAAGGTAGATGAAGAATCTACCAATTGAAGCTGAATTTTAAAGCCTCTGATGACGAAATTCATCAGAGGCCTTTTTGAATGGAGTATTATTCATATTGTAAAATCCTTTATTTCTCTTTAGAAACTCACTTCACATGGAGAAGAAAGGTCTATTACTTCTTTACTGTAACCAAAAAGAAACAAGGACAAAAACAAGCATAGCTGCTAGAAAGGAGCCGAGCAAATAGCCAGCATACCGAACAGGCTTTGGAAACGTGCTTACATCATAATCTTTCACAGGAAAACGATCACCAGTAGCTCTCTGTGCTTCCTTTAATTCATAAGGAACAAATATCTCATCGTTATTAACAGTATTAATATAGTTTGTTTCATCCATTTGTGTCTCATGGATTTGTTTCATCTTATTGCCTCCATTCTAAATAAGGAAATGGAAATAACTGTGCCTTAATTGTGACAGAAAATCTATATTATAGCAATTATCTTCCTTCTAAGGGTGTATTTAGGTGGAGATTGGGGATGTTAATGACAAAAAGTATAATTGCAGGTGGTATAGATGAAGCTTGAGCAACAGCAGATGGTTGATAAAATGAGGGAAATGACAAACAAGGCGGATGCATTTCATACAGAGTACTGGAGTAAGTTCGCTGATTTTCAGGATTGGCATTTTTGGCTGAATATTGTCTTTTTAGTAGGACCGCTTATTGTATTACTCATATGGCTTGATCGGCAATGGATTTTTCAAATTTTATTTTTTGGTTTTGCGATACATGCTATGATGAACTATTTAGATTCTATTGCAGTTGTAAAGGGCCTCGTGACTCATCCTTATCCGCTGATGCCATTGATGAATATTAACTTGTCTATCAACACTTCCTTTATTCCCGTCACATTTATGCTGACATATCAATATTGTATAAACAGAAAGAAAAATTTGTATATTGGCGGATTATTCGCAAGCATTGGGACAGGCATTGTGCTTGGTGGCTTTGCTCAGGCAATTGATTATCTTCAGATGTATAAGTGGATGAATATTTGGTTTGTATTTGTATTTGATTATTTACAGTTTGTCACAGCTGTATTGCTGGTAAAGTTTTTTCAGTACTTGCGTGATAAAAAGAAAAAGAAAAGCTACCGCTTTTGAATTTCCTTATTTATCCACATAAATGTGAAATTTTCGTATACATTAAAAAAGAACAGTTAAGACAAGGCTATGCCTGCACTATAATAAGGGTATAGAGGTAGAAAGCTGTCTTGCATAATTCTGTAAGCTATTTGAAAGGAGTTAAAGAGAAGAAATTGAAGCAATTATATAAATGGATTTATATTGTATTAGGTACCGTTTTTTTAGGGATTGGCCTTGTCGGCATCTTTCTCCCTTTACTTCCGACAACTCCATTTCTGCTGTTGACTTCCTTTTTCTATACACGAAGCTCAGAACGGCTTAACGCCTATTTCCGCTCAACAAGATTTTATGAGGAATATGTAAAAGGGTTTAAAAAAGGTGAGTTGACGAAGAAACAAAAAATAAAAATACTGGTCACCTGCTATATCTGTATTGGGATAAGTGCTTATTTCGCTCCGCATATGTATATGCGCATTATTCTCGGCTGCATTGCAATTGTCCAATTAATCTCTATGTTTATTATTAAAACTAAGACAGTTGAACCGAAGGATATCATCATAAAAAAATAGATGTTAAGAGCTGAGAAGAGTAAGATTCCAGCTCTTTTTTGTTTTAACAATAATCGTATGGGAATAAATAGAAATAAATACTTGTAAAAAAGGGGAGATAATAATGGCTGTAATTACCCATATCGGCCTAGCTGTAACAGATTTAGATAAAGCGATTGATTGGTATGAAAAGGTTCTAAATTTTAAGCTGATAGCCGGTCCGTATTCCTTTCAGCAGGAGAAAGAGGATGCTTATAATATGACAAATGACTTGCTCGGAAACCATATAAAAAAAATGCGCAATGCTCATTTAATAGGAGAAAACCAAGTTGGGATAGAACTGTTTGAGTTCCAGGTGCCGAAAACAATAAAAAGGGAAAGAGATATTCAGGAAGCTGGCTTTTTTCACCTTTGTATTATTGCTGATAATGTAAAGGAAAAGGCTGCTGAAATACAAAAGAGCGGCGGAAAGATCAGGAGCAGTATGTGGAATACTTGGGCAGGCAAGCCGTATTATTTAGTTTATTGTGAAGATCCATTTGGGAATATTATTGAACTTTATTCCTATAGTACGGAATTGATGTATGGTAACAAAGATTAGATATTTAGTGGATTATACAATAAACTAATAGTACAAGAATTTCTAAGGCGATATCTTTTGAGGTGAAAAAATGGGGAATATTTGGGCTCCTGAGGTTGTGGTTGAAAAAGAGCTGGCAATGGCTTTAATTAATAAACAGTTTCCTGAGTTATCTATCCAAAGCATTAAGGAAATAGGTGAAGGCTTCGACAATACGATATATGCAGTGAATGACATATATGTCTTTCGATTTCCACGCAGGGAAATCGCGGGAGAGCTAATGGAAACAGAGGCTGTCCTGCTGCCAAAAATACAGCAATTATTGCCGATAAAAATACCAGTGCCGGTTTTTTTCGGACAAAAGTCGCAAGACTACAGATGGTCCTTCTTAGGTTACAGCTATCTTGAGGGCAAAATGCCGCATAAATTAACACAGGAAAACCGAACTAAGCTCATCGGGCCACTAGCAGCGTTTTTAAAGGCACTACATTCTATTTCTATCAAGGATTTAAAGGGAGTGCCAGTTCCATATGATAAACTGGGCCGTCTGGACATAGGGAAACGGAAAGCTGGAATGATGGAAAAACTCGAGGCTTTGTGTCTGCTTGATAACAGTCAAGTTTTTGAAAAGGCGAGAGACTATTGCCAAGGAATAGAGCATATTGAAGTCCCATGTGAGCATGTGCTAGTGCATGGTGATCTACATTTAGGTAATATGCTTGTAAACGAAGGTAAGGAGCTGACAGCCATTATCGATTGGGGCGATGTCCATATTGGCCACAGGGCAGTTGACTTAGCGATTGTTTACAGTCTTATACCAGCAGAAGAAAGGGAGGCTTTTTATGCTGTCTATGGCAAAACAGACAGTGTCACATTGGAGCTTGCCAGATTTAAGGCTGTGTATACACTTGTGTTACTGCTCGCATATGCTTTAGATAAGAAGGAACTATTATTATATGAAGAAGCAAAAACAAGCCTTGCTATCGCATTGAGCTCATCCTAAAACCTTGCCTTATTTGACTGGTAACGCAGAAATATTATATAATTAAGCTAATAATTGAATGAAAGTAACCTTTTGTCAAAAGGGGAGTAACTGTACAATAAAGTCGTCAATACAGGTCAGCAGACCTCGGCTTTATTGGCAACATATGTTGTTTGTGAGACCTTTGCCATTTATTTGGTGAGGTCTTTTTGCTGTGCCTTTTTAACTGCTCCAAACAAAACGATGGTTAGGGAAGGAGGCGGGTCTGCATGTCGACGCTAAAAAAACTTATGAAAAATTATCTCCAAAAAGAAGGAGTGAAAATTCTTAAGAAAAAAGGCTTACCTTTGTTAAAGAAAGAATGGGAAAAAAGAAAAGGAAAAAAATAAGGAGTGATTTTTATGAAAAAATTATTGCTGGCTCTCCCGATCATGCTGTTGGTAGCAGCAGGATGCTCACCAGTGGAAGAGACGAAAAATACTATTAATTATGTTAATGAAGCAACAGAGTATGCTAATGAAGCAGCGGCGTTCGCAGAAGACCTTCCGGCTAAGGCGCAGGAAGCAGTTACAAATCCGGAAACAGTTGAACAGCTGGAAAGCACATTAACTGATTTTGAAAAACAAATCAGTGAGTTCAATCAAGTGGAAGTGCCGCAAGTGATGGAAGATTTGCATGGACAAATTAGTGAGCAAAATGAAAAAATCCAAACTCAAATTGAAGAATATACAAAAGCAATTGAAGATGGTACCTTCCAGCCAGAATTCCTTCAGAATAGCGAGTTGCTAAACTCGCTGCAGGATATACAAAATATTTATGAAAATATCCAAAAGCTTGGTAATGAATAAAATGAAAGAGGTGCAGTCGAGCGACTGCACCTCTTCTTCTTTTTTGTTAGAGAGAAAAGGATAAATATTTTGAGGGATAAAGAGGGAACTCCAACTTCTTCTGAGGGCTATTGTTTTTTTTCTTCCTGCATAAACGACCAAAAGCGGTATAGTTGGCCGGCCACTTTTGCTGGTTCTTCCTGAAGTGCTTTATGGAGGGCAGGGTGTCTTTGAATGGCGGTAATTATATTATAATCTTCTACAGCTACTGCCAAGCGGTTATCGCTGCCGTATCGCGAAGCTGTTTCCATAACGGCAGATCTTCCTAGAAGGTAATCTGTGCTGACATCAAAAAAATCAGCGAGTTTTTGGAGTGTCTCTGTGTCTGGTTTGCGATTGCCGGTCTCGTATCCAGAAATGGACACTTTTGTCACGTTCATTGCATCCCCTAAAGTTTGCTGTGATATATTAGCCGATTTTCTTAAAGCTCTTAATCTTTCAGAAAAACTCAAATTATTCTCCCCTCCATTTCCATATGATGGTTCTATTATAAGTTAACTTATTGCTAACAGTAAATGTTCAAAAATAAGTTAACTAAAAAGATAGTAAAAGATTGAAGTTAACCTTAGGTTTACGTATAATAGAGATAAAGATAACGGTTTCGACTAAGAAAGAGGTGAGAGGGTTGACTAGACTTAAATTGCGGTATGTTAGAAAGGAGCATGGCTATACTTATCAGCAAATGGCCAGCAAACTAGGCATCACGAAGTCCTACTATTGGCAAATAGAGAATGGCAAAAGAGGTTTATCGTATGAGAATGCGATAAGAATAGCTAAAATATTTCATAGAAAACCAGATGACATATTTCTTCCAGAGAACAATCATGTAAGCCGTCTAGCAAGTGATGACTAAAGCTTATGACAGGTTAGTAGACTTTCTTTGGTGGAAATATGTTTTTTTTTTATTTATCGAGCTCGTTTATTTTATTATTGCATGAATCTGTGCATTTTTGAACCATTTACTTGCATAATATCATCATTAAATAGCCACCTTTCCTCTTCTTATCACAATTTTCCGAATGGGATTGATTTTCTCTCTTTACTGTGTAAAAGTATAGAGTATAAATAGAGGAGGACGGTTCGTAAACATGAATAATAAGAAGATTAGTTTCATTGGCAGCGGCAAAATGGCGCAGGCTATTTTTGGCGGTATGCTAAAGTCAGGATTTACAAGACATGAGGATTTAATTGCAAGTGCAAAAACGGCTGCTACGTCGGAAATGATATCTAAACAATATGAGATCAAAACAACAATTGATAATAAGATTGCAGCATCGTATGGAGATATTGTCGTTCTTGCGGTGAAGCCATATTTATATACAGAGGTATTACAGGAAATCAAGGAATCTATACAGGAGAATGCTATCATCGTGACGATTGCAGCTGGTGTTGATCTTGCTTATATGGAAGAGCAATTATCAAGTGAAAGCAAGATTATTAGAACAATGCCAAACACACCATCTCTTGTAGGAGAAGGAATGAGTGTTGTTTGCCCGAATGGCAATGTCACGGAAGAAGAAGTACAGTATATTGTTGACTTGTTCTCTTCCTTCGGCAAGGTAGAGGTAATGGAGGAGCGCTTGATGGATGCTATTCCAGCTATTAGCGGTTCATCGCCAGCATATGCCTTCCTTTTTATTGAAGCATTGGCAGACGGCGGTGTCAGAAGCGGAATTCCGCGAGATACATCCTACAAGCTCGCGGCCCAGGCTTTATTAGGGGCTGCAAAAATGGTGCTGGAAACAGGCAAGCATCCTGGCATCTTGAAAGATGAGGTATGCACACCTGGGGGAACAACCATTGAAGCGATAGCTACGCTAGAGCAAATGCAGTTCAGGGGAGCAGTTATGGCTGCAATGGACAGATGCACCGAAAAAAATAAAGAATTGCAGAAAAAATAAATGTCAGGTCGTTCGGAATAGGTAATATGTTGTTCTTCTGGACGAACATTTAATTAGAAATGCCAAGGTGGTGAGTCTTTACTAACTTCTTGGCATTTTTTCGTATAAAAAATAGGTCATTATTCCTTAATATTTTCCATATTTCAGCCTTTAAAGTTAGAATCTCATTCTGTATAATAAACATTAATCATTATCAACAATACCAATATTACTAGCTTATTTATGAACATAATAGACCATTTGGACCGCGAAGAAAAACAGCTTTTATTTGGGCACTTAAGCTGTTTGGAGCGATTAGTGCAACCGGCCTTTATTCATGAGTTGGGCTGGTTTTTTTTTGCTTTTGAGGGGAAAGCTAACCAGATAAAAATATAGAGATAACAGGAGAATGCGTAAGGGAATATTTTTAAAGAGGTGTGGATTTTTGATAAATACAAAGGAATATTACTTAAGAAAATGAAGGATCAGCTTACAAGCTGGTTTGATAATAACGAGATAACATTGATTGAAAACAGAGATGTATACAGGTTTTTGCATTCAATCAAAGGGACGTCTGGCACGTTGGAGCTTGATATGCTTTACGGTATTGCTTCAGAGCTGTTGGCAAAGGTAGAGAATAGAAAAGACTCATGGTCCATTCAGGAACTAAGGGATTTCTTGAGCGGGCTGATGGAAATCAGTTATGAATATGAGCATTTCCATGAAGAAATTGGCAAGCCTCCTGCTTTACGTGAAGGGGACGCACCGCTTATTCAAATTATTGATGATGATATTTCTTTGCTTATTTTCCTGAAGGATAAGCTCGAAAGCAAGGGCTGGATGGTTATTGCAAACACGACAGCGGATAAGGCAATTGAGCAGTATTATAATATGCATCCTGATTGCATCATCATTGATATCAACCTTCAGGATCAATCTGGTTACGATGTGCTCAGTGTTATCCAAAATCATACAAACCGGGCATTTATTCCGAAAATTATGTGCAGCATTAAAACAGACAGAGACTCAAGAATTGAAGCATATAGAAATGGCGCAGATGATTTCATGGAGAAACCGATTGATGTGGAAGAATTTTTAATTCGTGTGGAACGCCATCTCGAAAGGAAAAAGATATTTGATCAATCGGTTTTGATAGACGAATTAACCCAAGTTTATAACCGCAAATTTCTTAAAGATTCGTACAATCGTTTTATCAGTGATATGGGAAGGCTGAATGCAAATGGAACAATCGCTGTGATTGATATCGATTATTTTAAACGAGTTAATGATACATACGGGCATATTGTCGGTGACAAGGTGCTGATGGAGTTCGCTCAATTTCTGAAAAAGAGTATTAGAAGTACAGATACACTGTTCCGTTATGGCGGGGAGGAATTTGTTATTCTGTTCCAGAGAGCGACAGAGACGGAAATAAAAGACGTATTGGAGCGCATGCTTGATAAGTTCTCACAAGTTGAATTTACAGACGGAGAGAAAACCTTTAGTCTCACATTTTCAGCAGGAGTGTATCGAATTGAAAATACAGAGATTGGTTTGCAGGCAGCAATAAAAACAGCAGATGAAGCTTTATATTTGGCTAAGGAGAATGGCAGGGCGAGGGTTGAAACAGCTAATAAACGCATTATTTCAAAAGCAACAAAGCTTTTGAATGTATCCATTGTTGATGATGATACACTGATTCGCTCCATCTTAATTAATATTTTCAGTTCTTTGGAGCTTGATAATATTACCCTTGATGTAAAAGCCTATGAAGATGGGATGCAATTCCTTGATTCTGACAGGCTCGCACAAAACGGCATTCATTTCCTAGTTCTTGACGGCATCATGCCAGTCATGGATGGTCTGGAGATACTGCAAATCGTGAAAAAATCTCAGTACCGTAACAATGTTAATGTGCTTATGCTGACAGGCAGAAAGAGTGAAAATGATATTGCGGAAGCATTGAAGCTGGGAGCGGATGATTATGTAACAAAGCCTTTCAGTCTGACAGAACTTCAGGCAAGGATTGTCCGCCTCATTAAAAGGATGGTTTAAAGTGGCAAAGGAAATTATGTTATTAGTTGTTGTTGCAGTTGGTTCCATCAGTATTTTGCTAATCCTCCTTGCTTACTTAATAGCAAGGAAGCTTCTTGAAAACAACAGGCGGCAGCAAATAAATGATTTAAAGGAAAAAATAGCCCAGGATGTCTTCCTGTTCTTACAGGACAGAAGCTATGAGCTGTCCTTCTCTGCTGATTCAAACATAGAGAAGGAAGCACTTGAGGAGCTCCTTACAAAGTATTCAGACATACTCGAGGGAGATCAGGAAAGACAAAGCTTAAGAATTCTTGCAGCAGCTAATCTGACAGGTTATTACCGAAAAAATGTAAATGCAAGGAAATGGAGCACTCGTATGAACACACTGTATCATATTGAGAGCTTTCAGCTGGTGGAGCTGAAAGAGGAATTAATTAAGTTGGCTGAACAGGAAAAGAAGCGGTCGAAAGAGGAAAAAATCCAGATTTACCGCATCCTTGCTTCTTTTCAATATACCGATATTTTTATGCTGATTAATAAGCAGGAATACTTAGCAGAAAAGGATTATCGAAGCATATTAACAAGACTGGAAGCACCAATTTTTGAAGAGATGATTGCCCGGTTTGATGAATGTGTGGAAGAGCTAAAACTGGCAATTCTCGATGTGATGGGTGTTAAAAAGGATTTGGAGCATATTACTTTTTTAGAAAATGTTTTTCAAACCTATGAGGGAGAGCTGAGGCTGAGAAGCTTAAAAGCAATTTCGAACATAGGGATTGTTCCTAATATTGATAACTATTTTCCTTTATGCCAATCAAGTGTGTGGCAGGAAAGAATGATGGCGGCAAGACTGCTTGGCTTTGCCAAACAAGAAACAGCCTTGAAGCTATTAAAGGAACTGCTGCATGATCAGTCATGGTTTGTAAGATCTCAGGCGGCAGAATCAATTATGAAATATAAAGATGGTACAAAAGTGCTTGAAGAGGTGCTTCAGCATTCAAAAGATGCCTTTGCTCGGGATATGGCCTGGGAGTGGGTCAATAAAGGAATTTTAAAAGGAGCTAATTAAGTTGGTTTTAGAATGGTGGAAAAATGCGGTATTGTTTTTTGGCGGTTTTATTTCTATATATATGATTATTATCATCACGTTTTACACAGCTATTCTTATCGTATCAATGATGCAGCTTAGACGAGAATATCAGCTTAATAGAAAGCAGTCTTTTGAGGATATTGCTGACGGTCTGTATACAAAGCCTGTTTCGATAATTGTGCCTGCATATAATGAAGAAGCAGGAATTATTCCGAGTGTCCGCTCCTTATTGAGCATTGATTATCCGCAATATGAAATCATTGTTGTAAATGATGGCTCTAAGGATCAAACTTTGCAAAAAATGATTGAGTATTATGATATGGAAGAGGTTCAAAAGGTAGTCCGCAAACAGGTGGAGACGAAGCCAATTAAGGCTATCTACCAGTCAAAGCTCTTGCCGAGACTATTTCTTATCGATAAAGATAATGGCGGAAAGGCTGATGCTTTAAATGTCGGCTTGAACTTTTCGAACTATCCTTATATATGCTCATTGGACGGAGATTCGGTTTTAGAAAGTGATGCTTTCCTGAAAGTTATGAAGCCGATTATGGACAGCAATGAGGAGGTAGTTGCTTCAGGAGGAAGCATCCGAATTGCAAATGGCTGTAAGATCAAGGACGGAAATATATTGGAGATCGGTTTATCGAACCATCCCCTTGTTATTATGCAGATTATTGAATATTTAAGAGCATTTTTAATGGGCCGCATTGGGCTTAGCAGGCATAACCTGCTGTTAATCATATCAGGTGCCTTTGGTGTATTTTCGAAGCAATGGGTGATTAAGGCTGGAGGTTACCAAACAAATACAGTAGGGGAGGATATGGAGCTTGTTGTCCGTATTCACCGAATTATAAAGGAGTCTAAGGTCAATAAAAGAATTGTCTATGTGCCTGATCCTGTCTGCTGGACAGAGGTTCCAGAGGATATAAAGTTCCTGAGGAGACAGAGAAGAAGATGGCATAGGGGATTGTTTGAAAGCCTTTGGAATCATCGCAAGCTGACATTTAATCCGAAGTATGGAAGCATCGGAATGATTTCCTTCCCTTATTTTTGGCTGATAGAGTTTTTAGGTCCAATCGTAGAAATATTAGGATATCTATATACAGTAATCGCGATTTTCTTTGGCGGGATTTATTTGGAATTTGCGATTCTTATATTTTTGCTTTCTTGTATTTATGGATCGATTTTTTCAATGGCAGCAGTCTTGCTCGAGGAATGGAGTCTTCGCAAGTATCCAAAAGTGTCCCATTTATTGAAGCTGTTTTTCTTTTCCCTGACAGAATCTTTATGGTACAGGCCGATGACAGTATTTTGGCGCTGTGAAGGGATTTGGCAGCTCATTAAAGGTGAAAAATCTTGGGGGGACATGAGTCGTAAAGGAGTATCTAAATGAAAAGAAGGAATACATTGCTTTTTTTTCTGTTTGTCATGATTGGGCTTGCGGTACTATTAAGTCCTTTTTGGCTCTGGCAGTTTAAAGGGACAAAGGAACTGAATGTGCTGATTATGGATAAGACTGTTCCTGATAAGACATACAGGGAGCATAACGGCCTTGTTTATATATTAAACAATCAGAAATATGTGAAGGCTAACAAAGACAAATACTTCAGTCAAAGTGATTATAAAGGCTTTAAACCGAGCGGAGACAACAGCTATAAAATCAGCGAACTCCCTGATGATTTAAGTGATTATGATGTTTTGTATTTGACAGATCAGTATGGAGTCTATGAAGAAGAATTTTATGGAAGCAATAATCTTGGGGAGAGATCGGATAAATTATATGGCGGATTGGAAATAGAGGATGTAGAAAAAATAGAGAATGCTCTTTTCCAATCAGACAATAAAACACTTATTGCTGAATTTAATACGTTTGCAAGTCCTACAAGTGATGAGGCAAGGGAGAAAATCACCAATCTGCTTAATGTATCGTGGAGCGGCTGGATCGGCAGGCATTTCGACGATTTAGATGGTGATGAGGTACCTGTTTGGGTAAAGGATAACTATAAAAACCAGAACGGCAAGGAATGGAGCTTTACAGGCTCTGGACTTGTACTGATTAATAAGGATGATTATATTGTCGTCTTAAATAACAAGGACTTAACAGACAGTGGTGTCGCATTTTCCACTACCGAAAAAGGTCAATCTGTCTTAAAGGAAGAGCTGACATCCACTTATGATTACTGGTTTGATATTATCGCAGCAAAAGATCAAAAAGAGGTGCTGGCCCAATATAAGCTTCCAGTTTCAGAGACTGGTAAAGAAAAGCTGGAAGGTTACGGAATTCCAAGCACTTTCCCGGCAATCGTGCAAAATGCCAATACACAATACACTTCCTATTATTTTGCAGGAGATTATGCTGATGAAGCAGAAGTTCCAAGTTTATATCAAACAGTCGGCTTTGATTTATGGAAGAAATATGTCACATACAGAAATTCCTTTTACTGGAATACTTATGTGCCGCTTATGAAAAACCTGCTGAAGGATGGACTTCACAATAATAATACAGAAGGCAGTACTATAGAGACAGTAAAGGCTGACGGAATGGTAACGAACAGTCGGACAAATGCTGAATATATTCAAGTTCAAAAGGATGGGAAATGGGAAAATCTCATTATTAAAGGGGTAAATATGGGGATTTCAAAACCAGGCTCCTTTCCAGGTGAAACATCCATTACAAAAGATGAATATTACCGCTGGTTCAAAGAAATCGGTGCGATGCATGCTAATACAATCAGGGTGTACACGCTTCATCCACCAGGTTTTTATCAAGCCTTGTATGAATATAATCAAAGTGCAAAAGAGCCTCTGTATCTTATCCACGGTTCTTGGGTGAATGAAGATGTTCTTACAGAAAAGCAGGATGCTTATTCAGAAGAAGTAGTAGCAGATGCGCAGTTAGAAATTAAAAACATGATTGACATTATTCATGGAAATGCTGATTTGCCAAAAAGGGCTGGGCATGCTTCAGGAAAGTATGAGTATGATGTTTCCAAATATGTGCTAGGATTTATGCTTGGAACAGAGTGGGACCCTGATGTTGTTAATCATACCGATGAAGAACACAGTGGCTTAGGACAATACAAAGGCACTTATTTCGAGACAAAAGCTGCATCTCCGTTTGAGATTTGGGTTGCAAAGTTAATGGACTATGCAGCAGATTATGAAGCTAAGCAATATAAGTGGCAGCATACGATGAGCTTTACGAACTGGGTGACAACAGACTTGCTTGACCATCCTGCAGAGCCGAGTGAGGATGAAGATAAGGCGGTTGTTGATCCCAACCATATAACTAAAACAGATGATTTTCATGCTGGCCTATTTGCGGCTTATCATGTTTATCCGTATTATCCAGATTTCTTGAACTATGAAAAAGGCTATTCGACATATAAGAATAAACAAGGCGAGCAAAGCAATTATGCAGCCTATTTAAATCAATTGCGAAAGGTTCATAATATGCCAGTGTTAGTTGCAGAGTTCGGAGTGCCAGCATCTAGGGGCAAAACTCATGAGAACGTTAATGGCATGAATCAAGGCTTTATTTCAGAAGAAGAACAAGGAAATATGGATGCGAGTCTGTATCAGATGATTCTTGATGAGAAGTATGCAGGCGGACTTGTGTTTACATGGCAGGATGAATGGTTTAAGCGAACATGGAACACGATGGATTATGATAATCCGAACAGAAGACCGTTTTGGTCCAATATCCAGACAAATGAGCAGCATTTCGGTCTGTTAAGCTTTGATCCTGGTAAATATGAGCCAACCATCTATATTGATGGCAGCACAGAGGATTGGGAAAAGCTGAATGTGTCGCCACTGTATACTACTGCTAATGCTGATAATAAGGAAGAAAATGATATTCAAGATGTGAGTGTCACGTCTGATGAACAGCAAATCAGCTTTAAATTCACTTATAAGGAGCCGGTTGACTTAAACGTTGATCACACATATCTTCTATTAGATACACTTGCAGATCAAGGGCAAATGAGCACAGTTCTTGATGGCAAGGAAAAAGTGAACACAGATTTTGGTGTCGATTTTGCTGTTAAGATTGGGGAACAGAATGATTCGCATATCCTGATTGACAGCTACTATGATTCTTATTATTTCCACTATGGGCACTTGCTGAATATGATAAAAAAAGAAAGCTATGCAAGTAAAAAGAACAACGGTGTGTATCATCCAATCAGACTTGCGCTTAATAAAGAGCTGGAAATACAAGGGGAAAAAATTCCGTTTAACTCCTATGAAACAGGAAAATTATTATACGGAAACGGCAATCCGGAAAGTAAAGATTTCAATAGTCTGGCCGATATTAGTGTAAGTAAAGATAAGAAAACAATCGAGCTTCGCCTGCCGTGGGCTTTATTAAATGTGAAAGACCCAAGTCAGAAGGAAGTATTGGCAGACTTATGGAAAAAGGGCATGGAAGGCAGCGAAACCATTGACGGCATTTATTTTGCGGTTGTAATGGAAAAAGATAAAAAGATTGTGCAAACATTGCCTGAAAGAGGCAGTGACAACACTATTCATCAAGAAGACACTAAACTGTTTGAATGGGAAAGCTGGGAAGAACCAGCCTATCATGAACGATTAAAAAAATCCTATTATATACTGCAAGAGGCCTTCTCCAAAATAGGGAATTAGGGAGAGAGAAATATGAAAAGAATATTATTAGCTGAAGATGAAGATGTATTGAGAATGCTGATAGTAGATACACTGGAAGATGAAGATTACGTGGTCGATGAAGCACCAGATGGAGAAGAGGCTCTCCAGCTTATCGCAAAAAATGACTATGATCTGTTAATACTTGATTATATGATGCCGATTATGACAGGGCTGGAAGTAATCCAAAAGGTTAGAGCGGACGAAGAGAAGAAGCATCTGAAAATAATGATGCTGTCAGCAAAAAACCAGACAAATGAACAAAACCATATATTAGAAGCTGGAGCAGATTACTTTATGGCAAAGCCTTTCAGTCCGCTCGCACTATTAGACAAAGTAGGGGATATTCTTGATGAAGATTAATTCCTATATAAGAAAAAGCATATCAAGGCAATTTATGGCCTTAATATGCTTTTTCATTCTACTGTTTATTATTGGAGGGCTTGTGCTGGTTTATTGGCAAAACTCTGTAAACAATGAGTATGTAAGTAACCGAGAAGAGCTTGTTGAAAAACAAGCGTTAGTCAGACAGCTAGAAACAAGGCTCAATGATGCAATGTTTAATGTGAGAGGATATTTCGCTTACAATAACACAGCCTTAAAAGAATCGGCAGAAAGTCAGCAGGCTGAGATCGAAAAGCTGATAGAGCAGTTTGACCAAAGGCTTGAAACAGAAGAAGACACACTCTTTTCAACAGAGCTGGCGTCGTTTTATCGGTTTTATTTTGATGAAACAATGCCAGAAGCAATAGCTTACTTTGAAAGCGGAGATAGAGAGGAAGTTGCTGCTATTGCCAATAATGGTGCGACTGAAAGGGTTAATTCTTTTCAAGGAGAAATGGCTGATTACCTACAGTCTGTTTCGAACTCGCTGAGCGGTGAGGTAAGCAAGCTGACTACTCATATCGCCATCCTGCAAGTCGGTTTTCTAATTTATATCATTCTAGTTCTTATCGCAGTATTGCTTATCGGCAGAGTGATGGTCAAGAGGATTGGGAAACCATTGACTGATTTTGCAGTTGCAGCCAATGAAGTGGCAAAGGGAAATGAAGCAGAAATTAAGCATGATAAGAAAAGGCAAGATGAGCTGGCTACATTATCTGTTGCCTTTGAGCGGATGTATGTGAGCATACAAGAGAAAGAGCAAGATTTGCTTGCACAGAACGAAGAGCTCGTTGCACAGCAAGATGAACTGCAGGCACAGCAGTTTGAATTAGAAAAAATGCTTGAGACTGTACAATCCAATGAAGATGCTTTATTGCGCAGAAACAAGCTTATTAACGGCCTGTCGAGCTCTCTTGATAAGCAGAAGGTGCTGGAGAGCATCATCATAAATATGTGTGATGTTATTAAGGCAGACAGGGGTATTATCGTAGAAGCAGACAGTGGAGATTTTGCTGCATTTGGCATATCAAATGAAGGAGCAGAGCAATTTAAGAACCATCTTCATACAGGGATGTATCATCGTCTGGAAAAGGAAAAGCTTAGCTTTACAATCATCAGAGATTTAGATGTGTCAGAAAAAGGCTATCATCTTGAAAAAGGCAGGGTGCATGATCTTTATATCCCAATCTTGTCTGCTGCCGGCAGTATTACAGCAATCATGATGCTAAGCAGGTTTGCTTGCGGCTTTACAGAGCTGGAAATGGATGAATTCAGCACATTAGCTAAACAGATTGAGATATCATTGGATAAGATTCACTTATTCGAACAAACAGAGAAAGACAGATTGCTAAACACAGATATTTTAAATAATGTTCAAGAAGGAATTCAATTAATAAGTCCAAATGGCGATATTATCCATGCTAACAGCAAGTTCTATGAGATCATGACAGGAAAGGGAATGCTTGATATATTTGTCGGCCAAAAGTGGCAGGAATGGACAGGGCAGCTGAAGGAAAAATTAGAGGAAACAGACGATCTGATTGCTTATATTAGTAAGTCTATGAGAGATTCTTCTGCAGAGTCATTCACCTATAAATTGAAGGAAGATAAGATAGTTAAGGTTTATAGTGAACATTTATACAGAGGCGATGAGAAATTCGGGACTGTTCTCGTATACAGAGATATTACAATGGAATATGAAGTAGACAAGATGAAGTCTGAATTTGTAAGTACGGTCAGTCATGAGCTGCGCACACCTCTTGCGAGCATTTTAGGTTTTACAGAGCTCATTATTAATCGTGATTTGAAACCAGAGCGTCAGAAGAAGTATTTGAACACGATATACGGAGAAGCGAAAAGATTAACAGCCTTGATTAATGACTTCCTTGATGTACAGCGCATGGAAGCAGGCAAGCAGACATATGAGAAAAAATATATTGAAGTGCTGCCAATCATGGAAAGAGTTGTGGAAAACCAAGCGGTCAATGCAACTAAACACCATATAACAATTCATAATACGGAAAAGAATTCGTTCATACTAGGAGACCGGTCTAAAATCGAGCAGGCTTTCACTAATATTGTGAGCAATGCCATTAAATATTCTCCTGAAGGCGGAACTATTGATATCAGCCTCTATCAGGAAGATGGCATGCTGAAAGTAGCTGTGAAAGACCAAGGGTTAGGAATACCAGAGTCAGCTCATGATAAGCTGTTTACAAAGTTCTACAGAATTGATAATTCGGACCGCCGCAAAATTGGCGGAACTGGATTAGGTCTTGCGATTGTAAAGGAAATCATGCTAGCACATCAAGGAGATATCACAATAGACTCAGAATATGGAAAAGGCAGCACCTTCACAATGAGCTTTCCGATTGTGGAATGGAATATGGAAACTTCGGAGAAGGACGCAGTCGCAGATGAAAAGGTCCGTTATAAAGTTATGGTCGTTGAAGATGATTACAGCTTGGCTGAGCTGATTATTCAGGAATTGCAGGAAAGCGGCTTCCAAGTTTATTATTCCAAAAATGGAATGGATGGAATTAAGAAAATGGAGGAAGTACAGCCAGATGCGCTCGTTCTAGACATAATGCTGGAAGACAGCAGGATGGACGGATGGGATATCATGAAAGCAATGAAAGATTCTGAGTATCTGAAAAACATTCCAATTGTCGTTTCTACTGCCTTGGATGAGAAGGAAAAGGGCATTGCATTAGGCGCAATTGATTACTTGGTGAAACCTTATCCGCCAAGTCAGCTTTCCCGGGCTATTATGCAAACATTGCTCAAAATGGGCAAGATTGGGCAAGTGCTTATCCCGGAAGAACAATAAAGTTTTAAAAGAAGCCTGCACATATGTGTGCAGGTTTCTTTCCATGCTTAAACAGTTTTCACTTTCTTAGTTAGCAAACTAGTAAATAGGGCCACAGAGATAATTGTTAAAAACGAAGCGGCTAAAATAGGAAGACCGACGATTCTTAATCCACCTAATAAAACAAGACCATCAATAATAAAGATGATAATGCCGACAGGGAATTTAAAAATACTAGACAGCATTTGGGCAAGCATGTCTGTTCCGCCTGTACTTGTATCGAAGCGAAGCATAATGCCAATACCCACTCCAATGATACTGCCGCCAATCACAGAACTGACTAAAATATTGGTGGAAAATGTGTCGCGCATAAAGGAACAAACGTCAATCATTCCAGAGGAGATGAGAAAACCCAATAAACCGTAGGCGATATATTGCTTATTATAAAACCAAATAATGATATAAATCGGGATGCTGATAAGTATCATAGATAAGCCTGTCGGGATATCATAATGATAATGTAAGATGAGGCCAATGCCAATTAGACCCCCATCAAGAAGATGATGAGGGACTAAAAAGCCGTTAACACCAATCCCGATAAGAAGGCTGCCGATTAATATGGCGCTGATTTTTTCTGTCATTTGAAAATCACCCTAACTGCGTTCATACTATTAATAAAATATATGGACGAGTTGTCTGAAATAGAAGGGGAACTTCTGAAACACATTAAAATCCCCATTGAAAATTTCAGCTAGCCTTGGTATTTTATAGGTGACCGTTTAGATCAAATTGTATGGGAGTAAGAGAACGAATGGGAAATATAAAAAAAATCGCAGAATTATCAGGAGTGTCTGTTACAACCGTATCAAGAGTATTAAATAATCATCCTTATGTTAAAGAAGAAAAAAGAAAAGCAGTTTTAGAGACAATTGATAAATTAAATTACAGCCAAAACTTGAATGCTGTTCACCTGTCGCGAGGAAAAACAAGCATGATAGGTGTAATGGTGCCATATATTACTGTTCCATACTATGGAAGCCTGCTTGACGGTATCGGGGAAGAGGCGCTGAAAAATAACTATAGCATCAATTTATTTCAGACGAACTATGATGTGAACAAAGAAAAGGAAGCGCTTGAAAAACTAAAAAGCAAACAAGTGGACGGGATGATTATCGGCTCCCACACTGCTAATATGGACATTCTCCGCAAATATGCAAGTGACCATCCGATAATAGTCTGTGAAAAGGTAACAGAGGAAAATATCGCTGCAGTCTATATTGACCATTACAGTGCATTCAGGCAAGGTTTAGAATTTTTGCATAGCAATGGATACAAGCACATAGGCTACTGTGTCAACAGGGCGACAAGCGCCAACAGCAGGCTGAGGGAAAAAGCCTTTTATGAAGGCTTGCAGAAGTTAGGTTTGGCTGCAGAGAAGGAATGGGTATTTGACAGCTGCCTGTCAATTGAAGATGGAAAAAGAGTCGTTAAAAAACTGTTGGAATTAAAGGATAGACCGGATGCTTTGCTTGTATCGAGCGACCAAGTAGCAGCAGGCATAATAACAGAAGCAAGAAAGCAGCAGATGAACATTCCAGAGGATTTGGCATTATTAAGCTATGATAACCATCCAATATCTGAAGCCCTCGAGCTTACGACAATGGATTTGCCTATTGTCGAAATGGGCAGGCGTTCCTTTCAGCTTTTTCAGCAGCTGCAAGACAAGAAACAGGAAATGCCAATTGAACTGAAGGCCAAGCTTGTCGTTCGTTCAACTGTATAGAAAAAGAGGTCCATATCGGACCTCTTTTTTATAGGAACAGATTCAAAACATAATAACATAATGCTGCAACAGTTGCGGAAATCGGAAGAGTGATTACCCAAGTGATCAGCATTCTTTGAGCTGTACCCCATTTTACTCCTTTAAGACGGTGTGATGCACCTACCCCAAGAATAGAAGAGGAGATAACATGTGTTGTGCTGACTGGCAGGTGGATGTATGTCGCTCCAAAGATAATCATCGCACCAGTAATGTCTGCTGCAACCCCGTTTACAGGACGGATTTTCATAATGTTTCCGCCGACAGTTTTGATGATTCTCCATCCGCCGACAGATGTTCCTAGACCCATTGCTGCCGCACAGGCGAATTGAACCCAATGTGGGATATCGCTTGTTGTTAAATAGCCGTTAGCAATAAGAGCCATTGTGATGATACCCATTGCTTTTTGAGCATCGTTCGTACCATGTGTATATGATTGCAATGCCGCAGTGAAGATTTGGAAAATCCTAAATCTGCGGTTCGTTTTTGTTAAGTTAAGATCCTTAAAGAAGATCTTGAATAATGTATAGACAATATAACCCATTACAAAAGCGATAATTGGCGAAAGAATCAGGGCTTGAATAATTTTCATAAATCCATTATAGTTAAGGGCTTCAAAGCCAGATGCGGCAATCGCTGCACCAGCGATGGAACCGATAATTGCATGGGAGGAACTGCTTGGTATTCCGAAGTACCATGTCAATAGATTCCAGAAAATCGCAGCGATTAAAGCTGCCAATATTACAGTCGAACCATTTTCTAATTGGAAAGGATCTACAATATCCTTCGTGATAGTCTTTGCTACACCAGTGAATGTCATCGCACCAACGAAGTTCATTATTGCCGCCATGATGATGGCATGCTTTGGCTTTAACGCTTTTGTCGATACAGAAGTCGCAATTGCGTTTGCTGTATCATGGAAGCCATTGATAAAATCAAAAGCCAATGCAAAAAAGACAATCAAAATTGTTATAAATAAAATCATATCCATTTTTGTTAGGACTCCTTACGCATTCTTCATAATGATGCTTTCAAGTGTGTTGGCAACATTTTGGCAGTAGTCAGCAATGTCTTCTAAGTTTTCGTAGATTTCTTTGTATTGAATGATGCGAATTGGATCTTTTTCTACTGAGAACAAATGCTTAATTGATTGGCGAAGGATGCCGTCACATTTTGATTCTGTATCTTTAATACGAATTGCATATTCTCTGATTTTTGGAAGTTTTTTCGTTGATAGAAGTTCAACTGATTTTTGAATTTCTACTCCACAGCTTTTAATTGCTTCAACAAAACGAATCATGAATTCGTCAGCTGTTGTGATATTGTACATCTCAAACAAAGCAGCACAATGCTCAAGTCCGTCAAGAACATCATCCATGCTCATAGAAAGTGCAAGAATATCTTCCCTTTCAATAGGAGTGATGAAAGCTTTATTTAACTCAGTAATTACATCATGGATGTATGTATCACCTTTTGTTTCAATTTCTTTCATGGTTTCGGAAAACGTTTTTAAGTCGCTTACGTTAGTGATTTTGTAATCTGCGAAATAGTCAGCGCCTTCCTTTAAGTTCGTTGCAATATTATTTAAAAGTACAGCGAATTTATCTTGTTTTTTGAAAACCATAATTGTTACCCCCGATTTAATTTAGACCCCAAAATAGTCAAGCCTTACATAGTTTATAGGAAAATTGTCGAATCTTAAAGTATTTAGACGAAAAATTTACAAAAACTTAATAATTGGTTTACAAAAAATATAAATTGGAACCTTATGTTATTTACATTCTTTATACTGTATTTACAAATCTTTTCTTTGTTTTACTGTTATTGTTAAACATTAAGCTTGTCACAATACCTCTGATATGGAATAGAATATATGATTTAATATTTGCCATTGGAGTGAGTGATATGTTGGAAAATGATATGATATTTATTAGGAAAACAACTGAAGAGGATTTACCGTATATTTTGAGAACAGAAAGTGATTCGGAAAACTCTCCGTTTATCCAGCAATGGACAGTCGATGAGCATATAGATGCAATCGTGCAGGATCAAAACCTTCTTCATTTAACTGTTATTAGTAAAGATTTAGAGGTGCCTGTCGGTTATTTATTAGTCAATGGCTTACTAAACGAAAACAACAGCATAGAATTGAAAAGAACCGCTTTTTCTCATAAAGGGAGAGGTTATGGAAGACAAATGCTGCTGTTACTTAAAAGTTGGGCATTTACTCAGCAAAATGCGAACAGACTGTGGCTTGATGTGGTGGAACATAACAAAAGGGCCAAGGATTTATATAAATCAGCAGGATTTCACGTAGAGGGGCTGCAGCGGGAAGCCGTCAAAATTATGGGGCGGTATGAGTCCATTTATTTAATGTCTATTTTGAAGGAAGAATATGATAACGGCTTATAAGGGGGATATAATGGCAAAGACAGTTCTAGTAACAGGAGCGAGCAGCGGTTTCGGATTCATCACAGCATTAGAGTTTGCTAAAGAGGGTTATGAAGTCATTGCAGCAGTTCGTAATAGGCAAAAAGGGGCCAAGCTAATAGAAGTAGCGAAGAAATTGGAGGTGCATGAACGAATTGCCTTGGAAATACTTGACGTTACGTGCACAGAATCCATTACAGCATTGAAGGAAAAGGTCGAAGCACAGGGGAAGCTTGATATTCTTGTTAATAATGCTGGTTTTGCGGGGGCAGGCTTCGCAGAGGAAATTTCGCTGCAAGAGTACAAGGAACAAATGGAAACAAACTTTTTTGGTGCTATTGCTGTAACGCAAGCTTTTCTTCCAATGATGAGAAGCAACAGATACGGTAAAATAATCATGATGAGCAGCATAAGCGGCAAAATTGGTTTCCCTGGCTTAAGTCCGTATGTATCCTCAAAGTTTGCCCTGGAAGGCTGGAGTGAGTCGCTTAGACTAGAACTCCTTCCTTTTTCGATATATGTCACATTAGTAGAGCCTGGTTCTTATAAAACAAATATTTGGACTGAGGGGAAAAAAATTACAGAAAAATCGCAGCTCGCAAGCTCCCCGTACGCCAGTCAGCTGGAAAGTGTTGAGGCTTATTTAAAACAGGGAGAACATAAGTATGGAGATCCACTGGAGGTTGCCCGTAAAATCGTTGTGATAGCAGAAACGAAAAAGCCAAAACTGAGGTATCGTCTTGGAAAAGGTGTGGGAATGACTATCTTCCTAAAAGAGCATCTGCCTTGGAAATGGTGGGAAAAAACAGTTCTATATATGTTGCGAAAATAATACATATAGGTAGTAACTAACTTAATGCAGCAATCATAATTGCTGCAACCATTTTTATGTCTTCATTCTTTTGGAGGTGTCTATGAATATCCATCATAATTTGAAACTGCATAATGGGATAGAAATGCCTCTTATCGGTCTTGGCACTTATAATCTTGGAGGTGGCAGGCCGACAGTGGAAACGGTCAAGGCAGCACTTGATCTTGGGTTTCGGTCAATTGACACTGCTTCCTTCTATAATAATGAACTAGAGGTTGGTGAAGGAATAAAAGAAAGCGCTGTCTTTAGGAAGGACGTTTTTGTAACAACGAAGCTCTGGAATGATGAGCATGGTTATGATGCTGCGTTAAGAGCTTTTGAAGCTAGTTTGCGAAGACTGGATATGGACTATGTAGATTTATATTTAATACATTGGCCTGGCAAGGATAAATATATCGAGACTTGGAAAGCCTTTGAGCGTTTGTATGGAGAAGGGGTTGTTAAGGCGATTGGCGTCAGTAATTTTCAAGAACATCATCTAAGCAAGCTTTTCTCCACCTGTAATGAAAAGCCGGCTGTAAATCAAATAGAATTGCATCCCCGCCTTACTCAGGAGAAATTAAGAGAATACTGCAAGAAGCTAAATATTAAAGTGGAAGCTTGGTCACCACTGGCCAACGGCAGGCTGCTGAACGAACCGACAATCAATTATATTGCCAAAAAACATGGCAGGACACCAGCGCAAATTATATTAAGATGGCATGTTCAAAATGACATCATTGTCATACCAAAAACATCCTCGATAAAGCGCCTTGCAGAAAACGGAAATATTTTTGATTTTCGCTTAAGCATGGAAGAAATGAATTTAATTGACAGCCTAAATATGAATGAACGAATTGGCCAAGATCCAGATAAAATGATTTTTTAATCTAAAGTATATAAGAAGGTGCAAGCTGTTTTGACGGCTTGCACCTTCTTGTTATACTGCTAGGTTTAAAAATAAAAACATGTGGTAAATATAGAGTACAAGCAGATAGCATAAAAGAATTACAAACAAGCTGCAGCTAATGTTACCTTGCTATCGCAATTTTTACTTAACAAAATGGAACTAAAAGGAGTGTTTAAGATGGGCTTTATTTGGTCTTTAATTATAGGTGGTATTATCGGTTGGCTTGCAGGGCTGATTGTCGGGAAGGATATTCCAGGAGGAATTATCGGTAACATTATCGCCGGATTTGTCGGTGCATGGTTAGGGTCATTAATTCTAGGAGATTGGGGTCCAACACTTGCTGACTTCGCTATCATTCCAAGTATCATTGGAGCAGTAATTCTAGTGTTTGTTTTAAGCTTTATTTTGAGAAAGATGCGCAAAACAGCGTAAATATAACTAAAAAACGGGATAAAGGCAGAGTGCCTTTATCCCGTTTTTTTATTCTCCGAGCAGCGTAAGTGCATTTTCAGGAAATACTGGCGGATCATCAAGGAAAGGAGCATATACTGTTAAGCTTTCCCCTGTAATCGGATGTGTCAGCTCAAGCCTTGCTGCATGCAAAGCCTGCCTGCTATACACAGGTGTTCCGCCGTACAGAATATCTCCTGCAAGAGGATGGCCGATGGAACTTAAGTGGACGCGGATTTGATGCGTTCTGCCAGTATCCAGACTGCAGGAAACTAATGATAAATCTTTTTCAGGAAAATAAGCAAGCTTTCTGTAGTTGGTGACAGCGGCTTGTCCATTTTCTGAGATCCTTCTTCTTGTAGCATGATGACGGTCTTTACCAATTGGCTTGTCAATCTTGCCTTTTTTTCCTTTAACATATCCGTGAACAAGAGCTAAATAGGTTCTTTTTATTTTCCGTTCCCGCAAAGCATAATCTAACATATTTCCAATTAGTTCATGCTTGGCAAATAATATACAGCCTGTTGTATTCCGATCTAGTCGATGAATATGTTTAAGCTGTCGTTCCTCTCCATTCATTAACAAATGAAATGCTGCCCCGTTTGTAAGGGAGGAAACATCTTCTAAGGAATTAGGATGGGTATCTATCTCTGCAGGTTTATTTATGATTAATAAGAAGTCATCTTCATACACAATGTTTAGCTCCATATAGGTAGGTTCTATATTAGCAGACTGCGAATCAAACATCTTAATGGATAACGTATCACCAGTAGTTAATGTTGTGAGCCAATTTGTGATTATTTTATTGTTCAGCATTACTTTTTTTTGCATCTTGAAAAGATGCACTTGTTTTTTAGATGCAAGCATTACCGTGCGGAATAAGTCCTCAAGAGACATATTCTTCCATTTAGCAGGTATAGCCAGCTGCATCCATTCTCCTTTTCTTTCGAAATGCATAATTAAACCTCCATTAGTGCTGGTTTTGGCAATTATTAATAATCTTGCATAACCCATCATATCATGGTTTTAATTACCACGGAAAACTGGATGTGGTCTATGTTATTCTATTGATAATACTTTATGTATATTTTTAAAGAGGGTGGTAAAATCCAATGAAGGTAGCTTATGCTTCAACACCTGCACAGGAAGAGCAAATAAACGAACTTATACAAACTTTTTATACGTCCATTTTCCCCGACTTTTTTTCTGACGATGAAATTAACAAGTTCTCACGTTTGAATGTACTGCGTTTAACACAAGAGCAAGCCTATATGCTTAGCACCCTAAAAAACTCCTACCAAGTTATAGCAGCATTGCAGACCATTATTTCTATCGTCGAGAATGCGGAAGAAAGTGACCAATATGATTCATTATTCGAAAAGAATGTCGAGATTTTAGATGAGTTCGAGTTATTTTTCCCTTTCCGTCTGGATAATTTCACAAAAAAAGATAAAAGCCTAAGTATTTATGTAGAGGCAGCCAATGAACATTTAATATAAAGATGCCGCAGGATAAGCCTGCGGCTCTTTTTTTTGCATATACATAATATTATGTTCATAACAAGATTATCTTACAGGGAAATAGGGAAATGTAGAATTAAAAAGTGGAAAAAGGGAGCAGCTTAAATGACAAAACTAGATTTATCCAAGTTTGAAAAGCGGTTGATTATCAGAAATACAGAATATAAAGATATAGACAAAATTATGCAGCTTCAGGCAGAGTGCTTTCCTGGCATGGAACCGTGGACGAAAGCCCAGCTAAAAAGCCATTTGGATTTATTTCAGGAGGGGCAATTTGTTGCTGAATATAATGGAGAAATTATTGGGTCATGTTCTAGCCTGATTATCAATTTTGATGAGTATGATGACAGACATACATGGGATGATGTTACAGACAAAGGGTACATAACGAATCATAATCCAGACGGCTATAATTTATATGGTATTGAAGTTATGGTTGATCCAAAGTATAGAAGAATGAAAATAGGTCATCGCCTCTATGAAGCGCGCAAAGAACTGGTACGCCGCCTAAATTTGAAAAGCATCATTATTGGAGGCAGAATCCCGAACTTTTATAAATATGAAAATGAAATGTCTGCGAGAGAGTATGTGGAAGAAGTTATCCATCACCGGATTTACGATCCTGTATTATCCTTCCAGCTGATTAACGGTTTTACGATGATGCGCATAAACCCTAATTATCTGCCGGATGATAAGCAGTCCAGCAAATATGCGACGTTAATGGAGTGGAATAATGTTGAATATTTGCCGCAGTCAAAGCGTTTTTTCAAAAGCAGTTATCCTGTCAGAATCTGTGTAGTTCAGTATATGATGCGGCAAATTGACAGCTTTGAGGACTTTGCTAACCAAGTTGAGTATTATACAGATGTTGCATCAGATGCCTCATCTGATTTTGTTGTATTTCCTGAAATTTTTACAACACAGCTTATGTCTTTCCTTGACGAGAAGATACCGATAAATGCTATCCGTAAAGTGACGCAATATACAGAGCAGTATATAGAGCTGTTCTCCAGTCTTGCGATCCGATACAATATTAACATTATCGGGGGCTCCCATTTTGTGCAAGAAGACGATGAAGAGATTTATAATATCTCGTATTTATTTAGACGAGATGGAAGCATTGAGAAGCAATATAAGCTTCATATTACTCCGAATGAGCAGAAATGGTGGGGAATCAGCCAAGGTGATCAAGTTCGTGTATTTGACACAGACTGTGGTAAAATTGCGATTCTGATTTGTTATGATATTGAATTTCCGGAGCTTGCAAGGATTGCGACAGATATGGGCGCAAAAATCATCTTTACACCATTCTGTACAGAAGACCGCCAAGGATATTTACGTGTCCGCTATTGTGCTCAAGCAAGAGCTGTGGAAAACCAAATTTACACTGTTATCGCAGGGACTGTCGGTAATTTACCGCAGACCGAAAACATGGATATTCAATATGCCCAGTCTGCGATCTTTTCACCATCTGATTTTGAATTTGCAAGAGATGGAATTGTCGGTGAGACGAATTCGAATATTGAAATGGTCATGATTGGCGATGTAGATTTAGAAGTGCTTCGCCGTAAACGGCAAAATGGTACAGTAAGACATTTGAAGGACAGAAGAGACGATCTTTATGAAATTAATTATAAACATAAAAGATTTTAATGAAGTAAAAAACCGCGGAACCCTAACCGCGGTTTTTTTTTTGGTGGAATTCTTTTTTACATCATTGTTGTGTGAATGTCATATCCGCTTACATTGTCGTTGGCATGGTCAATGTAGCGGAGCAAAGAATATAAATGATTCTCGATTACAGTATAATCATGTTCGAAATTATAGGCGTGCAGGAAATGTTCAATTTTTTTTGAAAGAAAATGATCCTTAGTGCGCACCATTAATATTAAAAGATTATCCCATTCTGAACGATGGGTGTAGTACAGTGCACGATCATAATCGACTTTATTCAAGCTGTCCGCCTCCTTTTGTTTGAAGGAGATACTTATAGTATATAGCTGATCTGAACAAAATCTCATTCTAAAACTTGGCTATGTTGAATTATCAGGGTTTTCTTTTTTTACCTGTATAAAAAAGCTGAATAAAAATCTGTAATTGATAAAAAATAAAAGGGAAAAGGAGGGCAATATGAAGAAAATAACCATTTTTATGCTTTGCCTTGCACTTTTCCTTCCATCTTCAGCTAAAGTTTTAGGAAAGGAGCTAAGCAGGGAGGAGCAATACACATATGATGAATATCAGCGAGATATATGGAAAATGAAAAGCAGATACAAAAGGCAATTGGAAGTACATACAATTGGCTATTCAGAATATGGGAGAAAGCTGTACGGAATAAAAGTTGGAAAAGGTGAAAAATCCATTCTGATTAGCGGAGCGCATCATGGCAGAGAGTGGATCACTGCTCTTTTAATGATGAAAATGATTGAAAATCAAGTACAGCAGGAGGATTTGTATAACCGTATGGGAGAGTATTCTATCTGGTTTGTGCCGATGCTCAATCCAGATGGTGTTACCATCCAGCAGGGAGACCTGCAGAAGTTTCCGCTGTTTTCACGTATTTCTTTAAAAAGGATGAATGAAGGATCGAAAGACTTCACCCGCTGGAAAAGCAATGGAAGAGGAATTGATTTAAACCGTCAATATCCGGCAGGCTGGGATGAGTTGAAGGGTGAAAGTCCGAAGCCTTCTTATAAGAATTATAAAGGCAAAAAACCGCTTGAAGCAAAGGAGGTTCAAGCGATCGTAAGCTTGACGGAAAAAATCAAGCCGACAATTGCTGTCGCTTATCATTCCTCTGGCCAAGAGATTTATTGGGAATACAACAATAAGGAAAACACAGAAAGAGACCGAGCTATTGCTGCAAAATTGGCAGAAACAACAGGCTATGACCTCGGCACTCCTGATGTGGACGCAATTGGCTCAGGTTATACAGACTGGTTTATCAGCACCTATCATTTGCCTGCATTCACCATTGAAATTTGTCCTTCTGTTGAAGAGACAAATCCGCCAATGGACACATTCGGTGAAGAATGGAAGCGGAATGTTCATGTTACGTCTGTTTTGCTCGAGGAAGCAAAACAATTGGAAAATGTACATAAAAAGAATCTAGACTACAGATAATAGGAAAAAAACCAAACGGAGGATTACTATGAAAAATCGGGCTTTTCCTATTTTAGTTGCTTCTATTCTTATTATGGGATTTTTGTTTCCATCCCATAATATAGCAGTCCAGAAAGTGGATTATGAAAAGTATGGGAGCATTGCCATTGCTGTAGTCAAAGCAGATTATCCTGAACAAGCTGTTACAGACTATAAATACATGGGCCGAAAGAAAATATCGACAATGGAAGTGGAAGACAGCTTTCAGTTCATAGTGAAGGAAAATAGCAAAGAGAAAACAGTTCAAGTGACAATTAAACATGATATAAAGAATGATAAGTTTATTTCTTTAACGGTAAGCGAACCTGAGCAGCCATAAAAAAAATCTGGGGGGAACCCAGATTTTTTTTAATAGACATCCTTTTTTGTAAAAGTGAAAAAGGAAACAGCTAATGCCGCAATTCCCCAAACTGCCAATACTGTTAACGAAAACGGCAAGGACATGCCTTCAATAGGCGGGATATTTCCTTGCAAATAATCGGTTAGCCTCAAGTTCACCATAAATAAATATTTGGCAGCTTCCCATGATGATGCAATATTAGAGATGATGGTCCCAGAAATTAAAAAGGCAAGCATCACTCCCATGCCAGCAGCTGTACTCCTGACAAGAATAGACAGCATAAAGGAAAGGGTCCCGACAACAAGGGAGACAAACCAGGCTAAACCAAACACCATCAATATATACTGCCATTGAGGAACGAGATGGACTCCTGCAGTATTAAGCTCTCCAGCTTGGACCGTAAATCCAGTCAAGATTGGAGCAGTCCAGCCTACATAGCCAAAGAACAGTCCGCTGATAAGATAAGAAAATAAACCGAACATAAACAAGATGAACGAGATGGACAGCACCAATGTGATGTATTTGCTGAGCAATATTTTCCAGCGGCGGACCGGCCTTGTTAAGAGCAGCTTTATGGTGCCGATGCTCCTTTCAGATGAAACTAGGTCGGCTGCGACAATCATCACCATTAACGGCAGCAAAAGCTGCATAGAGTTATCAAGAAACACTCGCAGAAATGTTGGCGCCCCAGGCTCCTGCGGATTAATATCATGATCAAGATAATATTGGGATTGACTGATTCGGACTTTTAGCTGATTCCGCCATTCGTCAGAAATCCCGCTTGAGCCTATTCTATTTTGAGTGTCGATAATGGATTGCTGCAAGGTTGTCCGCCAATCCACATCTCCTAATCGTTTCTTTAAGTTTTCCATTTCGCGAAACTGTGCATATGTGAACATAGCAATCATCACGGCAATAATTAAGGTAACAATATACAGCCTTTTGCTCTTAACAAGCTTAAGCATTTCGTTATAGACAAGATTACTCAATCGTGCCACCTCCTGTCAGTTCAAGGAAGAGATGCTCTAAAGAAGGAATTTGTCTATTCATTTCAATTATATTAACATTCGCCTCAAACAACATTTTGCTCCACTTGCTTGCCTCTTCTTCTAAAAAAGGCGTAATGACGTTTTCGCCGTCAATTTTGACAGAAGGAGAGACGCTCTTTAATAGATCAATACCAACATCCATAGGAGTAAAGCGCCAAATAATTCTTTCTTGTGCAGTAAGCAAGGATTGAACAGACTCTGTATGAATAATCTTGCCATTCAAGATGATTGAGACTCTGTCACAAAGCAGCTGGATTTCACTGAGGAGATGGCTTGAAACTAAAACACTTAAGCCTTCCTTTTCCGCCAAAAAGCGGATAAATTGTCTCATTTCTCTTATGCCGGATGGATCTAAACCATTTGTCGGCTCATCAAGTATTAAAACTTTAGGTCTGCTTAAAAGTGCCTGCCCGATGCCAAGTCTCTGTCTCATCCCGAGTGAGTAGGTTTTTACCTTATCATGAATTCTGTCTTTCAAACCGACAAGCTCGATGATATCTTCAATCCGTTTATCATCAACCCCCTTTAACATGCGCGCAAAAAATTGCAGGTTTTCCCAGCCGGTTAAGTAAGGATATAGCTCTGGATTTTCTACAATGCAACCAAGCCTTTCCATTGCTTTAGAAAAATCCTTTTTAACATCATAGCCGCAAATTTGGATGGAACCAGAGGTTGGCTTAATCAAACCGACAAGCATTCGAATTGTTGTTGTTTTTCCGGCTCCGTTTGGTCCAAGAAAACCAAATACTTCTCCGCTTTTCAGTTCAAAGCTGATATCTTTAATAATCTTTCTTTTCCCAATCGTTTTCGTCAGGTTTTTAACTGCCAGTGTTGTTTCACTCATTTTCTTCTACCTCCCAGGAAATTAAGGAAGCGACTCTGTCTGCCATCAATTCGTATCCTTGTTTGTTCGGATGGAAATGGTCTGAATAAAGATAGGTTTGGACATTCTGCTGAAAAATATCATATGTAGGAACAAAGATTGTCTTCGCAAAAGCTGCACTCGTTTCCGCACTTTCATAATTCCAGTCCCGGACAATTTTAGAGGTAAGCTCACTATCTTCCAAATCACTGAAAGGATTATAGAGACCAATCAGGTAAATTGGTGTCTTCTCATTTGTCGCTCTAATTGTTGTCAAAATATCCTCTAAATTCTGATTATAGGTTGCAGATAATTTGGAAACAGTACCATCATCAAAATGGGATAGTGTTTCTCCACCCTGGAATAAATCATTTCCGCCTATCGTAATAAAAATGATGTCGGCATTTTTAATTTGCCGCTGTATTTCCTGCTGCTTGACCTGGGCCGAGAGCTCTGTAGAGGTTTGGCCTTTAATACCATAGTTTTTTAGTGTAATGTCTTCATCTGTTTTATCAGACAGCTTGTCTTTCAGATAGCCGATATAGCCTTTTCCTGCCTCATCGCCAGTTCCCCTTGTAAGAGAATCTCCTAGAGCTAAAAGCTGTACCCCTCCAGATGGTGCTGCTTCTGCAGGTTTATTGGATGTGTCTAATTCCTTCTTAGAGCCTTGGGCATAATCGACAAGCACCCAGCCGAGACCAAACATCCACATCAAACAGACGAGCAAAGAAAGCGAAGTAATATAGATGGTTGCCTTCTTTTTCAATATGTCTCCCCCTTTTTCATTTTTAAGTTCTTATGTCATATTTTATCGATGCTTGTAAGCGGAAGCAAACAATAGCTAGTTTTAAGTGTTGACAAGTAAAAGATTAAATAGACGTTATGGATGTTAAAGCAAAAAAAGAGTCAGGCAAAAGCGCAAGACTCTATTTCTATGTTAATGAATGTCCTTTTTCTTAAAGCGTCCGCCTCGAACCTCTGCAATATTAGCTACTGCAAGGAAAGCAGTTGGGTCCAGCTCCTCTACAATCAGCTTCAGCTTCGCTTCTTCCAATCTGTTGATGACACAGAAGATGACTTTCTTATTATCGCCAGTATAGGCACCTTCACCTTTCAGATAAGTTACCCCCCGTCCTAATCTTGCGATAATTGTCTCACCAATCACTTCAGCATTATCGCTGATAATCCAGGCTGACTTTGATTCATCGAGTCCAGCTATGACAATATCGATCACTTTAAAGGCAATAAAGTAAGCGATGATGGAATACATTGCACGATCCCAAGTGAAAACAAAACCTGCCGTAATAAAAATAAAAAAGTTAAAAAACATAATAATTTCTCCGACAGAAAAGGGAAGTTTCTTACTGAAAAGAAGTGCGAGTATTTCGGTGCCATCCAATGAGCCTCCGAAGCGAAGAACGATGCCAACGCCAACACCAAGAATAATTCCGCCGAAAACAGTTGCAAGCAGTAAATCTTCTGTAAATACAGGTACATCATGAAGCAGAATGGTTGTTATGGAAAGAACCGTTATTCCTAATAATGTGGAAAGGGCGAATGTCTTCCCAATTTGTTTATAACCGATGTAAAAAAACGGAATATTCAAAAGGAAGATAAAGAAGCCTAGCTTAACGGATAGCAAGTGGGAAAGGATAATGGAAATACCGACAATTCCGCCATCAAGGATTTGATTAGGAACAAGAAATTCTTCAATGCCAATTCCCATCATGACACTTCCTAAGATAATAAAAAGTGCTCTTTTCAATAGAACGCTTTTAGGCAGCACTTTATGCTGCGGTTTTTCCATATTTATAGATGTTTCAAGCTGTGGTGATTCCATTCAGTTTCCTCCAATCAATATAGTGAATTTTAAGAATTATTAAAATTTAAAAAGGGCAAATATAAAGGGGATACTCTAAATAGAGGGGTTAGTATTATTTTATCATACAGATGTTTAGTTGGCATATTCTAAAGCTTCAAGAAGAAGCTTGGCTGGCTTTATTTAAACCAGCCTTTTCGTTTGAAGTATAAGAACATGCAGCAAGCTATCAGAACCATTGTTCCTAATAAACTAAAGTAACCATATTTCCAGTTTAACTCAGGCATATACCGGAAATTCATGCCGTAAAGGCCAGCAAGAAAGCTCAGTGGCATGAATATGGTTGTAATCACTGTCAGGATTTGCATAATGCGGTTGGACTGGTGGGCATTATAAGACAGGTAGCTGTCTCTAATATCAGCAGTCATTTCTCTGTTAGATTCAATTACTTCTGCCAGCTTCAATAAATGGTCGTAAATATCTGAGTAGTATTCCCGTTTATTAGAAACAGCTGTTAATCTTTTTGTGTTTAACAATGTATAGAGGAGATCTCTCATCGGCACAACTGTATGGCGCACAGATAATAATCGATGCCTTGTTTCATAAAGGTCGTCTAATAATACTTCCATTGATTTGTTTTCAGGGTTTTCGTCAATTTCATTCAGAAAATCTTCAATTTCATAAATAATGGGTATATAGTTGTCAACAAGTCGGTCTAATAATTCATAAAGTACAGTGAATTGACTCCACTTAGCTGGCTTTTTTTCACCTAAGAGCTTTTTGGCCACAAATTGGACTTCGATGGAAGGTTCCTTATGAAAGCTGACGATATAATTATCACCTATAAAAAGATTAAGTTCTTCTTTCGCATATGTTTTAGCTTCAAGACTGTGGGTAACCAAAAAAGTATACTCGTCAAAATAGTCTATTTTAGGACGCTGCAGATTATGGAGGCAATCTTCAATAGATAGGGGATGGAATTGAAGAGGCTCCCGTAAATATTCAATTTCACTATCCACAGGGCTATTGAAATCAATCCAATACCACTCATAATTGCCTTCCTGCAAGTCCTCCATAGTCAGGCCAGTTTCTAACGTATTCTGTTTTGTTAATGCGATAATGTCAATCATTTTTTCTCCTTAATACTGGGAGCAAGGATATACCTTATGTCCATAATAATAATAGTGTATATATTATCATATTCTTGACGAAAAAACTTTTCAAGGTTATTATTTCATTAGTTAGTTACAAAAAGTAAGTAAAATGGAGGGTACCAATGACTACAGAAATTAGCAGTGAACAGTTTATGGATATATTAAAAGCACGCAGAGCCGTGAAAGTTTACGACGAGAGCTATCAATTATCAAAGGAAGAAATTGAAGAGCTTCTTGAGTTAGCAGGTAGAGCGCCGTCTGCTTGGAATCTGCAGCATTGGCATTTTGTTGTTTTTCATGGAAATGAAGCACAAGAAAAACTTCTTCCGATTGCTTTCAACCAACAACAGATAACACAGTCATCTTGTGTTATCGCTGTGCTAGGTGATTTAGAAGCAGATAAAAACGCAGAAGAAGTATTCGGGAAAGATATGGAAAAAGGCAGAATAAAAGAAGAGCTTGCTGATGTTATTAAAGGCCAGATTAAAGGAGCATACTCTAACGACGTATATCCTAGAGATGCAGCTAACTCTAATGCTTCCTTGGCTGCTATGCAGTTAATGATTGCAGCAAAAGGCAAAGGACTGGATACATGTGCTATCGGCGGTTTCAACCGCGGGAAGTTTGTGGAAGAGTTCCAAATCTCTGAGCGCTATTTGCCGATAATGCTTATCACAGTCGGAAAGGCAGCTGCTCCTGGTAGAGAAACAGACCGCTTGCCATTAGAAAAAACAACTACTTGGATTTAAGGAAAAAACCGGACAGATGTCCGGTTTTTTGTCTATATGCCCATTCTTTTATGAGGCTATACATAACGATTTTTTGCATCAGAAGTAATGCTTAAATGCTTTTTTTGCTATAATAGTGATAATTAAATCGCATGTTAATGCCTGTGAGGATGAATGGATATGAAAATACTTGTTATAGAGGATAATGAAAGTGTATGCTCCATGCTGGAGATGTTTTTTCTAAAGGAAAACTATGAAGGCGTATTTATACATAATGGTAAAGAAGCGCTAGATTATTTTATGGAAAATCAGGAGTGGGATATCATCATTGTCGACTGGATGCTGCCTGGAATGGAGGGCGTGACAATCTGCAGGAAAATAAGAGAGGTCAGCTCTGTTCCAATTATCATGCTGACTGCAAAAGACAGTGAGTCAGATCAGGTGCTCGGACTGGAGATGGGTGCAGATGATTATGTGACGAAACCATTCAGCCCATTGACACTGATGGCGAGAATTAAAGCTGTTACCCGCCGTTATCAGAAGGATGCTGTCAGCAAAGTGGATTCTAATTTCCTGACAAGCGAACATTTTAAAATCAGCAAAGAAACGAGAGAAGTAATCTATAATGGCAAGACACTTTCCAACTTGACTCCGAAGGAATTTGATCTGCTTTATTATTTGATAAGCAATCCGAAACAGGTGTTCACTCGAGAGCAGCTGCTTGACAGAGTATGGGGTTATCAGTTCTATGGAGATGAAAGAACAGTGGATGTTCATATTAAAAGGCTCCGCAATAAGATTGGCACAAAAGAACAGCCGTTTATTCATACAATCTGGGGAGTAGGATATAAGTTTGACGAAAGTGCCGGCAATGGAGAATAAAAGAAAAATAAAAGAGGAGGGATTTGTCCCTCCTCTTTTTATACGATTTCTGCTTCTGATGGGGAAACAGCTGGCTGAGCTATCTGCCTTTGGCTGGAGCTTTCAGGAAGCTCCTCAAGCTCGCGCATCTTCATTACTTCCACATATTTAATATGGTGGTCTTCCATTTCAATTATTTTAAAGCTGTAGGAATCGAATGTCAGGATATCTCCTTCTGTTGCATCATAATCAGAAGTCAAAATCCAGCCACCTAATGTATCAATATCCTCATCATCCATCTCAATGGACAGCAGGGAGTTGACTTGTGTTATCAACAGCTTTGCATCGAGGATAAAGTGGTTTTCCTTCACCTTTTGAATGCTTGGAATCTCATCCATATCAAATTCATCGCGAATATCACCGACAATCTCTTCAATGATGTCCTCAACTGTTACTAAACCTGAGGTTCCGCCGTATTCGTCCATTAATATCGCCATATGAATTCGTTCCTTCTGCATTTTAACGAGCAAATCATGGATTGGAACGGTTTCAATGACTCGGATAACTGGACGAATATAGGAATCTAGCTTTTTCGCGCTTAAATCTTTTGAACGAATCAATGCGGTCATAATTTCCTTGACGTTAATCATGCCGACAATATGATCCTTGTCACCATCTGTAATAGGGTATCTTGTAAACTGTTCACCTTGAATGACGTCCATTAGGTCATCAAGGTTGCTTTCTTGTTCCAATGAGATGATCTCTGTACGCGGAACCATAATTTCCTTTGCGATGCGATCATCAAAATCGAAAATCTTGTTTACATACTTAAACTCTGATTGGTTTATTTCGCCGCTTTTAAAACTTTCAGAGACAATAATGCGAAGTTCTTCCTCCGAATGGGCTAAATCATTTTCAGAAACAGGCTTTAATCCAAACATGCGAGTAATGATTCTTGCAGATCCGTTTAAGACCCAAATGAATGGGTACAGCACCTTATAAAAAGCAATCAATGGTCTTGCTGCCATTAAGGTAATTAATTCTGCTTTATGAATAGCGAATGTTTTTGGAGCCAATTCTCCCACTACTACATGAAGAAACGTAATAATGGCAAATGATATGGAAAAGGACAAGATTGTCACAGCTGCTTCCGGAATGTGAATAAAATGGAATAAAGGTAACAGAATGTCATGAATTGTTTCCTCACCAAGCCACCCGATGCCAAGTGCTGTAATGGTGATACCCAATTGACATGCCGATAAATATTCATCAAGGTTTGTGATGATTTTTTTTGCGGCAATGGCATTTTTGTTGCCTTCCTCCATTAACTGGTCAATTTTAGAACTGCGCACTCTGATAATAGCAAACTCTGAAGCTACAAAAAATGCAGTAAAAGCAATCAAAATGGCTATAATAACCAAGTTAAATATGTCCAATAAGTTTCCTTATCCCGCAATAGGCGAGTAAGGAGTCACCTCCTGATTAATACATGATATTAAATTTTCAAATGGCTAATTGACATGTCTATATTTCTGGATCCTTTTTTAAAATGAATGTGATCTAGTCTTAGTTTGTATGAAGCTGATTGTAGGTTCTAGGATATGATCAATCATTTTAGGAAAAGAATCAGAAGTTCTTTTTAGATTTACGATCCCATCGTACCACCTCAATCTTTCCGTTAGATATAATAATAATTATACTTTAAGCCAAACTGCGCAGTCAAACGATGCAATTTTTCAATTTTCAGTTTATTGAATGATGGCTAAAGCTCTTATTTATCATTTTATGTGAAAGAGAAAAAAATATGTTTAAGCATTGTTTGTCTTTTTGCTCAATATTTAGTGCGGTCTTTAAGCTTTGACCGCACTCTTATGTAGTTATTTTGCCTTTACCACTTCTATAGAAGAAATGTGATCGTTTTGTACTTCGGCTACTTTGAATATATAGCCTTCATATTCAATAGAATCTCCTAAACTTAACTCAGAGCTGACAGAAAACAGCCAGCCGCCAATCGTGTGCATTTCGTCATTTTCAATGGAAATGGAGAGAAGTTGGCTCACATCATTTATATGAAGTTTAGAATCCATTCGATAATGGTTTTCGCCGATTTTCTCGATGGAAGGCTTTTCGTCTACATCGAATTCGTCCATAATATCTCCGACTATTTCTTCTAAAATATCTTCGACAGTAACAAGCCCTGCTGTCCCGCCAAACTCATCATGAAGAATGGCAATGGAAGTCCGTTCCTTCTGCATTCTTATTAAGAGCAGTTGGATTGGTATTGTTTCCATCACATGAATAATCGGTTGAATATACGTTTTTAATGGAGAATTATCCATGCAGCTGTCTCTAATACAATCAGTCAATATTTGTTTTGCATGGATAAAGCCGACAATCATATCCTTATTCCCGTCTTTCATAATCGGAAATCTTGTGTAGCGATTAGAGCTGATTGCTGTAATGGCCTCATTTAATGGCATGTCCTCTGATAATGCTACCATTTCTGTTCGCGGCACCATCACTTCATGAGCAAGTCTGTTATCAAACTCAAAGATTCGTTGGACATAACGATATTCCGTCCTGTTTATTTCTCCATTTTGATAGCTTTCCTTCAAAATAAGCTGAAGCTCTTCTTCTGACAGTGCGTTGTCATTCGTATCAGTGCTTTTGACCCCATATAAGCGGGCTACTAGTCTAGCTGCATGATTCAATACCCATATAAAAGGGAAGGTGATTTTATAAAACAAAATGAGAGGTTTCGATAAAGACAAGGTGACTCTTTCCGCATAACGGATAGCGATAGATTTAGGAAAGAGCTCCCCAATGACAACATTAATATAAGTGACAACAGAAAACGCCAGCACAAAGGAAATAATATGTGCTGCAGAATCTGGCAGCTGTAATTTTGCTACAACCGGCGCCATAATTTTCAGCACAGTCGGTTCACCGAGCCAGCCTAAACCCAATGAGGTTATGGTGATTCCGAGCTGGCAAGCAGATAGGTAGCTATCCAAATGGGTCGTGATTGTTTTGGCAGAAGCTACGTTCTTATGTCCAGCTGCCTCCAAAGAATTCAACCGGCTTGGTCGCACTCTGACCATGGCAAATTCGATTGCAACAAAAAAGGCAGAAAAGGCTATTAGTACAAGTATGAGAAGAAGATTGGAAATAATCACTGCGCTCAACACCATTCGTTATTGTCTTTGCTGCTACTCCTAAACTAATTGTTAGTCTGCACTAAATGCAGAATTCTTAGTAAGAATTTAAATAGCATTATTTTTTAAATAGCGCATTTCCAATAATTTTAAACATTTTAGTATTTTTAGAAGAATTCAAAAGGGGAAAAGGAGGGGATTAGGTACGGCGATTTAATGCTGTCCAATCTCGCTCTAGCATGCTGTACAAATATAAATCATGGTAATGATCATAAAGCCATTCTCCGTCCCTAAGGATACCTTCCTTTTTGAAGTGAAGTTTCTCAGGTATTGCTTGACTTTTGAAATTGTTAACTCCACAGCGTATTTCAATTCTGTTGAGGTTTAAATAATAAAAAGCGTGATTTAAAACAGCAACGACACATTTAGTCATGATTCCTTTTCCTTGGACAGCTTCTCCTAAATAATAGCCGATGCTTGCTTGGCGGCTCATCCAGTCCAGCTGCTGAAGAGATATCATACCGATAAGTTTGTCTCTGTAAAAAATTCCGGCCTGGAAGCCATTGTTATCTGCAAGCTGTTTATGCCAGTCAGGAATGATCGACTGGTATTGATAAGGAGAGATAATATGATCAATCCAAGGAAGCCATTCCTTTAAATAGGCACGATTCTGGTCAACAAGCTGAAAGAGCTCATTGCTATCCTGCATATGAAGCATGCGGATGTGGATTTCATGATCGACAGCTAAATGAAATATATAGAATCATTCCCTTCTATGAATGATAATTAATTCCCTTTAGCTTATGCCAAACTAACGTTTCTTGTTATCAGAAATGCTTTAAATTCCAACGAGAATAGGCGTTTTGACTAGAAAAGGAATATTGAAAAAAATATAAAAAATAGCTTAATATTCTCCTATATACGCCGATAGACATAGTAAATGAGTAGTTATTTTATCCTATGTTGTTAGCGCTTTTATAAAGCGAACTAGTTTGCTGTGAAGGGAGATAGATTGTTGTGAAAAAGAAAAGTTTATTAGCTAAAATGGTGGCACTTGTATTCCTAGCTGTCCTAGTTGGTGCAGCTGCAAGTGGAACGGCAGTATATTTGTTAAACAGCGGGTTTGAACAGTCTGTTCTCTTGATTGGAGCTGTTGCATTAATTCTTGCTGTCGTACTTTCTGCTGTATTCTACATAGTCTGGAGAAGGAAGTTTGTTGTATTAGCAAATGTAAGCGAATCCTTCATGAGGCTGTCTGAGGGCAATATGAATATCAATATGCAAGCTCATTCATCAAAGGATGAGGTAGGGATACTTTGCAATGCGATGGAGAATTTAAAAGATCAGCTTGAATATTTACTGAATGAAAGCAGCAATATTAGTAATTTAATTTTAGAATCATCTGCTGAACTATCAGCTGTTGCTGAGCAAACATCTGCAAGCTCAGAGGAGATAGGCAGAGCGATGGGAGAAATCGCCCATGGTGCAGGAGAACAGGCTGCAGCATTAGAGGATGTAAATAAGGAAATGGGCAGACTGAATAATTCTATTAACAAAATGAATGAAAAGAATGACCAAATTGATAATGCCGCTCATAGCTCAGAAACGGCAACTAAAAAAGGGCAAGAAATGATAAACCAACTGAAAAAATCAAATGAATTGGCAAAGAAAGCGACAGATGAGGTAAGTGTCGGAATTTCAAGCCTTTATACAAAAATCCTTGATATTTCAAAAATCACGGTCACAATTGACCAGATATCCGAACAGACAAATCTGCTTGCATTAAATGCCAGCATTGAAGCGGCTCGTGCCGGAGAGCATGGCAAAGGATTCTCTGTTGTTGCCAGTGAAGTAAGAAAGCTGGCAGAAGGAACGAATCTGGCGACAAAGCAAATTCAGGAAATGATTCAAGCGATAGAAAAGGAAACTGAAAAAACGGTTCAAGCATTATTTGAAACAACCTCTCAATCAGAAGAGCTGAATAATGCCGTCAATGGGACAGAAAATGAATTCACAAACATATCGGCTGCTGTTAATGAAACAATCCATGCTGTTAAGGATCTGGGAAATGAGCTTGCATCCGTGGTAGATCAAAATAATCATATTTTAGAATCTGTTACTGCAATATCTGCTGTTTCTGAAAGTGCAGCAGCTGCAGTTGAAGAGGTATCCTCATCAACAGATGAACAAATTGCTGCAATCAGTAATGTGACAAAGGCAGCAGAAGCAATGATCAGTCGCGGCGAGCAGCTGAAGGATATCTTAAAAAATTACAAACAGCATTAAATATACTGGCCTGCTGCAAAATGTGCAGCAGGCCTATTCTAGGTTAGTCAAGCAAGGTTTATAAATGATTAGGCTAAAAATTGAAATTTGACTTATATAAGCTTATAATATAGATATCGGTGTAAAATTACACATAACTAATAAGGGAATGAATGCATTTTGACAAGAGAAGAGATTATTTTTAATGTATCGGAAAAAATGCGGTTAATACGAACGGAAGCAGGTTATACCCAGGATAAGATGGCAGAGGTTATTGGCTTGTCTAAAAAGACATTAGTTCAGATTGAAAAAGGACGACTATATGCAGGCTGGTCGACTGTTGTTGCTGTGTGTGCGCTTTTTAGGGAAACAGAAACAGTGCGTTTCCTTTTTGGGAATGAGCCATTGGAAGTGCTAGAGACAGTTGCGCGCGACGGCATGGATTATCGGAAAGAAAAGACGCTCGGAGGCAAAGTATGGTGGCGTGAAGTCGACCGGAAAAACGGCTTTATTTTTCAGCAAAACATCATTAGCCAGCATTACAGAATTATTGATGAAGATCATTTTCGCATCTTTTCAAGCTTTGATGAAAAGGAATCAATGGAAAGATTTCAAGAATTATCGACAGCACAATAATTTGCCAACAAAAAGCTTGAAATGATCAATCATTTCAAGCTTTTTGTTCTTTTAATATTCTTCTGTTAGATTGTTTCTGTTATATGACTTTACGAAGGGATTTTCACCATTGGAAAGCAGGCTCTTCCAAAAGGTGTTTGCTTGAGTTCCCTCCAGCTTAATTTGGATATCTTGTCTTGCGCCTGCCGTTAAGAAAAAAGAAACAAGCTTTGGAAGGCTGGTCGTCTCCACGACGTGTTTTTTGCAGAGCAGCTGACATTTCACATTAAATTTCTTTGTTGCCTCGTAGAAAGATAAAATATCTTTCACCGTCATATTTTCATGAAGTGTAACCTTTTTCAAAAATGTCTCCATTATCCTTGCTCCTTTTTTTTAGAATTTTATATTTGAAGTATCGTCCATTATTTTTTTGTTATGTAACAACAAGTACCCGCATCTGCTCGAATTAAACGTTCAGATGTGAAAACACGACTTAAATACTAAACGAACTCCGACTTAAGGCTGAAATCAAAACCATCTACTGGCTATTATCGAAACTACCAGAAAAAGGTAAAATGGACCTTATCACATAAGAAGATGAGGGATGCAAAGTGAAGCAATTTTCAGAGGTATTCAGCAATAAGGATTTCAGGAAGTTATTTATGGCCAACATTACTTCGCAATTAGGCGGTTTAGTTGGGCTGACTGCGTTTATGTACTATATTCTGGACCGGTTTACGAGCCAGCCTGCATATGCATCTGTAACAGAGCTGATGTATTCTGTGCCTACACTGGCTGTGTTTTTGTTTGTCGGTGTAGCTGCAGACAGGCTGGACAGACAAAAAATTGCTTATACATGCAATTGGGTAGCAGCTTTTTCTTCACTATGCCTGCTTGTGGCAGTTGCCATCGGATGGATGCCGCTCATCTTTTTTATTCTGTTCCTGAGAAGCGCTGTTCTTAAGTTCTTTTTTCCGGCTGAGCAAGGGCTTATGCAGGGGATTTTAAAGAAGGATGAATATACAATAGCAGCAGGGCTTAATCAATTCGTGAACAGTATTTTCATGCTCTTTGGCAATGCTTTAGGAATCTTTGTTTATTGGACATTAGGGATATATGGAGCAATACTGATAGATGCAGGAGCTCTGTTAATTGGCAGCCTGCTTATCAAGCTGACGCCTCTTAGTGAAAATATTAGAATGCCAAATGGAGAGCACCGCATTCAGGATTTAAACTTAAAGATTGTCTGGCAGGATTTTAAACGAGGTTTTACGTACATTCTAAATAACAAGCTGCTGCTTGCGCTTATTTACGGGTTTATTGCATTTGGAGTTGTTAATGGCGGTTTTAGTGTAATGCAGGTGTTCATTTTAAAATATAAGCTTTCTCCATTAAACTATGAGGAAATGTCGATATATTTAGGAATTGTCTTTGGCAGCGGCATCTTGATTGGAAGTCTGGCAGCATCATTGCTTGCTCAAAAGGTCAAGCTTCATAAGCTCATCATTACTGGTGTACTGTTTGTAGCGATATTTACTATCGCAGCATCTTTCGCCGCTACCACAGCAGTATTTATGGTGTTCTATTTCTTTATTGCTTTAGCATTGCCACTGATTAATATTGCAATCGGAGGGTGGATGCCTACCATTATTGCGCCTGAAATGATGGGCAGAGTACAGGGCTGGATAAACCCGCTTATGATGCTTGCACAGTCGATTACATTAGGTGTTATTACGATCGGCTTTCCTGGTGTAATTTCTATTGAAGCTATATTCTGGTTAGTGGGAGCCTGCTTTATTGTCGTTGGCATCTATTACAGTCTAGTGCTCCCAAAGCTTGCGAAAACCTCGGGAGAAACTGCAAAGAGGGAAGCGGTTGTGCCTGCCCATGAAGGGTAATTTGTCGAAATATTGGCAATTGACTTTAGTATAGGAGCATGTTAATCTTCTATTATATTATATTGGAAAATTAATGAAATGAAGGGAGGCGACTGACATGAGAAACAAAATCAATCTAAATCGTAATAAATTTCATATGTCAGTGGCCTTCGCTTCTGTTAAATAATTGATGCATTAACCATAATTGCCATTTTGTGGCTGTTACGGCCGTTTTATGAGCATCAAAAAGAGACAGAAACGCATGTAGCGGGTCTGTCTCTTTTTTCGTGGCGAGAAATAGAGGAAAACCTCTTTTCTATAGATACTTAAAAATTTAAGGAGGAAGATGTTAATGATTGTAATGAACAGAAGTCATGGAGCAAATAGAAAGGATATAGAAAGCGGCTAGTAAAGTTAGCTTAGAAGAGGAGAGAACAGCATGTTTTCCATATTATTAAAATTGAAGTGGTTTTTTAAAGAACATTGGAAAAGATATACGGTTGCTATTGTCCTGTTAATCATTGTTGGTGTAATTGATATTTTACCGCCGCAATTGCTCGGGATGTTTATTGATGAAATAAATGTCGGGACTCTGACAAAAGCAAAGACAGCCCAGTATTTGCTGGGTATTGCGGCAATTACAATCAGCTCTTATGTGATAACTTATTTTTGGATGTATAAGCTGTTTGGAGGGGCTATAGTGCTTGAGCGGAAGCTGCGGAGCAACTTCATGGGACATTTATTGAAGATGACTCCGACATTTTTTGAGAAGAACCGTACAGGCGATTTAATGGCAAGAGCGACAAATGACTTGAAGGCAATCAGCATTACAGCAGGATTTGGTATATTGACACTCATTGATTCAACAGCGTTTATGATTACAATTCTTATCACAATGTGTCTTTTAGTAAGCTGGAAGCTCACACTTGCTGCCATTTTGCCACTGCCGATTATGGCAATTATGATGCAAATATATGGAGATAGAATTCATAAACGATTTATGGAGGCTCAGGATGCTTTTGGTGATTTAAATGACCGCGTGCTGCAATCCATTGCTGGGGTCCGAGTTATTCGGGCATATGTATTAGAAAAGGATGACGAAAAAGAATTTCACCACATGACAGAGGATGTTTACAATAAAAACATTCGAGTTGCGAAAGTGGATTCACTGTTCGAACCGACAATCCGTATTCTTGTAGGGCTAAGCTATATTATCGGTTTAGGCTATGGATCTTATCTCGTCTTTCAGCAGCAAATAACGATTGGGCAGCTTGTGAGCTTTAATGTTTACCTCGGTATGATTGTGTGGCCGATGTTTGCAATCGGTGAGCTGATGAATGTTATGCAACGGGGAAATGCTTCATTAGACCGGGTGCAGGAAACATTAGATTATAAGCCTGATGTCTTAAACCATGGTGACAGTAAAGCAGTAGCTGTTCCTGATACGATCGTGTTTGATTCTGTCCAATTTCAATACCCATCTTCGGCTGTGAAAAATCTCGATGATATCGATTTGAAAATCACAAGGGGAGAAACAATTGGTGTTGTTGGGAAAACGGGAAGCGGAAAGACAACGCTTATTAAGCAGCTGCTCAGAGAGTATCCAAAAGGAAAAGGGGAGCTTTCTGTCAATGGAATAAGCATTGATGATATCAGCTTGGATAAACTTCGCGGCTGGATTGGATATGTGCCACAAGATCACGTCTTATTTTCAAAAACAGTGAGAGAAAATATTCTGTTTGGCAACAAGGAAAACGCATCGGAAAGTCAGCTAAAAGATGCGATTCAGTTGGCATCGTTTCAGCAGGATATTGAAATGCTTCCTGAAGGATTGGAAACGCTTGTAGGAGAGAAGGGTGTTGCATTATCAGGCGGTCAAAAGCAGCGAATATCCATTGCGCGGGCGTTAATTAGAAATCCTAGGATTCTTATTTTGGATGATTCGTTGTCAGCAGTCGATGCGAAAACAGAGCAGAATATTATCCAAAACATCAAAAAAGAACGTGCAGGAAAAACAACAATTATTACCACCCATCGCATGACAGCCGTTCAGCATGCTGATCAGATTATTGTCCTTGAGGATGGAAAAATCGTCGAGCGCGGCTCACACGAACAGCTTATGCAAAAAAATGGCTGGTACAAAGAACAGTTTGAAGTCCAGCAAACAAAAACCGCACAGTCTGCAGGACAGGAGGTGCAAGCATGAGTACTGGCAAAAGATTAGTGCAGTATGCCTTACAGTTTAAAAAAATAATTATCTTTGCCTTAATTATGCTGACAATTGCAGTTATAGCAGATTTAGCAGGACCTTTTATCGCAAAAAAAATAATTGATGATCATATTATGGGAATCGAAAACAGCTGGTATGAAACGTCTTCAGGTGAAGGGGCCGTGCAGTATAAAGGCAAATATTATACGAAAGAGAAACCACAGGCAGCCGATGATGCTGATGCAAGAGTATTGCAGGCCGGAAAGGATTTTTTGTTTATAGAGGAGGAAATTTCCTTTGACGGAGAGAGAAGCTATGCCGATGGAATCTTGACTATCTCATCAGGAAATGAAGTGGCCAAGTACGAGGCTGACCGTCTCAGAGTTGAACAGGTTTTTGCCTTTTACAAACCGGAAGTTCCATCGATTATTAAGCTGCTTGCCTTTTATTTCGGGCTTGTTATCGTTGCTTCTGTGTTTCAGTATGGACAGCATTTATTTCTGCAGAAATCTGCAAACAGAATTATTCAAAAAATGCGGGAAGATGTGTTTGCGCAAATCCAGCGCCTGCCAATTAGGTACTTTGATAATTTGCCTGCAGGCAAGGTTGTAGCAAGGGTTACAAATGATACAGAAGCAATAAGAGAGCTGTATGTGACCGTTCTTTCCAACTTTTTCTCAAGCGGAATTTATATTATTGGCATTTATGTTGCCTTATTTATTCTTAATCCTACGCTTGCGGCAATCTGCCTCATCCTATTGCCGATCCTTTATGTATGGATGATTGGATACAGACGCTTTGCGGCTAAATATAATCATGTGATAAGAGCAAGAATAAGCGACATTAACGGTATGGTAAATGAATCGATTCAGGGGATGAACATTATTCAGGCTTTTGGTAAAGAAAAGCACACAATGGGTGAGTTTGAGACGTTGAATGAAGAACATTTCCGTTACCAGAACAAGATGCTGAATTTAAACAGCTTGACTTCCCATAATCTTGTAGCAGTATTGAGAAACCTAATCTTCGTAGCATTTATCTGGTTTGTTGCAGGTCAGACATTAAGCGTGTCTTCTGCGATATCATTAGGTGTTCTTTATGCATTTGTTGATTACATTAACCGCTTGTTCCAGCCTGTGCAGGGAATTGTCAATCAACTGGCAAATCTTGAGCAAGCACTTGTTGCCGGGGACAGAGTATTTGAACTGCTTCGTGAAGATGGCATTGATGTGGCAGAGCCTAGCACGGAGAGGTACAAAGGCAATGTTAAGTTTGATCATGTTAACTTTGCATACAAGAAAGAAGAGTATGTTTTAAAAGACATTTCCTTTGAAGCAAAGCATGGAGACACTGTTGCGCTTGTCGGTCATACCGGTTCAGGTAAAAGCTCTATCATGAACTTATTGTTTCGATTTTATGATATTCAATCAGGAACGATAACAATAGACGGCAAGGATATCTCCAAAATGCCGCGGCAAGATTTAAGGAAGCATATGGGAATCGTACTGCAAGATCCATTTTTGTTTAAAGGAACGATTGCCTCCAATGTGACATTAAATAATCCTGCCATCACGAGAGAAATGGTTGAGAAAGCATTAAAGGATGTCGGTGCAGACAGGGTTCTGAAAAATCTTGAAAATGGATACGACGAGCCTGTTATTGAAAAGGGAAGCACATTGTCAAGCGGACAGCGTCAGCTTATCTCCTTTGCCCGGGCTCTTGCCTTTAATCCGGCGATACTCATATTGGATGAGGCAACCAGCAGTATTGATACAGAAACAGAACAAATTATTCAGCACGCGATGGAAGTGCTCAAAAAAGGCAGAACCACCTTTATCATTGCACATCGCCTTTCGACTATCCGTAATGCGGATCAAATTATTGTCCTAGATCATGGGGAAATAGTTGAAAAAGGGAATCACGAAGAATTAATGAACCTAAAAGGAAGATATTATCAAATGTACCAACTCCAGCAAGGTACGAAAGCAGGTTAATTAGGTAAGCCCCCATTTTAAAAAATGGGGGCTTTGGCCATTTTATATTAAGTTGTGCAAATTAGAATTGAGAACCGCCAAGTTGACGTTCAGCCATTTGAACTAAGCGTTTAGTGATTTCTCCACCAACTGATCCGTTAGCACGAGAAGTAGTTTCTGCACCTAAGTTAACACCGAACTCTGATGCGATTTCGTATTTCATTTGATCTAGAGCTTCAGATACTCCTGGTACTAAAAGGTTGTTAGATGAATTGTTGTTTGCCATTGTGTTTCCAGCTCCTTGTAAATTAGTTTTTTTTTGGTTGGACCAGCTGGATTTGCACCAGCAAGTAAGAGAATCTTACTACCGCTTGGTATGGCCCAATGCTTTGTCGCTGCTTGTAATCTTATTATGGTCTGTGGCTGTGTTTCTATGCATTTGTTTTTAGATGAAATTTATTCCAATTTTTCTGCTTGTTTAAAATAATTCCTAAAGAATAGTTTCTTCTTGACCAACAAAAAATAAACGGAAATATGAAAGGTTTTAATGAGGTGAAGGAATGAATATTTGCCCTTTATGCAATGGCTTTGAACAACTGAACAAAGTCTGTGCCGATTGCGGACAGCAGGTAGAGGACAAGGGAAGAATTATGGATTATTATGATGACTATAGTGCGTATATGCCAATTGACCAAATGAAGCTGGAGAACGGCTATCCCGATTTGGAACAGCATTTATGTCCCCATCTTGTCCTATGCCCGTCATGTGAACGTGAGGATTTAGTTTTTATTCAGGAATAGAAAAAAGGAAGGGGAATTCCCCTTCCTAATCTTTGATATTAGCGGATACGGTTTTCTGAGTCTTTGTCAAAGAAGTGGCCTTTGTTCATATCAAAGCCTAGTTGAACAGTAACTCCTGCTGCCAAGTTAGCTCTTGAATCAAGGCGAGCAACGAACTCTTTCCCAGCAAGCGTTGAGTATACTAAGCTTTCCGCACCAGTCAATTCAAATACGTCAACTCTTGCATCAAAGCTTGTATTTTCAGAGCTGCTCAAGAATAATAGCTCATCGTGAATATCTTCTGGTCTGATGCCGAAGATTACTTCTTTGCCGATATAGTTTTGCTCACGAAGGATTTTCAATTTGCCTTCAGGGATGACAAAGGATGCATCGCCAATGACTAATTTATTGTCCACGATTTTTCCAGTAAAAAAGTTCATTGCTGGAGATCCGATAAATCCGCCAACGAAAACATTTTCAGGTTTTTCATAAACTTCTTTCGGAGCACCAACCTGTTGGATAACGCCGTCCTTCATAACAACAAGTCTTGAAGCCATTGTCATCGCTTCTGTCTGGTCATGCGTAACATAAATAGTAGTAGTTTGCAGTCGTTGATGCAGCTTGGAAATTTCAGCACGCATCTGTACACGAAGTTTTGCATCAAGGTTGGAAAGAGGCTCATCCATCAAGAACACTTTTGCATCACGGACAATGGCACGGCCAAGGGCTACCCTTTGGCGCTGACCGCCTGATAATGCTTTTGGTTTTCTTTTCAGGTACTGCTCCAAGCCAAGAATTTTTGCAGCATTATTCACACGTTGTTCAATTTCTGCTTTTGGAAATTTTCTTAGCTTTAATCCGAATGCCATATTATCATAAACAGTCATATGTGGATACAAGGCATAGTTTTGGAATACCATGGCAATATCGCGGTCTTTTGGAGCAACATCGTTAACACGCTGTTCATCAATAAAGAAATCTCCTTTTGAGATATCCTCCAAGCCTGCAATCATACGCAATGTCGTAGATTTACCACAGCCTGAAGGCCCAACAAATACGATAAATTCCTTATCTTCAATATGTAAATTAAAGTCGCGAACCGCTTCTACTTTTTCATCATAAATTTTATAGATATTTTTTAAGACTAACTCTGCCATCTTTTTCATACCCCCTGCGATTTGATATATATAATGTAACATGTTTGAGAACGTTTTCAAATTGGCGGTTTGCATGAAAAAAACCAGTGTTGTTTTGAGCAAGTTGCACTAAAGCGCTTTCTTTTTATAAAAAAAGAGAGGAACTGTTTGTCCTCTCCTTGTCAAAATTCCTTCGATGAGAAGGGAAGAAATAATTTAACTCCTCTTCTGTTAAATGGGAAAATCGACATATCTGCTACAAGATGGCTGATATAAGCTAATACACATGTCCAAAACACACCATCAATTTGCAGAGATTGTGCAAAATGAAACGATATGTAGGCAAAATAAACGGTTCCAATGATGGAATGTGTATAGCTTCTATGCGGTACGAATGAAGCAATCAATATAAAGACAGCCAAAAGGATAAGCCAGTATTCCTGAAGGGAAACCCCGCCAAACAAAACACCAGCGCCAGTGATTGTTAACATATGCCGCTGCTTAATTAAACTAGAAACGAGTATGATGGCAATCCCTGCACCAATGCTGAATAACAGCTCTGACGCGCTTCCGGCATAAATACTGTATAAAATCATCAATGCTCCAACTGCTTGGGCAATGGATCGAAACACCTTATGGGAAATCGTAATTTTGTTGCTTAGCTTGCCGTCAATGTCCATATCAGGCATCAGTGCCGAAATACCGCCAATCCCGACTAAAAGCAATGTAGTGGAAGGGGAGGCATCAAAATAATTCGCCGCTGCGAATCCAACCCCTGCGCCAATACAAGAATGTGCTGTACCTTTCAACTATAATCCTCATTTCTTTCTAGCATATAAACTAGCATTCTAGTGCTCTATTATATGCCAAGAAAAAAGAGTTTACCAGTTAATAAATGGAAACATACGTTCTTGTGAAAGATTTGTTTCTTCTAAGCCTTTTTTTGGCTGAAATATAGGCAGGCTAAATAGGCGGTAAAGAAGTTATGATAATTTTTTAAAGGCAATCCGGTTTTTTCAGTGAATTTGTCTAATCTGTATTGCAATGTATTGCGGTGGATAAATAGTTTTTTTGCTGTATTTGTATTATGTCCGTTGTTTTCAATGAATGTTTTAATTGTTAACAGCAATTCCTTATCTTCCCCTAAGATAGAGAACCAGTTTTTAAATGGCTCCAGCTCATGCTGATCAAGCCTGCTTATTAATAGATGAGGAAGGATTGTTTCAAAGGATAATACTCTTTCAGAAGAAATCACAGATAAGCCGGCTGTGAAAAAATCCCGTTCCTGAGTAAAGACGGTAGGACTTTCCATTATGAAGGGCAGGATTTTTCCAATATAAAAGGTTATCGTAAAATAAAAATCGGACTGCAGGGCTTCAGCAAAAGAGGAATATTCCTCATCCTCAAGAAAGTGCCCGTCTCGCTCTAAAATACTTCCTCTATTAGCACCATTCCAAATAATGATGCTGCTGCTGTGAATAAATCCTTTGAATACAGTTTCTACAGCTTCTTTATCAATAGGAGTGTTATTTATTTGAAATTGTATAACCCGGAAATTTTTACATACTTTTTCTGGCATGTTACCGCCGAAAAATAAGAATTGGCTCCATTTAAAGTCCTCTGTATTTTCCTTGTTGTTTTCCGGTAAATAATGCTGAAAAAGCGTTTTTAATAAATCAAGTTGAGAATCGTTCATCTCATTTTTTTGAAAGCCAAACCACCCATTTTCCCCTTCAATGTGAAACCAATGGTAGTCAATTAGCTGTGGTTGAGAAGGAGGTGCAGACTGCTCTACCGCACCTGGAAAATAGGTTAATAATTTTTGTTTCATCGTCATTCCTCCATTTAGAGATGAAAGCGTTTGAAAAAGTAAGCAAGTACGATTGCTTCTTTTTACCTAAAAACTGGGCTGTGTAAAGTGTAATCGTTACCATTATCTTATTATAGTTACAGAAAAACGGCAATCAAAAAAACACAGTCTAATAATGACTGTGTCGAATGAAAGCTCATTTATTAGGGGGAGCTTCTTCTCCAAGTTCCCTTGCTTCTTCAATATTTGTGCTAGTATCGTGACGAAAGACTTTTCCGCCAGACATCCCTTCGTTTATCATTCTGTCGATGTCTAAATAAGCTTCTTTTTTACCTTCATATTGCAGGTCATCGTTTTTATTTCCCATAAATATCCCTCCTGCCGTTAGAATGTGTCAGGAAGGTGTATTTCATTCTTGCTGTTTAAAGCCAGCAAGCTCATAAAAAAGCTGGGCTAGCTGTCTGCAACGGTTCGTTTCAATTTCTGGCTCATCAAATAACATCGGTTTAGAGTTTACTTCAAAAATATAATAATTGCCTTGTTTATCCACACAAGCGTCAATGGAAAATTCTCCGAAAAATCCATGCTGGCTTGATAATAATGCTCCGCAATGTTCAATAGCAAGCTTAATAAAGTGATCATGTTTTTTTGTTCGCACAGCTTCATATGGAATGATTTTTCCACCTGCAGGCACATGTGTTGTGACATCTTGAAGGGAGGACTGTCTTATACCAACTCCCGTTAAGCGGTAATTACCGTCGAGATAAGTAGCCAGTATTCGAAAATCAAAGCGTTGTCCATCGAAAACATCCACATCTATTTCTTCCTGAACAATATATTCCTTAGAAGTCCATTGTGGTAAATAATCCTCGATAATTTCCTGTAATGTATGAAAGCTTCTTGTCCCTTGAATGTCTCCGAGGAGGAAGGAATTATCAGGATTTCTAGTTAGCCTGTATAAATCCTTGCCTTTAGAGCCTGAAGCAGATTTAACATAAATGGAACCATGTCTTTGGAGGAAATCAATCAGTTCTTGTTCAGATTGAAGCAGTGCGGTTTCAGGGAGAAACTTTGCTAATATTTCCTGTTGCTTTAATGCTTGATATAATGCAAATTTATGAATGAAATGCGGATTGAAAAATGGTATGTCAAAGCTTTTGATGATAGAAATAGCTGCTGCGAAATGATCGCCATCCTCTGTTTTGCGGAAAGGCACACGATTATATATAACATGGGGAAGAGGGGTTGTTATAGGAAGCCATTTATCTTTAGCTGTGACATACGTAAAACCGTCAATTTTAGTGTTTGTCAGTCTTTCAGGAGGAAAGACGACAATCATTCCCCCAAAAGAATCTAGTTCTCTTTGCAGCTTTTCAAATAAAGACCGGTTGCCGATTAGCTTGTTTTTGGAATTGTAGGAAGTCAGTATGCCGACAATGGGGCCTGCATTGTTTGCCTTGTAGATCATTTTAAATGGCTGGAACTCTTTAAGGAAAGGGAATAAAGGCAGCAACGGAAGCTGATTGCTTCCGAAGGTTAATCCAGGCTGATTAAAATGCCAACTCTTTGCATTGCCATCATAGTAAATATTCATTTAAATATATCCTCAGGCTTTTTAATGCTCTGCTCATACAAGTAGATGGCATATTCTAGCGACATTCTTCTTGTCAGTAAGTCGTCTTTTTTAAGTGAACTGTGTTTAAAGATGCTTCTTCCAGGCTTAGAATTTGCTTCAAAAAGCCAAACTCTTCCTTTACGGTCTACTCCGATATCAAAGCCAATCTCTCCGATTGTTCCCTCCGTGTACTTCTCAAGTGTCTTAGATATTCTTAATGCAGAATTGATAAGCTTCTCTTTAAGCTGTTCCTTATCCTTGTCAACATCTAAGAGCTCGTCAATCGATTTAACAATACCGCCGCTATTCATATGTGTAGTTGCACTGCCTGCACCGGCAATTTTGGCGGCAATTGCGGTGACTTCCCATTTACCTTGTTTATTCTTATTAGTATGAACTCGGAAATCAATCGGTTTTTTCTCTGAGCGCATAAGATGAATGCCTTGTTGGACGAGAAGATTATTAATATTTGTTTTTGCTGTAATATGCTGTATCAGCTTTTCTAATGTATCGAATTTAAGCAGTCGTTTTTCTCCGCTCGGTTCTTTAAAACGTGTATAGTAGTTTTCGTCTTTCTTATTATAGATGACTTGATAGATTCCTTTTCCCAGGCTGCCATTCTTCGGTTTAATGTAAATATGCCCATAGTTGCTCAGCATTCGTTCTACGACAGAAAAAGAAGTGAAGGGAAGCGTTTCAGGCAAAAAATCGGCAATGCTGTTTTCTTGAAGCAGACGTTCATATATATCAAGCTTGTTAAAGAAGCCTGGATTATACCACGGAATCATATATTCCTGTTGAAGACGGTACTTTACCTTCTTTATTTTTGGCAAACTCTCTGTACGGCGATTAGGGATACGATCATAAATAACATCTGGAAACGGAACTTCAAACCGTTTCCAGCCATCATGATAAAACAGTCCGTTAATTGTGCCTTTATCCCAATCAATATGCTGGGCTCCAAATAAAAAGGCGGTGACACCTGCTGTGTTTTGGACAGCTAACAGCTTTGAAAAGATAATAGTGCGTTCACCGATTGGTTTGACCTCGACTGAGCTGAAGCCAGAGGTGAATATTCCAACAAGCGGACCGATATACAAGACATCTTTATCGTAAAAAACATGTAAGATAGGAAGAGTTGGCGGTATCTTTAAGGCTTGTATTAAATCTTCACTTATTCTAATTACATTGCCTCCGAATTTTTGGACAGCAATGAAAGCTTCTACCTTCATTGTTCCGAAGGCAGCCCGCTTAAGATTACTTGGTATTGATGCATCTGCAGGAAGGTAGATTGTATTAGTGCAATCATTTATCACTTCAATAGAGTAAAGTTTTTTCATTGCTGTTCCTCCTCTGTCCATCTCGCAGCATGGCTGCATAGGCTAGCGGTGCTTTATACAGCCTTTCACTCAAGTCTGGGTATGCCAGGAGAATGACTTTTCTGCCAGGCTTGCTGTTGACGTCGAGTATCCATAACGAGCCATTTTCGGTAATACCTATATCAACTCCTAACTCGAAGAGGGCAGGAAAGGATTGTTCTAATATAGGTGGGAGGCTAGAAAGAATGTCGTTTATTTCATTCTCAATAAAACTCTTCATTTTATAGGGAGCTGTATCAAGCCATTGTTTAAAAGGAATTACTTCTGCTCCTGCACTAAGATTGGAGATGATTCTGTCTTTGGCGCCAAGTCTTATCCCCTTTTCAATGATTTCCCATTTGTTTTGCCCATTTTTTTGCAGCAGTGCTCTAATATCAAACGGCTGTTTATCCTGATTGCATAAAGGTAAATAGCTTTGGCTAAAATAATCATTTTTCTGAAGCAGAGTAGTCAGCCAGCGTGAGAATTTTTCTTTATCTTTAAAGATATGTTCCACATGTCGCTCTTTTTTATCTGTTCTGACAAAAATGCGCTTATGTTGTTCTTTAATAAAATAAATGCCGTTTCCCTGTGAGCCGTTAATTGGTTTTAAGATAATCGGATTAACAAATCGCAAATCTTCTAATACTTCATCAGCTGAAATTACTTGTTTTGACTTAGGAATATAAGGGGCCAGCTTAGAAGCTTTCAATACATCATACAGCTTCAGTTTGTTTGGGAGCCCATTGCCAATAAAGACAATATCCTTTTTCTGTTTCAGCCACTCAACGATGTTTTTGCATTGTCTAGAATGAGAATTTTCTTGGTAATAGCAGCGGTCATATAAAAAGGAAGGGACGGGAAAGTCTTGTGTGAGCCAGCAGTTCTGCTCACTATCGAAAATCTTGCCAGATACCTTTTCTGTGAGAGGATTGTAGCTTGAAGGTACGAAATGATAAACATCAAAGGCCAGCGATTTTCCCAGTTTAGCAATTTCCGTGATATAGCTTTTTTCATTTTCTAATGAGAGTGACATGATTCCAAAACTAGACATCTTGTTGTTCTCCTTTTTTTATATGTGGAAAAGAAAGGCTCAAACAATATTCCAGTAATGCCTTTGTAGAAGGCCTTCCTTTATTTGTTGCCGAATCAAGATTTTTAGACGGTTTAGAATTGACCTCGATAATCCAAAGCCCGCCATGTATGTCAATGCCCATATCAATTCCGAGCTCGCCTAAGTCTCCGGTCATTTGCGACGACAGGGCCTCAGCTGTCTGAAGAGATATCTCTTTAAACTGTTGCTCCACCTGCTTAGCAGAAGCTTCACCAACTAATGCTTGAAGCACAGATTTTGATGAGATCATTTCTGCACCTTGATACAAATTAGCGACAAATGCTTCTGGCTGGGCACATCTGGCGACAATAGAGGTTATCTTCCATTGGTGCCGTATATCCTTATGGCAGAGAATTCTAAAATCAAGGGAACGATTATGATATTGTTGAAAGTTAATGCCTTCCTGACAAATATAAGCGCGTTTTTTAGTCAATTGAGAAAGCCATCTCCATAATTTATTAAATGAAGAAAAGAAGCGGATTTTTCCTTTTTCTTTACCAGAAGAAACGCTCGTTTTCCATGCATGTTCCTCGCGGCGTATCTGGATAATTTGCCGGCCTTGACTGCCATGAATCGGCTTTACATATAAAGTGCTGAATAGATTTAACATTGCTTCCAGTACCTCTTTAGAGAGCAGGTTCGTTTCTGGAATATATTTTTTTAATGCAGGAAGTTTGTTTAAGATTAAGGAGGTATCATATTTAGAAAAGAATTGTGCATTAAAGATAGGAATATTTCGTTTTTGCAAATCCTTTTTTAGGTCGTTAAATTGCGTTGATGCTTCTGCCTTACGTATATGAATGCGATTATAAACAACATTGGGATATGGCAGGGCCGTCTTTTTCCAGCTGTCCTGCTGGTAAGAATAGCCTTCGACATATCCTTCTTTCCAATCATAAAGGCTGCATACATAAAGAATTCCGCCAAGGCGTGACAGCTCTTGCTGAAATTCCTCGCAAAACTGATGAATGGAACGGAAAGAAGGTCCATCTTCCGCAGAATCATGTGCAGGAGCATCTGTCAAAATGGCTATTACCGGCCCAAGTGTTAATGTCTGGCTCTGTTTATTGAAATGACTGAGCAGTGTTAAATCTTGATTTGGCACTGCTAATGACTGAAGCAAGCTGTCACAGAAAAATATCGCTTGCTTATCCTCATGTACAGGTTCAACTAGGACAGGAACTGCCGTGCTACCTAAGTTAAGCAGAACAGGATTATTGCGATCTATTTCCCAATGATGAACTAAGGAGTGGCTCAAACGTAGTACCGTCTCCTTGTTTGCTGGGAAGGAGGAATTTTCTTTCATATACAGGGGAAGCAAATTTAGTTTCATCGCAATTCCTCATTTGTAAGGTGAATTTTTTAGTTTAATTTTTCTTATAGGCTAAAGCTGATATGGTATCGTATGTTAAATGGAATGATTTGTGCATGTATCTAAAGGGATGAAGGGTACTGCAGACTTTTTGTGTGCATTGTTGAATTGCATGTGAATTTATATAATTGTCCGGTCTTAACAGCGAACACTTGTCCAGTCTTAAATGAAATAAAGGGTCTTATTGGCAATATGAAGCATAGTTTGATATAGTGGAGACAATTGTTAAAAAGGAGTTGTTAATAATGGCAGTAAACCTTCATGATTCTGCTTATGAACTAGAAAAAGCTATTCGTCAAAGTGATGAATATACAAACTTAAAAAAAATGTATGACTTGGTTAATGCTGACCCATCTGCAAAGGCCATGTTTGAAAACTTCCGCAACATTCAAATGCAGCTGCAGCAAAAACAAATGTCAGGGATTGAAATTACACAGGAAGAAGTGGAACAAGCCCAAAAGACAGTGGCATTGGTTCAGCAGCATGAGTCTATCTCCAAACTGATGGACGCAGAACAGCGTATGAGCATTGCTATTACTGAGCTTAACCAAATTATTATGAAGCCACTTGAAGAGCTTTATGGAGCTCCGCAGCAATAAAATAGCAGAAATACATAAGTGCCCAAAGCTATGCTTTGGGCACTTTTTCCATATTATAATGTTGCTTATTTAAACTAGCTTACATTAAAACTGAGTACCAGACAGCTGCTGCTGAGCCATTTGCACTAAACGCTTCGTGATTTCTCCACCAACAGAACCGTTGGCACGAGCAGTTGTTTCAGCACCAAGGTTTACTCCAAACTCAGTCGCAATTTCATATTTCATTTGATCTAATGCTTGAGAGACTCCAGGTACTAGTAGTTGATTTGAATTGTTTGACATTGTTGTTTCCTCCTTTAGTGATTGTCGGTGTTACAGTCAATAGTTTGTAACAGACAGAGATATCTATGCAGTTTACGAGTCTGTAAATGTTTCCAGCAACAAGCATAGATTGCATTGGTTAAAACGGATAATTCGTGAAAGCCGGTTCTAATACAGGTGGTTTTTTCATACATGTTTATAAAGACAAAACAACCTGAAATGGGGGAACAAGATGATTTATCGCTTATTAGCTTTAAATATTGATGGGACTCTTATCCAATCAAATGGACGTCTGAGCAAATCCACGAAGGATGCAATTGAATACGTTCAGCAAAAAGGAATATATGTAACATTAGTCACATCAAGAAGTTTGCCTTCCGCAAGAAAGGTTGCCAAAGCATTAAAGCTGAATAATTATATTGTGACACATCAAGGTGCACTTATTTCAGACAATGCCGAGCAAACATTGTACGTAAACAGGCTGACTGATGAACTTACATATGAAATTGTCCGTTTCCTAGAAGGGTTTATTTGTCAGATTAGAATCGTGCATGAGAAATTTTCTTTAGCGAATAAGTCTAGGCTTAACCATAATATGCTTGCTAAAACAGTGTTTAACTCTGGCGATCCTGTGTTTTATTCCCATCAATTTGTAGAAGTTCTTAGTGAAGTTTTGCTGGAAGAACCTGTCAGCGCTCCGAAAATTGAGGTGTATTTCGAAGACAAGAAAGATTGTTTAGATGCTAAAGAGGTTTTAGACAAGATGTTTGATGAAATCAATATTGTCCAAATGAATGACCTTCGCTTAGAAGTGCTGCCTGAAGGTGTTAATAAGCTCAACGGGCTGCTGTACTTGGCAGAGCATCTCGGTATTAACAGAAGGGAAGTAGTAGTAATTGGCGACAGTCTTGATGATAAAGATATGATAGAAGCAGCCGGCCTTGGAGTAGCTATGGGAAATGCGCCAAGTGAGCTGAAATTTGCAGCCGATTGGGTGACAAGATCCAATAACCAGGACGGAGTTGCTTACATGGTAAAGGAGCATTTTCGTAAACAGCAGCCTATTGAGTTTCTGCGCAAAATGAACATTATTAAATAGCAATTATTATACTCATCTTAATAAACCAAAAAATTCCTTAGAGCGTAAGGAATTTTTTGTTTTTCTAGCCAATATTTTGACCTGGCTGGTCACTTTTTGTAGACTGAAGTATAATGGAATTTTAGAAGCTATTAACTATGATAATTAAAGGTGAATATAAAAATGAAATCAATTTCGATAAGCGGGTTACATGACGACCGACTAATCAGACCATTAGAGCATATCGGCAACTTGTTTTTTGAAGATACTAAGGTTGCTTTCGCTGAAGACGAAGCAGATATTTTAATACGTTTTGATGTTTCAGAAACAGACGACCGGTTTTTTGTTGAAGGAAAAATAGACGGCAAGTCAGCATTCGATTGCGAAAAAGCTGTAGCCGGTCTTGATGAAAAGGAAAGATTTAAGGAACAAAAGAATGCCATTTCACAAGTTTTCCTAAAGGTATTACAAGATTATACTGGCATGATTCAAAAATGGGGAATTTTGACGGGAATTCGCCCGACAAAGCTTCTTCATAAGCATATGCAAAACCAAACGCCAATCGAAGAGGCGCATCAGGCATTAAAGGATGAGTATTTAATGTCGGATGAGAAAATCGATCTCATGCAGCGCATTATAAACAGACAGCTTGCGGTTATTCCAGATTTATATGATTTGAAAAGAGAAGTAAGCATTTATATCGGGATTCCATTTTGCCCAACTAAATGTGCGTACTGTACGTTTCCGGCTTATGCTATAAACGGCAGACAAGGTTCCGTATTTTCCTTCTTAGGAGGTCTTCATCATGAAATAAAGAAGACTGGAGAATGGCTGAAATCTAAAAATATTAAGATAACGACCGTCTACTATGGTGGAGGAACTCCTACAAGCATAACTGCTGAGGAAATGGACATGCTTTATGAGCAAATGAATGAATCCTTCCCGGATGTGCAAAACATCAGAGAAATAACGGTAGAAGCTGGCCGGCCAGACACCATTTCTCCTGAAAAGCTGGAAGTACTGAATAAATGGAATATTGATCGCATCAGCATTAACCCACAATCGTATACACAACAAACATTAAAAGCAATCGGAAGGCATCACACTGTTGAAGAAACGATTGACAAGTATCATCTAGCCAGACAGCATGGAATGAATAATATCAATATGGACTTAATTATTGGCCTTCCTGGAGAAGGTGTGGAAGAGTTCCAGCACAGCCTTGATAAAACGGAAGAACTATTGCCGGAATCACTGACTGTTCATACATTGTCATTTAAACGGGCTTCTGAAATGACGAGAAATAAAGCGAAATATAAAGTTGCTGACAGAGATGAAATCCAAGAAATGATGAGAATGGCTGAAGTTTGGACAGACAAATATGATTATGTGCCATATTATCTGTACAGACAAAAAAATATTCTTGGCAATCTGGAGAATGTAGGATACTCCAAGGTTGGCCAGGAAAGCATTTATAACATCATGATGATGGAAGAACTGCAGACAGTAATTGGTCTTGGCTGCGGTGCTTCAAGCAAATTTATCCATCCAGTAACAGGAAAAATCACTCAGTTCTCTAATCCGAAGGACCCTAAAACATATAATGACAGCTTTGAAGAATATACAGACAGAAAATTAGCGCTGTTAGAAGAACATTTTTCAGCAGAAAAATCGATTTAATACAAATAAAATTAGCGTTATTGAAGGAAGATAGAAAGAGCAGGACACTGCTTTTACTGTCTTCCTTTTTTCGTAGACTAAAGAAAACGCCAGCAACTTCTAAATAAAAGGCGAAGAAAAAGATTGCGTTTTTGTTAGAAAACGAATAATATAAAAGAGTTGTGTAAAAATGTTCGTTTTTTCGGAGGTATACATGTTTAAACTTAAAGAGAACAATACAAATGTGAAAACGGAAATAACAGCCGGCTTCACTACTTTTTTGACAATGGTCTATATCGTTATCGTTAACCCTGCAATCTTATCTAGTGCAGGCATTCCTTTTGACCAAGTATTTATGGCAACAATAATTTCTGCTGTCGTTGGTACACTGTGGATGGCGGTATTTGCTAATTATCCAATTGCTATAGCTCCAGGTATGGGCTTGAATGCTTACTTTGCCTCTTCAGTTGTCGGAAGCCATGGAGGAATTGATTATACAATTGCCTTATCTGCTGTATTTGTTGCAGGAATAATCTTCTTAATTCTTTCTTTAACAACTTTCAGGGAAAAGCTGATAGAAGCTATTCCAGAAAACTTAAAGCATGGTATCACTGCTGGTATCGGTTTGTTTATCGCTTTTATTGGTTTAAGACAGACACAAATAATAGTCGATAATAAAGAAAATCTTGTTGGACTTGGTGATTTTCAGTCACCTTCAGTCATTCTTTCATTAGTAGGTCTTGCGATTACCATTATATTATTTGCTATGAACGTAAAGGGAGCGTTGTTCTTTGGAATGATCGCAACAGGCATTATTGCTTTCTTTACAGGCCAGCTGTCATTTGATGGTTTTGCAGCTGTTCCTCACTTGCCAGAAGGACTAATTATCACAAATCCTTTCTCAGCAATCGGTGATGTTTTCCAGCATAGCTTATATGCAGTTGTGTTCTCCTTCTTGCTTGTGACAATCTTTGATACGACTGGTACGATGGTCGGTGTTGCTGAACAAGCAGGATTAATGAAGAATAACCGTCTTCCTAAAGCTAGACAGGCTCTGCTTGCAGATGCTATCGGAACTTCTGTTGGTGCTATGTTCGGGACAAGCCCGACGACTGCATTTATTGAGTCGACTTCTGGTGTTGCAGCAGGAGGAAGAACAGGACTGACTGGTGTCACGGTTTCTGTATTGTTTATTATTGCTGCTTTCTTTGCACCGCTTGTCAGCGCTGTTTCTGGCTTGTCTGCTATCACAGCTCCTGCCCTCATTATTGTCGGAAGCTTAATGATGGGAGCAATTGCACAGGTGCGCTGGTCTGAATTTGATGAAGCTTTCCCAGCTTTTCTTGTGATTTTGAGCATGCCGCTTACTTCAAGTATTGCAACAGGAATTGCACTAGGATTCATATCTCATCCGTTGCTGAAATTAGTGACAGGCAAGGGTAAATCTGTACACCCACTCGTTTATATATTCGCCGTATTATTTTTATACCAGCTCGTCTTTTTATCTCACTAGAGCATAAAAAGTCCCATGAAGTTTATTCTTCATGGGATTTTTTTTATTTTTGTCCAATCTTTACAGTTATTTGTGAAACCTTCAGCATATCTTTTCGTATGAATGAAAGAAGGAGGAGATCGGAATGTCATTAGAAATAAAAAATGTTACAAAAAGATTCGGTTCATTTGTTGCAGTCGATAATATATCCTTATCAATTCCAGAAAATGAAATGTTTGGATTTTTAGGAGGAAACGGTGCTGGCAAAACGACAACCTTTCGCATGCTGCTAGGCATATTAGATATTAGTGAAGGGACCATTACTTGGAACGGGAAAAGCATCAACTATTCGACAAGTCCAGAAATCGGTTATCTGCCTGAAGAAAGGGGACTTTATCCGAAATTAAAAGTAAAGGACCAGCTTATTTACTTAGCAAGATTGCGAGGAATGGATAAAAAGGAAGCGTTGACAGAATTGAAAGGATGGCTGGAACGCTTTAAAATATCCGATTATTTAGAAAAAAAGGTGGAAGAACTGTCAAAGGGTAATCAGCAAAAAATTCAATTCATCAGCGCTGTGCTTCATAAGCCGAAGCTGCTGATTTTGGATGAGCCGTTCAGCGGTTTGGATCCGGTTAATGTGGAGCAGCTGAAGACCGCCGTCATTGACTTAAAAAATTCGGGAACGACAATTGTATTCTCTAGCCACCGGATGGAGCATGTGGAAGAAATGTGTGAAAATCTTTGTATTATGCATAAAGGAAAGCCAGTCGTCCATGGGGGCTTAAAGGAAATTAAACGCAGCTTTGGGAAGAAAAATGTTGTTATTCATGCTGATTTCGATTTGGCCTATTTAATAAAGTTTCCTGGTGTTGTCAAGCTGAAGCAAACGACAGAAGGCGCTGCTCTCCAGATTGAAGGCGAGGAAATCGCGGAAAATATATTAAAGGATATCGTAGGAAAAGGCTTCGTCCGGAAATTTGCGTTAGAGGAGCCGACTTTAAATGATATTTTTATCGAAAAGGTAGGTGCTTCACTTGAATAGTTTCTGGATTATTTTATTGCATACGTATTGGACAAAGGTAAAGACAAAATCCTTCATCTTCACAACGGTTATTACATTGCTGCTTATTTTAGGCTTAACAAATCTCCAGTCCATCATCCAAGTGTTTAACGATGATGATATAGACAAGATTGCAGTCATCGACAACACAAAAGAACTATATTCATCTGTTGCCGCAATGTCAGAAACCCTTAACGAAGATATTGTGCTAGAGGATTATGTAGACGGTGAAGCGGAAGCGAAACAAAAGGTGGAGGACGGTACGTATCAAGGATTGTTAATTCTTGATTATGATAAGGAAAATCTGCCGCAGGGATCCTTCTACAGCATGGATATTACAGACTCCTCGACAGCAACCGGTATTGAGACATTGGTTCAGGCTGTAAAGAGCCAGCTTGCTGCAGCACAGTTAAATCTCAGCAGTGAACAGCTTGAAAAGCTTAATGAGCCTGTTGAATTTGAACATATTGCTCTTGAACAAAATGCAAAATCAGAAGAAGAGCTGAACCAGGCAAGAGGGCTTGTCTATGTCTTATTATTCCTTATTTATTTTGCAGTCATCCTTTATGCTAATATGATAGCGATGGAAGTAGCGACAGAAAAATCATCTCGGGTTATGGAAATTTTAATTTCCAGTGTGTCACCGATTAAGCATATGTTCGCAAAAATACTTGGTATTGGCTTGGTGAGTATAACACAATTAGTGGTGCTTCTAGTGGTTGGCTATTTTTCGGTTACAAATAATGAAGATATGAGCACACTTGATGGCTTTCTAGGCTTCAGCGGCATACCTGCAGCCACCATTATTTATGCTGTTTTGTTTTTTGTGCTTGGTTACTTTTTATATGCCACACTTGCAGCATTCCTCGGTTCTCTTGTCAGCCGAATCGAAGATGTTCAGCAGATGATTACCCCAATGACTTTAGTTGTCGTGGCAGGTTTTATGATTGCGATGTTCGGTTTAGGTAATCCCGATACGACATTCATTACGATTACTTCGTATATTCCGTTCTTTACGCCAATGCTGATGTTTATGCGTGCAGGCATGCTGAGCCTTCCGGTATGGGAACCGATCTTAGGAATGCTTATATTGGCCGTTTCTATCATCCTCTTAGCAGTCTTTGGCGGCAGAGTTTATAAAGGTGGAGTGCTGATGTACGGCAAATCGAATTCCTTTAAAGACATTAAAAAAGCACTGCAACTGACGAAAAAAGAATAACATCACAAGACTCACGAAATTCGTGAGTCTTTTTTTATTAATAGCAGAAAAATATTTGGCGATTTCAGAGTCAATTCCGTACAATTAACAGTAGTCTTTTAGAAAGAAGGAATGTCAGGATGAGTATTTTACATAAAGGTGATAAAGTCGGATTTATTGCGTGCTCTGACGGCAGAGACCGCTCCAAATCAAACATATATTTAACATTAGAAAATATATTGGCACAGTTTAGTGTTCATGCCGTTTACGCGAAAACCTTTTATGCTGTCGGTAACACGCCATTCAGCGGTACACCAGAGGAAAGAGCAGCAGAATTAGCGGAATTATACCAAGATAAGGAAATAAAGGCCGTTTTTGATTTGTCAGGAGGAAATGCTGCCAACGAGCTGCTCCCATCTATCAATATGGAAGTAATTAAAGAAAATCCAAAGCCTTTTGTCGGCATGAGCGACCTGTCTGTCCTTAATAATGCCCTGTTTACATTAACTGGTGTTCCTAATCTTCATTATCAAACAACCAATTTACTGGGACCAGACAGTGCCTTTCAAATGGAATTGTTTACGAAAGTGTTTTTGGCTGACTGGCACAATCCGAATGAATTAGTAACATTTCCTTATACATGGCTGCGAGGAAGCAGTATGGAGGGTACTGTTATTGGCGGAAATGCAAGATGCTTCTTGAAACTGGCTGGCACTCCTTATATGCCAAATCCAGAGGATAAGCTGCTTTTCCTGGAAAGCCTCGGTGGTGGACCGGCTGCGATTGCCTCTTATATTGCTCAGCTTACCCAGCTTGGTTTTCTTGAGAGATGCAATGGCATCCTGTTAGGTACCTTTACGGAGCTAGAGCAGAGTGCAGGCATGCCGACAGCAGAGGAGCTAGTGCTTGCTGCCACAGAAAAGTTTGGAATTCCTGTGGCAAAAACAGCTAAGTTAGGGCATGGGTACGACAGTCACTGTCTTCCGATTGGAATGAAACTTCAGTTATAACTTTTTTTAGAACGTGCATTCGTATTTTAAGGATGATAATATAAAAGAAAAAGGAGGTGGTCATTATGGAGGAGATAACATTTATACATTGTGCAGACCTTCATTTGGACAGCCCTATGCTCGGGTTGAAAAATCTGCCTGCGCCTATACGAACACAGCTGCGGGAAAGCACCTTTACGTCGTTCAAAAGGATTGTTGATACTGCCATTGCCAAGCGGGTCGACTTCGTTCTTATTGCCGGGGATATTTATGATGGAGAAGACAGAAGCTTGAGAGCGCAAATATTTTTCCGGAAAGAGATGGAAAGACTGAATACCTCTGGCATTGAGGTATATATCATCCATGGAAACCATGACCATTTAAGCGGCAAGTGGCTGGAGATTAACTTTCCGGACAATGTGCATATCTTTCCTTCCGAGGTCACTGTCTTTGAGCACAGAAAAAACAATGCGACAGTTCATTTATATGGCTTCAGTTATGAAGCGAGACATCTTTATGACAGAAGAGTAAACAGCTTTGAAAAAAAGGCAGGAGCAGATTACCATATTGGCATACTGCATGGCAGTTTGGAAGGAAACAGCGAACACAGTCCATATGCTCCTTTTAACTTACAGGAGTTAGCTTCAAAGGAGATGGATTACTGGGCATTGGGTCATATACATAAAAGAGCAATACTGCAAGCAGAACCGCCGGTAGTGTATGCAGGAAACATTCAAGGAAGGCATAAAAAGGAAACAGGAAAGAAGGGCTGCTACTACGTAAAACTAAGCAAGCTGGCTGCAGAGCTAGAATTTATCCCGACAGCGGCATGTTTATGGAAATCAGTTGAAATAGATGCAGCTGCAGCCAAAAACGTTGATGAGCTTTTGCGCTTATGTCAAAGCGCGCAAAATATCGAAAGAGACAATGGAGTACCTGTAATCATGTCCATTAATGCTGTTAACGCAGAAAAACTTGGCAGCTTCCACGCAGGAGAACTGCTGGAAATCCTTCAAGCTGACGAGTTGGAGGAATCGGATTTTGTGTGGGTGTCGAGCTTATCGATAACAGAACGCAGCAGCTGGGATAAAGAGCAGCTGCAAACAGAATCTGCTTTTTTTGCTGAGCTTTTTCAAGCTGTTACAGACTACGATTCAATCGCAGAAGCTGTTGCGCCGCTTTATCGTCACCCAGGTGCCTACCGATATCTTTCAGAATTAACGGAAACAGAGAAGCAAGAGCTAGCAGTAGAAGCGGAGCGGGTGCTTCTTCACATGCTGAACGGAGCAGCCAGGGGGTAAAATATGCGGATTAAAACAATAACTATTTACGGGTATGGAAAACTAGAGAATATAACGTATAATCTGGATGCAGATCTTCAAGTATTTTATGGAGAAAATGAAGCAGGCAAGTCGACGATCATGAGCTTCATCCACAGCGTTCTGTTTGGGTTTCCTTCAAAGGTTCAGACAGAGCTCCGCTATGAGCCGAAAAATCAAGCTAAGTATGGCGGTAAATTAACAGCATGGTTTCCTGAACATGGTATGGCAACAATTGAGCGTGTTAAAGGAAAAGCAGCCGGTGATGTTACTGTCATTTTGGAAAACGGCCGAAAAGGGCAAGAGGATTTGCTAGGTGAATTACTGCAGAGAGTAGATAAAGGTCTCTATCAATCGATTTTTTCTTTTAATCTTGATGGCTTGCAAAATATCCACGGACTAAAGAGCGAGGAGATTGGAAGATTCCTGTTTTCAACAGGTGTAATCGGTTCTGATCTAATAGCAAGGACAGATACAGAGCTGCAGAAAGAGCTGGATGCCCGCTTTCGACCAAACGGAAAAAAGCCAGTCCTAAACGAACTGCTGGTGTCTTTAAAGGATGCTCACCAACAGCTGAAAAATGCAGAAAAAACAAATGAGCAATACAGCGGGCTGCTGCAAAGAAGAGAGGAGCTGGCCCAAGAGCTGGAAGCAGAAGAAGACAATGCTGTCAGTCTAAAGGAAGACATTAATAAACTGGAGAGCTGGTTAGAAGCGGCTCCAATAGTAGCACAAACAGAGCTTTTAGAGCGTAAAGAGGAAAAGTATGCTGATTTGACGTTTCCCAATGCTGGTATGGACAGATGGGACCGAATCAAAGACCGAATCTTAACAGTCCAAAGCCGAATTCAGCATGTGCAGAACAAGATTAAAGGATTAGAAGACAAAGACAGGCAACTTCAGCCTAATGAGGAGCTGTTAGCAGCTGCTGGAGAAATAACAGAGGCTAGCGGGAAAATGCCCGTCTATGAAGAGCTTCAAAAACGAAAGAACCAGCTGTTGAACCAGTTATCCTTATTGGAGAAGGAAATGGAAGTTTTGCAGGCGAAATTGCATGTGCCAATAACAGAAGAGGATATTTCTGATATTAATACGAGCATCTTTATGAAGGAGCAATGTGCAAATGCAGATGCCTTGCAAAAAAGGCTTAAGGCCTCCAGATTAGAGCTTGATGCGAGATTAAAGGAAGAACAGCAGCAGCTCGAAAGCATGGAAAGGGAAACCGCTGAACTGAAAAGTCGACTGCTTTCAGAGGATAAGCGCAAAGAGCTAAAAACGCAGCTTAAAGCAGCGGAAAACATAAGCTGGCATAAAGAAAAGCTTGCAATTCTACAGAGGGATATCGAAAGCGTCCAAAAACAGCTTGAGGCTAATCGGAAAGTCCATCTTGCAGCTAATATGCAGTTTCTGTTCGTTCTAATCATGCTGATTGCAATCGGGCTGGCAGGTGCAGCTGAACAGCTCCTATACTTAATGCTTGCAGCCTTGTTAGGCAGTATTGCAGCCATTCTTTTCTTTTTTAATAGAAGGAAGGCAACGAAGAAAGAACGGTCAGAGCTGCAAAGAAAAGCAAAAGAGCTAAAGCGGGATAAGGCTGGCATGAGAGAGGAAACTGGCGGTTTTGAATTGCCTGATGCATTTTCAGCCAAGCATGCCTTAGAGAAGGATAATCAAGCAAGAGAAAGCTACAGCTTACATCTAGTAAAGCTGGAGCAGCAAACGAAGGCGTATGAGAGAATATTAAGCGGCTATGAAAGCTGGGAACAGCAATACAGGGAGCATCAAACTGTTCTTACAGAACTTGGCGATACATTGAGGATACCTGCTTCTCTCGCATATGATTATATTTACGATGCTTATTTGCTGTTAGACGAATGGAAGGTAAAGCTTAAGGATAAAAGGGCGGTTATTGAGGAAATAACGGCAATAGAGACAGAGTTAGAACATATTGAAGCGCGAATCTCCAAACAGTATGAAAAATTCTTCTCCTTTAAAGCAGACTCACTTGCTCAAATGTCTATCCAGTTAATGAATGCTGTGAAAGAAGAAAATGAAAGAAAGATTTATTGGCAGGAGAACAACCGGGCGTTAGAAGAATGCAGGCAGGAGTTGCATGGGTTAGCAGGAGAGCTGTCGGTATTTTCCGCTGAAACCGAAGCGCTGCTCGACATTGCTGAAGTGAAAACAGAAGAGGAATACCGGAAAAAGGGAGAGGTATATGCAGAAAAAATCGAGCTAGAGCAGAAGCTTTCCACACTAAAGCAAAAACTGGAGCATTTTCGTCTAACACAGGAAGATATCGAGTTTCTTCGCACAATCGATGAGCCGGAACAGGAGCAGTTACTGTTAACTGAAAGGTTAGCGGAAACAAAAGAAAGAATAAAGCAGATTATGAAGGCCAGTGCTGAAAATCAACTAACCATAAGTCAAGCCGAAAGCGGCGGAACGTACACAGAGAAATTGCATCATTTCAAACAGCTGCAGGATGAGTTTCAAGAGGAAGTAAAGATATGGGGAAAATTTGCTGCTGCCAAGCACTTCTTGACACAAACAGTCAATGTCTACAAAGATAAGCAGCTCCCAGTTATGCTGCATAAGGCAGAGGAGTATTTTGCTATTTTAACAGACAATCAATACGTTAGAATTTTGCCGAAGGAAGAAGGCATCGGCTTTTTGGTGGAAAGGGAGGATAACACCTTTTTTGAAGCAAAAGAGCTGAGCAGGGGAACAGCAGAACAGCTTTATGTGGCGCTTCGACTTGCCTTGACACAGACATTTTATCAGAAATATCCGCTGCCGATTATTATCGATGACAGTTTCGTCAATTTTGATAATAAACGGACGAAGAAAGTGCTTGAGCTTTTAAAAACTTGCAGAAATAATCAGCTGCTCTTTTTTACATGTCATACCCATCTATTGGAGCATTTTCCTGATGGTCAAATACATTCTCTGCTGCTGCACTCTTTAGAGCGAGACCGTTAATATAGATAGTGTTATACTAGGAACGAATAGATTAAATAAAAGATTGTACAAGATGAAAAAGGAGCGAAAAGCCTTGGATAAAAAAGGAATCCTACACTATGCGGTTGGGGACCAGTTTGATTCACATTTATTAATAAAAAGTTCAGCGAGAGCAATGGCCAGCAATGGCAAACCTTTCTTAACATTAATTTTTCAGGATAAAAGCGGAGAAATAGAAGCAAAGCTGTGGGATGCTACTGATGAAGATGCACAGTCTTATCAGCCCCAAACAATTGTGAGAATAAATGGAGACCTCCAAAACTACAGAGGCAGGCTGCAGCTAAGAATACGCCAAATAAAGGCAGCATCCCATGAGGATAGTGTACGCTTATCTGACTTTATTGAAACAGCACCGCTTGAAACAGAAGAAATGCAGGCGAAAATTAATCAGTATATCTTTGATATGAAAAATCCTAACATCCAGCGGATTACAAGACATCTCGTGAAAAAGCACCAGCAAGCATTTTTAGAATATCCGGCTGCAACAAAAAATCATCATGAGTTCGTTTCAGGACTTGCTTATCATGTTGTTAGCATGCTTGATTTAGCTAAGTCTATTGCCACTCTTTATCCGAGCCTTGATACAGACCTGCTGTACAGCGGTGTAATCCTTCATGACTTAGGGAAGGTGCTTGAACTGTCAGGTCCAATTTCAACGACTTATACAGTGGAAGGAAACTTACTTGGACATATTACAATAATGGTAAATGAAATTGGCAAAGCAGCCGATGAACTTAGTATTAAAGGTGAAGAAGTAATGGTCCTTCAGCATCTGGTGCTTTCACATCATGGAAAAGCAGAGTGGGGCAGCCCGAAAGCTCCACTGATTAAAGAGGCAGAAATTCTTCATTATATAGATAATCTGGATGCTAAAATGAATATGCTAGACAGAGCGCTTGAACGTGTTCAGCCAGGCGAGTTTTCAGAAAGAATCTTCCCATTGGAAAACCGTTCCTTTTACAAACCTTCTTTCCATAAATAATAATTTAATCCTATGGTCTCCTTTTAATAAAGGAGGCCTTTTTTTTGTTTAGTGAGGGCTTCTGCGAAAAGGTGAATATTCTAGTTTATCTAGCATATGATGTAGTAATTAAGAGGAAGGGAGTTAATAGTATGTTTGAGATTCCGATGTGGGTTCTGTTTGTATTAGGAGGTATTGCTGTAAGTGCATTTATGGCTGTTAAGACAGGAAAAGAGGACAAGCAGCAAGAGAATGAATATATCGAAAAGGAAGGAGAAGTATATATTAAGAGGATGGAAGAGGAAAAACAAAAGAAAAGCGGAAATACTCAAGAACGCGCATATGAAAATTAAAGGGAAACTAGAGTATATCTCTAGTTTCCCTTTTTTTGTTAACTGCCTGAAGTTGTGTTTGTTGAACCGCTTGTAGACGTTGCATCAAGCAAGGACTCTAAGTCCTTATCCTCGATTTTTACATCTGCATCCTTTAGTTCTTTTTCCATGGCACTGTTGATTGTATCAGATGTAAGCTTGGACACTTTTAATTCATATTCCATGTCATCCTTTACATCTTCATATTTGCCTTTTTTCTTTTTATCTGTTACTTGAATTATATGGTAGCCATTTTCTGTTTTGACTGGATCACTGATTTCGTCTACATCCAGCTTGTATGCTGCCTCTTCAAACTCAGCAACCATTGTGTTAGCACCGAACCAGCCTAAGTCACCGCCATTTTCTTTAGAAGCAGTATCTGTAGAATATTCCTTCGCTAGATCTTCAAATTTTTCGCCATTATCAAGCTTCTTTTTGACTTCTTTTGCTGTTTTTTCATCAGCAACAAGAATATGACGAGCTTTAATTTCAGGCTTATAGTCATCGTAATATGCTTTAATTTCATCTTCTGTTACATCAACTTCTTTAACTGCGGCTTTTTCTTGAAGCATTCCAGTCTTAATCATCGAACGCAGCTCATCTTCATCCTTATAACCATATTGCTGAAGGGCCAATTCGAAGTTATCGCCAAGCTGTGATTTAATGCTATCAACTCTCTCGTCTAACTCTTCATCGGATACGTCATACTTATCTTCAAGTACTTTCTCATATAGAAGGGACTGCAGTACAGTCGTACCGTATTTTTCCTTCATCGCATCGTAGAGTTCATCTTTAGTAATATCACCTGCATCTGATTTTACAACTGCGTCTGAACCACCATTGCTGCATGCGCTAAGTCCAATGATGCCAGCAGCGAGAGAGATGGATAGTAGCCTTTTTTTCAAGTTAAACACTCCTAAGTTAGTTTTATCTGTAACATCCATCATTACTATATCATAAATTTTCAAAAGAGCAAAAATCCCTTTTAATGCAAAAGAAAAACGATAGGCAAAAGCAACAAATTAAAAATTGGGTAAATGTCCTGTTCCGTTTTTAGGTCCTAGACATATGATACATTGAGCTTGAAAAACAGCTTAAAGAATTAGCCGGTGGCTTATTCGTGCTGAATTGTGCAAAGGGTCAGGATGGGGGCAGCTTAGTATGCTGCATGTAACTGACTTTTGGCAAGCAAGTCTTTAGTCTTATTAGACTTAAACCATTTATCAAAAGGATACAGTAGCAGCCTTAAAAGGAGGTGTTACTATGGGTCATGCATACGGCGGAGGATTTGCGTTAATCGTAGTACTTTTCATTCTTTTAATTATTGTTGGCGCTGCTTGGCTGTAAGAGCCAAAGTAATGCAGAACATGAATTCAACTGATAGAAAGGAGGAGTCTTCATGTCAGGTACAGGTGCATACGGCGGAGGATTTGCATTATTAGTGGTGCTATTCATCTTGCTTATCATTATCGGAGCAAGCTGGGTATACTAATACTCTCTAAGAAAATAAAAGCAGCGATGAATAATCATCGCTGCTTTCCTTCCAATAAAGGGATATGAAGCACCTTGTTAGGAGCATATTGTCCGTTTATGTCAACTAAATAATAAATCAACATAGGAAGAAATCAAAAGAATCGTTATAAGGACATTGATTGTGCGGAAAACCTTCGGCTGTTTCTCTTCCGGGATTTCCTTTTGTGCGCATAGTGCATTTGTCATTCTATTAATATTATATAATATTAATATGGCTAAGATAATAAAAATGGAGATCATCATTGATTCCCTCCTTAAAACAGAATTATTGTATGATACTTACAATATCAAATTAAGGGATAAAAAGATAGTATTATATCCTATGATATGTCAATTAAATACATGCATCCTTTTCCTTTATTATCTTATGTCCTGACCGCAAGTGTTGCCTCCAGCATTAGCTGACATTGCTGACCAAAATTTCAATGCCATCTTCATTTTCTTCTACATAGCATGACCTTGGAGATTTCCATAAGCTTTTTATGCGAATAAAATCAGGTACACACATCCCGAAATGATAGGCAAACAAAATTAAGAAATAATGGACATAATGAGGAAACAGGAAACAGCAAATGACCAATGCAGTGTTAATGACGAGCATCGGCATAATCAAAGCAAATATAAACTGAATTTTCCCGATTGGGTCTGCTGCCCTAATACATATTAACGGAAAAATACCATAGTGTATATCAATTGATTTTTTTATTTTTTTGCCTAAATGGACAACCGGCAGAAAGTGCAGCAATTTATGAGCAGGATAAACGAGCAGAAATGCTGCCATAAAAGGTAAAAAGTAGTTGTCATTTAAACTGTTATACCCAAAAAATGCAATTGTCGGAGTGTAAAGGAACAAAAAAGAAAAAACCATTGTTAAGGAAGACATAAAAAGTATGCGTTGAAAGCCGTACTGTTTATGAAAATTAATTGTCTTCCAGCAGTTCATAAAGTAATCACCCTCCAAAAGGAGAAATTTTCTAGTTTAATAAAACTCACCTTGCTACTTTACGACGAATAGGGCAAAAAATCAATAGTTGTTTTTGATTATTTACTGGTGTTTTAAAACAAAAAAAGATAAGACTCTGTCTCATCTTTTTTTTGCCCTTTATTCCATTTTTACGAGTATATGTGGATTACTTCATAGGCGCCGGTTCTTTATGTTTAAGCTGCCCATTTTGTTCAACGAATGAATCTTCGATATTGTTGAAGGAGTTTTCGAATATTTCCATGAAGTTGTCTCCATAAATATTCTTGACGATTGTCATCATTTCCAGCAATTCTGGAAATTTTCCATATAAGTTTTTGATTGGCAATGCAGCTGAATATGCTGAGCTGTTGTCAGGATTGTATTCCTCCATGATATTAAGGAACAATTGCTCACCTTTTTCTGTGAGACAAACATAAGTGTTCCGTTTATCATTTTCTTTTTTGGAGAACTGCAGCAGTCCTCGTTCTTCTAATTTCTTAGAGAAGTTAAAGGCTGTTGAGACATGCATTACCCCAAAATTGGCCACATCTGATATGGAAGCGCCATTTAACTGATAAGCTATCCATAAAATATGATGTTCATTGATATTAAGATCATACGGCTTAATCCAATTTTGCCAATCCTTTTCAATTGATTTCCATAGTGCTTTACTGAGTTGTCCTACTCTTTGAGTAAACATTAAAGCTTCCTTCATCGAGCATTCTTTTTCATTCATCCCCAAATCTATTCACCTACTTTTCTATATTTATAATCATTATGCCAATAAAACAAAAATTAATAAAGAAAAAATAAGCGAAATTTTTAGAAATAAGCATATTTTTTGAAAGAAAACGTTTTATTGTATAATTATTTCTAAAATTAAATAAAAATTCACCCTTTTTCTACCAGCATTATACACTGTAACTTTCTGGAGTGAAAGAAATATTAAGAAGACCGAACTGCTTGAAATCAAGGTTTTAAACATCAGATTTTAAAATCTGAAAAATAGTTTCATATTGAAATATTTCTATACTCTAAAAACAAATCGAGAAAGAATGAATAGAGAATAAGTTTTTTAAAAAGTCAGAATATGTACTTTGTTATACTTTTCTTACATGGATTTTTATATTTACTATACGCGTATATTTATTTTTCCAAATTTTAGATGTTTTTATGTAAGGAAATTTAACATTACTCAGGAGGAGATGAAGGGGTTTAGCAAAAAGAGAGGTAAACTATGTTAGTTTTCCTCTCTTTGTGTGTTATTGTTGCTTTTTTAAGTCGTTTTCTAATTCAGTTACTGTTTGTTCAATTTGGTTTAGTTCGATTTTCAGCTGTTCTTGATGTGGTTGAATTTCTGTTTTCCATTGCTCGAGCGATTCTTTTATATCTTCCACGAAGGTGCCGATGACATTTTTCCCTTCTTTGCTGGCAGTAGCAATGCTGTCTTTAATTTCTATAAGGTCTTCTTTTAAATCTTTGAATTCCTTTAGAAATGCTTTGCTGTTGTCCACACATGCTTTTCTTGCCTCTTTACCCGATACAGGGGTAGTGAATAAGGTTGCTGCTGCAGCTGCAAGCCCGCCAATGATAAATCCTGATAGAAATGTTTTTCCACTCATCATGTTCACCTCGTCTTTTTTTTCTAATTATAGCCTATTTTAGGTTAGGTTTGCATATATATGTCATTACCCATAGAAAGGCAAAAAAAACAGATAGGCGAAACCTATCTGTGTAAAGCCTTGTTTTAAGCGTTTTGCTGGAAGTCTTTCATAAATTGAGCTAAAGCCTCAACATGCTCTAATGGAACAGCGTTATAAATGGAAGCTCTGCAGCCGCCAACAGATCGATGGCCGTTCAGTCCCACAAATCCAGCAAGTTTAGCTTCATCCAGGAATTTTTTTGTCAGTTCATCAGATTGCAACGTGAACGTTACATTCATCTTAGAGCGGCTGTCTTTAACGGCATGGCCTTTGTAAAAACCTTCGCTGTTGTCAATGACATGATAAAGTGTTTCCGCTTTTTGGTTATTAATTGCTGCGATTCCTTCAATACCGCCTTGGTTTTCCGCCCACTTCAGCACAAGTGATAATAAATAAATAGCCAAAGTTGGAGGTGTATTGAATAAGGAGTTGCTGCTGGCATGTGTTTCATAGCTCAGCATCGTAGGAAGCTCTGGGTTCTTTTTAATGAGCTCCTTTTTTATGATAACAACTGTAACACCTGATGGTCCTAGATTTTTTTGTGCACCAGCATAAATGATATCGAAGTTTTTGATATCAAGTGGTGTACTCAAAATATCGCTGGACATATCAGCAATCAATGGAACCTTCAACCCAGTCGGGAATTTATGCCATTGAGTTCCGTATATAGTATTATTCGTTGTAATATGAAGATATGCCGCATTCTCAGGAACTTCTATTTCTGCTGGATCAGGAATATACGTATAGTTATCATCTTTGCTTGAAACTGCAGTCTCTGTTTTTCCTACTTTTGCAGCTTCTTTAAGTGCTTTCTCCGCCCAGACGCCAGTAAGTGCATAATAACCTGTTTTATCATCTGCCAGAAGATTCATTGGCACCATAGTAAACTGCAGGCTTGCACCACCTTGGAGGAAGAGAATTTCATAATCATCCGGTATAGAAAGCAGGGATGCAAGCAGAGATTTTGCTTCATTATGGACTGCTTCATAGTCTTTGCTGCGATGGCTGAGCTCCATTATGGACATGCCTGTATTGTTGAAATCCATCCAGCTTTTTTGTGCCTCCTGCAATACCCATTCTGGCAATGCTGCAGGACCAGCATTAAAGTTATACGCGCGTTTCATGTTTTTTCCTCCTTGTGCTTTTACTACGATTTTGATTGGAAGTTTACCCTTATACTATCAAATTGTGAAGATTTGTACAGATAAAAAAAGCAGCCTTAAAGCGAATTTCACTGCTTCAAAGCTGCTGTTGTTACATTACGAAAATAATATATGTGTTGGAATACTCGAAAATCCAATGTGTAAATCATTGATAACGATTTCATGAAGCTATTGGATAATAGCTTTTTTATGTAGAAATTTTTTAAAATTTTCTGTTTACAGCTTTTCTTTAATGTCATTTGCAATTTGGGAAAGCTGTTCATCAGAATATGCGTCGAAGTTCGTTTTCCAAACGGCTCCAAAGCCATCGCCTTTTCCGTAGCGGGGAATAAGGTGCATATGATAATGGAATACAGATTGACCTGCTTTTTCACCATTATTATTAAGTGTATTCAGCCCTACCGGCTCAAAAGCTGCTTTTAATCCGTTTGCGATAGAAGGGACAACTTCAAATAAGTTTTTAGCAATTTCAGGCGTTAATTCATAAAGATCTTTTACATGCGTTTTCGGAATAACTAAAGTATGGCCCTTTGTTACTTGGCTGATATCTAAAAATGCAACAACATGCTCGTTTTCGAATACTTTTTTGGCAGGAATTTCCCCTGCAACAATCTTGCAGAAAATACAATCACTCATTAACAATTTCTCCTTTTCCTGTTCATTTTTCTATTTATTTTATCATAGAGAGGAAATTCTAAAAACAAAAAACAGAGACAGGATCAAGAGATCCTGCCTCGTTGAAGAGGAACTTCTTATTGCGCTCGATTAAAGGTCATTCTCTTTGATAAACACCTCATTTAATAATGAATTGTTTTCTATGAGAAAAATCGATCATTGTTCAAACGAACCATCCCCTTAAATTAGGTCTTTATATGCGTTAACGTATAAAGAATAGATGACAGTCTGCGACACCACACCTCATTCCGTAATGGAATTTTTAACTACTTGGATAAGCAACTATTGGTGTATTGATCTTCTGGTATACTTAACAAATAATGCAAGCTAACCATCCCCTTGTTTTGAACGAATGGAAGTTTCAGTTGATTATTTAATCTAAATAATCTTTTGCAAACACCTCATTTTTATTATTGAATTGGTTCAACAATATTTAAGTGGTGCCCCTCTTCAATAATTAGAATGTCCGTTATGGAGATATATATACACAAAAAAATAAAAAGCCAAGGAAAAATTTCAAATTAACGCTGTTTGTTGATAAACTATAGGTAATACATAAGTGGAGGTACGTTATTGATGACGCTTTTGGAAGTGAAGAATTTAACGGGGGGTTATACCCGTAACCCGGTTTTAAAAGATATTTCCTTTTCGATTGCTTCAAATGAGATTGTTGGCCTGATTGGATTAAACGGGGCGGGAAAGAGCACGACAATACGCCATATAATCGGGTTAATGGAGCCGCATAAAGGAGAAATAAAAATAAATGGCAGCAGTTTTGAAAGTGACAAGGATGCTTACCGCAAGCAGTTTACATTTGTTCCAGAAACACCGATTTTATATGATGAGCTGACATTAGAGGAGCATTTAAGAATGACGGCGATGGCATATGGTATCTCGGAAGAGCAATATAAAGCAAGAATGCCAAAGCTTCTTAAAGAATTCCGAATGGAAAAAAGATTAAAATGGTTTCCAGCTCACTTTTCCAAAGGGATGAAACAGAAGGTGATGATTATGTGTGCCTTCCTAGTTCAGCCTTCTTTATATATCGTCGATGAGCCCTTCGTTGGACTTGATCCTCTTGGAATTCAATCGCTCCTTGACATGATGAAGCGAATGAAGGAAGAAGGAGCAGGCATCCTTATGTCGACACATATCCTTGCCACAGCGGAGCGATATTGCGACAGAATCATCATTCTTCATGAAGGCAAAATTAAATGTGCCGGGACAATGGAGGAGCTAAAGCAGGAATTCCAAATGCCAAATGCAACCCTGGATGATATATATATCCGGCTGACAAAGGAAGAGAGCCATGATTGAATTCAGTGAGAAGCAGCTGTGGAGAGACAGGTTAAGCTCTACAGTGAAGGAATATGTTCGCTATTTACGCTATATTTTAAATGGGCATCTAGTTCTAGTCCTTGTATTTTTATTAGGGGCGGGTTCTTATTATTATCAAGAGTGGCTTAAAGGGATTTCTAAAGGTTTTCCGGCTGCGATAATCATGAGCCTGTTGCTCGCATTACTCGTAACAAAAAGCCCAATTTATACGTTTTTAAAGGATGCTGACAGAATCTTTCTGATTCCTGTCGAGTCAAGAATGAGGAAATACTTTATCAACTGCATGCTGGTCAGCTTTATTTTCCAAGTTTATATCCTTTTAATGGGTCTTGGCATTTTAATGCCGCTGTATGCCAGTGTGAACGATGGGCAGTTTAATCGTTTTTGGTATTTCTTCCTTATTTTAAGTATTGTAAAAGGTGTAAACTTACTAATACGCTGGCAAGTTCAGCATTTTGTTAATGCGAGTCATCATACAACAGACACACTTATCCGTTTTTGCATAAATTTAGTTATCTTGTTTTTGCTTTTCTCTAATGCCTCGCCTCTGTTTGTGCTGGCTGTCCTTGTAATCCCTGTTCTACTGCTTGTCTATTATCAGAAGGCAACAAAACATATGGGTATTAAATGGGAATATTTAATCGCACAAGATGAAAAGCGTATGGCTGGTTTTTACCAGTTGGCAAATATGTTCACAGATGTGCCTCATCTGCGGAACCGAATTAAGAGAAGGAAGCTTTTAGATGTTTTCGTATCCAAAATAAGCTATAAGCAAGAGCTTGTATTCAGCCATCTGTATTGGCGGACCTTCTTCCGTTCAGGTGATTATTTAGGTCTGTCCGTCAGGCTAACAGTTATAGGCGGAATTGCGTTGTTTTTCCTTTCCTTTGGAATGGGACAAGTGTTGCTTGCGGTCTTGTTCTTATATTTGACAGGTCTTCAGCTTATGCCATTGTGGAACGCCTATCAAGATAAGTTATGGATCAGTCTTTATCCGCTGTCCATTGATATGCGTAAATCTTCCTTTAAAAAGACAATCAGCACTGTTCTTTACTTGCAAGGGATTATATTGTCAGCTGTTGTAGCATTAAAGGGAGATTTCACGGCAGGTCTTATGACGCTTATCGCAAGTGTTGTTTTCACCTTTGTCTTTGTCTCTCTCTATATGAATAAAAAACTTCAGGCATGATGTCTGCTTTAAAAACTCCAGCTAGGAGTTTTTTTTGCGAAGTTTACGGCATAGGGAACAATTAAATGAATAATACGTATGTATAGGTTAAAGGGAGTGAAACAGATGAAGGACTATGAAAGCAATGTCAGACAAGAAGTAAAGGACTGGAAAAGACGTATTCTAAAAAGACCTACCATGCTTAATCGAGTATCTAAAAAGGCACAGACCAAAATGAATGGTTATATTCCTCAAAAGGTTCATCAAGTCATAACGGAAGCAATTAAGCAGATGATAACAGGCACACTTGCCGGCACAAATAAAATAACGAAGAAACCATCGTCCTCTGAAAGAACATTAAAAGCATTGGATGAAGAGATGGACAAAAAAATCACTCAGTTTCAAAAAGCAGCAGCAGTAGAAGGAGCGGGAACTGGAGCAGGTGGTATTCTTGTCGGATTGGCTGATTTTCCGCTGCTGTTAGCAATAAAGATGAAATTCTTAATGGAGTCAGCATCATTGTATGGACATGATCCAGAGGAGTATGAAGAAAGAGTGTTTTCGCTGTATGTCTTTCAACTTGCCTTTTCTAGTGAAGACAGAAAACAGGAATTAATAGAAATTATTGAAAATTGGGATGCAAAGAAGGAAGAAGTGCTAAAGCTAAATTGGCAGGAGCTTCAGCAAGAATACAGAGATTATATCGATTTCGTGAAGATGCTGCAGTTAGTTCCAGTAATTGGTGCTGCTGTTGGAGCAGTGGCTAATTATAATCTTTTGGAACAGCTTGGGGAAACGGCAAAAAACTGCTACAGAATTAGGCATTTTAACAAAAATCACGAGTGATACCCTCATATTGGGAGGAAGCAAAATTACCTGTAAACCATATTTCCACGAAAAGAAAGATTTGATAAAATAGGCAATAAAAAGCAATCTTTACTTACGGAGGAAAAAATGACCATCAGGAAATCGAAAACAGCTTTGGCTTTAGTGGCATTATCATTGTTTATTTTTATTTATTTTGTTTCTGTAATAGCAAAAGGAAAAGACTTGTTTTTTGATGGAAGCATCCAAAAGACTATAATGGATTTATTCCCTGAAGGCACTCATTCTTTCTTTGAATTTATCTCAGCATTTGGTGATAAAATAGGCATTGGTGCAATCGCGATAATTGTTCTAGTATGGCTATGGATAAGAAAAAAGGATTATTTAGGAATGGCAGCCTTTGTGCTTAGCGTTGGTCTTGGCAATGAATTCAACAAAATCGTTAAAGACGCAATCGCCCGCCCGAGACCGCATTTTCATGATATTGCCGACGCAGACAGCATGAGCTTTCCAAGCGGCCATGCAATGGTTGGCTTTGTCTTATATATGTTTATCGCCTACCTAATCGCAAGGAAATTAAAAGGAAGCACACAAAAATGGCTAGTTACCGCTGCCGCCTTTCTGTTTATCCTGCTGATAGGAGTAAGCAGAGTAGTCCTCGGCGCCCACTTTCCATCCGATGTAATCGGCGGCTACGCATTAGGGCTAATTTGGCTGTATTTGTGGATTGCTCTTTATGAAGTGCTACAGGTAAAACTTACTAAGCGAGTAAAGATAAGAACATAATTTTTTAGCTTCTTACAAGCAGAAGCTCCATCTATCCTTCACATAGATGGAGCTTTTTTTATATCAGTATTATGGCCACAATCGTCGTAACGAATAAGCCGACAGCAACGGGGATAAGATTCCGTCTTGCAAGCTCGAACGGATCGACGTTACAGATGGCAGCAGCGGGGATTAGGGCCCAGGGAACTAGTGTACCTCCGCCGACAAAAGACATTTAGTTATTTAGCAGAAACAATAATTATTTTTCTTGATGCCCCTGTACCTCGTTTATATTCATCTTCCGTATCTATTACTAATTGATTGAAGATTGTACTTATAATTTGTTTTCTTTCTTGATCATTAGCATCATTCCAAAGAGAATGGATATTTTCCAAAATTACTTTTATTTCTTCAGTATCAGTATTGTTTGCTTTTTGATAATTATAGATTTCTTCAGTAAGTTGCTTTTCTTGCAGACGAAGGTTTTCAGTTTTTGCGATTAATTCATTAATACTTATAACATCATTTTCAAACATAACTTTTTGCTTTTTCATTAGCTTTTGAATAAGTTTCAGTTCATTTTCCAATTCAGTTATTTTTTGTTGAGAGATATTATTTAAAGTGGTATCACCAATTATTTGCTTTGTTATTACTTCAAGCGAACTAAGTACAGTTGAAACTAAGTTATCTTCTTTGATAATATGGCTAGTACATTTCTTTCCTGCTTTTTTACCAGAACAACGATAAGTTTTAACTCCTTGAGACCCCTTATGCCCTGACATTGACGAGCCGCATCGCGCGCATCTAAGAACGGATGAGAAGTAATAATTACTAGTCTCTCTCTTCCCACCAAAAGTTCTTCTTTTATCAAGTATATCCTGCAATGACCAAAATTCTTCTCTGTGAACTATACGGCTGTGTTGCCCATCATATAAGGTTTGTTGGCGGGGAGGTTTCTTGGAGTCTTTTGGGTCATTGAAGGTTAAATAGCCAGCATATATGGGGTTATTAGCAATGTCTCTAACGGTATCGACATGCCAATCTCCACCTTTTCTTGTAGTAAACCCTTGTTCAGTTATTTTTTTTGCAATTGAGTAAAATCCTAAAGTTCTTGAAAGGTGGAAAATATACTTGATTAATGGCTCTTCATCTTCATTAATTTCTAATTCTTTATTAACAATTTTATATCCATAAGGTGCCATGCCACCTTTCCACTTTCCTAACTTTGTTTTCTTTTCCATACCTAATTTAACTCGTTCTGCCGTATTTTCTCTTTCCCACTGTGCGATAGCTGCTACTAAAGTGATAAATAATCTTCCCATAGCATTAGTAGTGTCGTATACCTCAGTAGCACTTTTAAACATGCAATTATGTTCATCAAGGATTTTTAATATTTCATAAAGATCTAAAACAGAACGAGTTAATCTATCTAGTCGATAGACCAGTAAGACATCTATATTTTCATTTTTTATTCGATTCATCATTTCTTTAAATTGAGGTCTGTTAAGATCTTTTGCAGAGTATCCATCATCAATAAAAGTATCAATTAAGCTCCACTCTTGAGAGACACAATAAGCTTCGAGTCTTTCTATTTGTGCAGCAATGGAATAGCCGTGTTTAGCTTGTTCGTCTGTAGATACCCTAATATAGGCTACACACTTCATGAAAAACTCCTCCTAGAATTTAATGTCAAGTGGTGCCATATACCAGACTAATTTTCCTTTTATTGAAACTGGGCAATGATCCATGTCTTTATCACTATAGAATTGTGTTTTGTGTTCTGGATTATAACTTAGAGGTTCTAAAGTGACTCCATCTTGATGTTTAAATACTCTTTTTAAAGTTGCATCATAACCATTGACTGCTACAGCAGCAATATCTCCATTACTTATTTCAATAGTAGGATCTAATAAAGCTAATGCACCTTCTGGGATAACTTTATTCATACTGTCACCAATAACTTCTAATAAGAATGCATCAGGATATGTTTCTCCAACTTCTCTAGGAACATTTACAAGGTCTTGTACCTCAATCATTTCTAAAGGCACACCAGCTGAAATTGAACCTAACAAAGGCATCTTAATTGAATCAATACCATGAGGGGCAGAAGAGCCAATAGAAGTAACATTATCTTTTTTATCCTCAATAATATCACTCTTTAAGATCCCGAAATGATCTGCAATCTTTTGGATTGTCCCCATTCTTGGAGTTTTAAGTTCACTTTCCCAAGTAGATACTGCTTTATCAGAAACGCCAATTATGTTAGCTAACTGTTCTTGGGTAAGATTATGTTGTTCTCTCAACCTTTTAATATTTTTACCAATACTCACTTTAATGACCTCCGACCTAATTTATATCCTTAATTCTATACTAAAAGTAGAATACATTCAATAGAATGTCCAAAAAATTCTACTTTTAGTTAGAAAATAAACACAAAATGAATATTTTTTTATAATTTTGTTTGTTGACATTCTACTTTTAGTAGAGTAATATGTGGTTGTGAAGCGAAAGAAGTGAGGTGAGATACATGAATATCACTTTAAAGCAAGCTAGGTTACTCAAAGGGTTAACTCAAAAAGAGGTTGCTTCAAAATTAGGTGTACACGTGCATACTTACAGTAAAATGGAGAAATGTCCTGATGATGTTACTGTAGGCGATGCCAAAAAGATCAGTGAAATTTTAGAGTTTAGTTACGATTTTATTTTTTTTAACGCCAACTCTACTTTTAGTAGAATTAACGGCAGTAACTCTACTTCCTAAAGTAGAGTTGTCCTAACTGTCCACCTGCATAGCTTTAATTGAGGTGATTTATATGGGGATAAGTAAACATTTACTTACAGAAGAAAAGGTGAAGAATCTTAAGCCGATTGTTGAGAAAATTTTATCAAGAAAATATGGGAAAGAAATAAAGTTTTTAAATTTAACAATCGGCGACATCACCATACAATGCAACGAAAAACCTGTAAAAGAGATTTCATAACTTAGGAGGTGAGTTTAATGAAAATCAGACCAGCCGAATGGTTAAGACTAGCTCCGGTAGATCGTTACATTCTAATCTGCCAAGCAACTGTGAAAGGAGCAGTTAAATAAAATACCGACATAGTCGGTAATCTTTTACCCACAATGCAGAAATTGTTGAAAGGATTTAGTTCTACTTTAAGGAGGTGATACATAGTGATCGGGAAAGTAACTGTTTGGAAAATGACAGAAGAAGAACGTTTGGCTTATATAGCTAAGCATCCAATCGTACCGTACGAAGGTACTGGAAAAACTTTCGCCCAAACATTTTCTGAAAAGTATTACGAAAAAATGAGAGTTACTGCCGCAAAAGGTGGTCAAAGAACAAAAGAAAAATGGGAGAAAGAAAGGTTGAAATCAGATGAGTAACGAAAACCCAGTTGCCTATTGTTCTAATCAAAGCTGTACATGGCCAATCTACAGAGGCGATAAAGTTTGGAGATGTGGCAAGAAATTGTTTTGTCACAGTAAATGCCTTACGGAGTATTTGTCAGAAATAAAAAAAACCCACGCGACAACGTGAGTCACAGAATAAATGAAAAGTTATAGTCAAAACAATCATATTTCAAAATTAAATAAAAATCAACAGGGGGAGAATAAATGCCTTATTTTGATGCCAAAGATAGAACCGTTTTTAGCCCTGTGAATGATAAGCTTGAGCCACTTTTCAAATTCTTGGAGCAACATCAGCAGTCCATGAGTGGCAGTAACTTTTACGAAGACCTTGTTGAAATATATGAATATCTAGACCAAGTTATGCAGGAAACAAAAAATGACAGTAATGTCTAATATCCAATACTTAATCTATAGCTATATCAATAAATGTTTTGACGAATATGGGTTCCTTCCACATGAGGATGACATTTATGAAAGATTTCAACGTCATTTTGACAATGGAGTTCCATTTGATATAGCTGTGGAAGAGATAGAGAATTTCGCCAGAATACACGATTTAACAGATATTGAAATCCGTTGGGAAGGTGACTTATTTGAAGATAATCATTGAGGAACTTACAAAGTCTCAACGATATCACAAAAGACAAATGGAGGATAACCTTCAACAAATAAAAAACAAGGAAGAATCCATTGAAATATTAAAGGTTGCAAATGAAAAGCATGTAGCAGCAATTTCTGAGATTGATAGTTATATAGGAAAACTGCAGGAGCACGGAAAGGATGGGAGCTAATTGCAAGTATCAAACGCTGCTGAAATAACAACGAATAATTCAACGTATTTGATTTACGGTAATCCAGGAATGCGAAAAACATCTACAGCGAATTATTTAGAAGGAAACACTCTTTATATACCAATAGACAAGACACAAGCTCCATTAGCAGGTAATTCAAATATTGATATTGTTCAATTTGATACCTATGAGGCATGGACTAATTGGAATCAGCTTATGAAGGATTTAGCCTCAGCTGACTTATCGAAATATGACAATCTGTTTTTCGACAATATTTCAGAATTAACAAGATCTATGCTTGCTAACTTAGGAAGAGACGGAAATAACAATCGTGTTCCTTCGCAGGCAAATTATCAACAAATTGATTTTTTTATTATCGACAGTGTGCGCTTTATTCAAACCTTAGGTAAACGTGTTGTATTTACAGCGTGGGAAACCACTGATAAGTGGGAATTACCAAGTGGTCAAGCTGTCAATCGTGCATATCCAGATATCCGAAGTAAGATTCTAAACAACTTTATGGGCTTATGCCAGGTAGTTGCCAAATCGGTTATCAACGAAGAAACAAAAAACTATGGGTTTATTTTAGAGCCTTCACCTTACATCTTTGCAAAAAATCAATTGGATAAACGTAAGGCAAGTGCTCACGAAGATATTTTTAAAGTTGGTTACGTACCAGAAAAACAAGGGGGAAATAAATAATGTCATTCTTTAAATTTGATGAAACTAATGCAAGCACAGGATTTGAATTGGTAGCAGAAGGCAAGTATGAGGTTGTCGTTGTAAATGCAGTTGCTGGGGTGACAGGAGCAAAGAAACCAAAATTAACAGTAGATTTTGAGATTCGTAGTGATGTTCCTCAAAATCATCAAGGAGCAAAAATTCTATACAACACATTTACTTTTGAGCATGAAGTTGCTGTAAGAATTGTTAGCTCATTCATCAAGGCATGTGGCTTCCCGAATAACCATGAATTTAAATCAGCTGATGATATGGCAAATCAAGTTATCAATAAGAATTTAAATATCACAGTAAGACACGAGGAGTATGAAAAAGTAGTTGATGGAGAAAAACAGAAACGTACTGCTGCTAAGGCAAAATATTACAACGTATCTGAGGTAACTCCAGTAATGCAAACAGGTGGAATCAACATCGGGGATGGCGATCTGCCATTCTAATAAAACTAAATAGAGAAGTTGGTATTGTACTAGCTTCTCTTTTTTATACCCAAAAACAGAGAAAAAACGTTAATCGGAGGGCGAAATGAAAGAAAATCCATACAATTTTAACGAAATCCCTGCCGAACTAAAAGCCCTGCCTCAATGGATTTTATGGAAATCGGAACTAAGAAATAACAAGCCAACAAAGGTTCCTTATCAAGTAGATGGAGAAATGGCTCAAGCAAATAATCGCCGTACATGGAGTACTTTTGCTACAGCAGTGAAGTTTTACCTTGAAGGAAATTATGACGGGATTGGATTTGTTTTTAGTCGTCAGGATAACTATATCGGGATTGATATTGATAAGTGTGTTGTGGATGGTAAGCCGAATACCTTCGCATCTGAGATTATCGATACTTTAGATAGTTACACTGAATTTTCTCCATCAGGTAAAGGGATTCACATCATTATCAAAGGGAACCTTCCACAATCTGTTTTAGGGACTGGAAGGAAAAATACAAAACATGGTTTGGAAATTTACTCATATGGCCGTTACTTTAGTTTCACTGGTAATCGCGAAAATTCTAATGAGGTTTATGAACGTACAGATGAAATTGCAGAAGTGTTTGAACAATACTTCGACGATAGCGACATTCAAGGAAGAGTAAACCTAGCTGAATTTGAAAAGGATGAAATCAAAATTTCAAATGAAGCGTTATGGGAAAGAATGTTCCGAAGTAAAAATGGTGATGAGATTCGTTCCCTATACAATGGCAATCTAATTAATGGAGATCATTCAGCAAGTGATTTGGCTTTATGTAATCACTTAGCTTTCTGGACAGGTAAATCATCCATACGCATGGATGCAATGTTCAGAGAAACTGGTCTTATGCGTGATAAGTGGGATGTTATCCACTTTAGAGAAACAAACGAGACATATGGTGAAAGAACTATTGGTACTGCTATTTCTTCTACTGCTACAACCATATTAGATAACAAAGAGCAGTTTAATGAATTTTCCTTTGAGTTTAATACTGGTGCTGCAGAAGAAAGTGTTGAGGAAAAGCCGAAAAAGAAATTCAGATTAACGGAGCTTGGGAATGCAGAGCGAATTGCCTACGAATATGGCCATGTTATCAAATACGTTTCCGATATGGGCTGGCTTTTATGGGACGGTAAACGCTGGAAAGTGGATACAAAAAAAGAAATCGAACGAATTACAGCTAAAGTGCTGCGTAATCTTTATCGGTCAGAAGATGAGGCTGAAACAAAGTGGGCGCGCATGTGTGAACGAAGAAACATTCGAATGAACAGCATAAAGGATTTAATGCCACTGGTTCCAGCTGAACGTGAAGATTTTGACCGTCATAAATTCTTATTCAATGTTGAGAATGGAATTATTGATTTGAAAACAGGTGAGTTGCAGCAACATGATCGTGAACTAGGATTAACCAAAATCACAAATGTAGAGTTTGATGAAACGGCAAAGTGTCCGACTTGGATTACATTCTTAGAACAAATCTTCATGGGTGATAAAGGGTTAGTCGACTATATGCAACGACTTGTAGGTTACTCATTAACTGGAGATATATCAGAGCAATCTATGTATTTCTTGGTCGGTGGTGGATCTAACGGTAAATCGACATTTGTAAATACAGTTAAAAAGTTAATGGGTGACTATGGTTCGCAAACAAAATCAGATACTTTCATTAAGAAAAAAGATACAGGAGCAAATAATGATATTGCCAGATTGGTGAATGCGCGATTTGTCTCAGCTGTAGAGTCAGAAGAAGGCGAAAAGTTACAGGAATCACTTGTTAAAACAATTACTGGTGGAGAGCCAATATTAGCACGTTTTTTGAGACAAGAGTACTTTGAGTTTATCCCAGAATTTAAAGTTTTTTTTACAACAAACCATAAACCAATAATCGGTGGTGTTGATGAAGGGATATGGAGACGCGTAAAGATTATTCCTTTCACTTTGAATTTAAAGCCTCATGAGCGTGATAAAAAACTTGAAGAAAAGTTGTCATTTGAAATGCCAGGTATTTTAAACTGGGCGCTTGAAGGCTGCTTGAAGTGGCAGCGTGAAGGTTTGATTGAACCTCAAATCGTGGTGGATGCTACAGGAAACTATAAAGAAGAAATGGATATAATAGCTCCTTTCTTAGGTGAAGTTTGTTACATTGATGAACCTAAAAATGAAGCAGTAAAAATTGAAGCAAAAGAATTGTATACAGTTTATGACAACTGGTGCTTTAAATCAGGAGAAAGAACATTAGGGAATAGATCGTTTTATCGAATGTTAGAAACGAAAGGCTTTGGAAAAATGAAGGGAGCCGGAAATAAGACGTTTCTTACAGGAATTACCTTAAAAGAACGGATACCAGTTACTAAAGGTGTTATCGAAAATCAACAAAACAGCTTTTTTAAGGTCACTCAATAACTATTTTGTTAGTTTAATAACTTTTAATAACTTTCTAGAAAGTCAGTTGTATCAAGGGTTTAAGTTAACTTTTATTGTTATTTAGTTATTTTAGTTATTGGGTTTTCAATTAATTTAAAAAAATAAAAAATAAATATATATATATTAGGAGCAGTAATACCCAATCACCGATAACGAAAATAACTTTTAGCTTGAATCCCTTGGGGCTGTAAGCTTTGGAGAGATTTTCTTTAATAACTTTTAGTTAATAAAGGCATAAAATGAGGATTTATAATAACTGCTTAGTAACGAGGTGAGTATATTGCAAGTTTTAAGAATTCTAAGTCTGATTTGGAAATCAGGAGCCAATATTTATCTTGATAATACGGATAACCGTATTGCGATAAAACAGCAAGATTTAATTCCAGCTGAAGTAATGCAAGCAGCTGAACAGAACTTTCAACAAATTGATGATTGGTTTAAGTCCTGGACAAACGAAAGTAATGAGAAAGTCACACTCATGAAAATGGTTCATCAAATTTGTGGATGGCAGCATAACGAGAAATTAAATGATTGGCTTTGTACAGAAGTAGAGTCATTGGACATGTTTAACGACTGGATGATCGTACTTGCTAACAATGGATGGAAAGACATATATGACGATTATCGGCAATTTGAAAATAATGAATCGAATGGAATGGCACAAGAACTTTACAACCGTGCTGTTACATATGCAAGGAAGGTGCAGTAATTGATTTCATATCATTACACAGATACGGAATTAAATAAAATACTAAAAACACTCACGATTGTTATAGATACTCGTGAAAATGTAAATGGCCATATCTTGGAGTATCTTCGCCAGAAAGAAATTCCGATTAAGATTCAAAAATTAGATACTGGTGATTATGGCTGTATGATTCCTAAGAATGAAGAATTAGGCATTACACGAGATATCTTTTTGAACAGTCGAGTTGAACGTAAGGCACATATGGATGAAATCACAGGCAATTTACAAAAGGATACACAAACAGCCTTTGAAAATGAATTAATCCGTTCAAAGGAAATACCATTCACTCTAATTGTGGAAGACATCCACGGCTATGAAAAAATGCTTAAAGGTGACTATCGCTCAAAGTATAACCCAAAAGCATTGTTAGGTAGATTGAACACATTTAAAGCAAAATACAATTTTGAAATTGTTTATCTGGACCAGAAATTCAGTGGCAATTGGATATATCACCATTTTTACTATCAAGCCAAACATTATCTTAAGACAGGTATATTTATATTTTAATACTTATACCAATAAGTGGGCTAATATGAGAAAACGGAGCGACCATAAGTAAGATTAGACCATTAGGGAACAAAAGGGCCAAACAGAGTTATGTTTTTTAAGAATTAGGTATAGAAAATTTATATTTATTGTTATAGTAGGGAAATTAGAGGGAAGATAGATTTGGGGGCAGATTCATAAATGAGACTAAATCCTCTTAAAATCGATGCTAGTAAAAATATACTAGAAATTGATATAATGGAACAAAAAGGAATGTGTGTTATTATTATAAGTGATGGAAAGGCGAAACTAGCTGAATTACCTATCCATGGGGAGACTAAGATCATTACTCATCAAGGAAAAGTAAAAAGAGTTAGGTTTGATGAGGGGGAAGACTTCTGAATACATTAAAATCAATTTTAACAAGTGCTACTTTTTTAACAATTGTAACTAATACTACATTTTTAGCAATTGCTACATTATACTTAAAACATTTATTCGGTAGAAATATCCAAAAGCAAAAAGGAAGAATTGACAGCAAACTTGAAGAGCTTAAGAGCGAATTACAACTTAAGAGTTCAAAAGAACAAGAGTTATTAAATAGAAAAAGAGAAGTTTATATTGAATTAGTTGACTCTATGGCTATTTTCATTGAACCGAGGGTACCTGAAGAAAAAAAAGATGAATATAAACAGAAGTTTTTAAAAGCTTATGATACTGCGTGGTTATGGGCCAGTGATTCTGTAATAAATGCAATGTCAGCATACATGCAGTTGAAAATTGATAATATTTCAGGCGAAAGAGAAGAATCTGCATTTGCCAATTGTGTTTTAGAGATGAGAAAAGATATTTTGGGATCATCTGATGTAGAAGTACAAGACTATAAATTTATTTATTTTTGAGTTCTACCAGAAAACTGGAGACACTTGGCGATGCAACAGTGAATTCGTTGAGTGTCTTTTTAATTTGGGGTGAAAAATATTGAAACAAATTTCATTTGAATTACCTGAAATAGATCGTGAAGAAACAAAAAAAGCAGTTGAAGCCGCATTTGAAAAGTATCAATTTTATTTATTAACAGTCCCAGATGAAAAACTTCCTAAAGTAACAGCAACTTATTCTTTAACTCCTCCTTCTAGTACGAATGAATTCCATTCTTCAACTGAAGATATTGCAATTAGAAGTATTGACTTTGAAAGAGAACGGGATAGATACATTGAGTGGATAAGAAGGGCTGTTAATCGCTTATCCAATAAAGAAAGAGAAATAATTATAAAGCGTTATTTGCAAGGTGAAGAAGTATTTGATTATGAAGTATATAATGAATTAGGTTTTGGGGAAAGAAAATATTATAGATTAAAAGCTAGAATTTTTTATAAACTTGCTTTTTTATTACGGATTGAAGTATATAAAATTAAAGGACGTTCATAAGAACGTCTTTTTTTGTTTTATTTTTTGAGAATTTGATTTAGAATAAAAAATTGAGGTGAAAAAAATGGAAATAGTAATTAATGAAACTTATAAAGTAAGCACATCACTTGCACTTTTAATCTTAATACTTCTAATTATCGTACTTATGTTACTTAGAAAAATTCCTTATTTGAGTAAAAAAAAGGAATCAGACAGCTCTAAAGATATTAATGATTGGGTTGAGAAAAAAGATTTATTTTATTGGATAATAATTATTTGTCTAGGAGCTATAAGTTTATTTACATATGATTATAGTGGGAATAAAGATGCAATAAGTCACTGGGGATTCGCTGGAACTATTGTTTCAATAATCTTAGCAGTAGTTGCTTTAATATTTACCTTTTACCAGACATTTTCAAATAATAATTCCGCAACAATTATAGAAGATGCGGCAAAAAAAATAAAAAAAGCCACTGATGGTTTTGATACAAATGAAATAATTAAAGCTGGCACGATAATATCTGATATCTCAGAAAATCTCCAACAGCAAATTAGACAATTAAATCAAGAAATGGTTTCAATAAGAGCAGATCAAACAACAAGTTTCAAAAATATACAAAAATTATTTGAACAACAACTCCAACAAAATAATAATAAAAATGAGGTAGGTATATATATAGAATTAGAACCAGGGGAGTTTATTAATAAAATCTATTTTGAGCTACCTGGTATTTTACAATTTATGATTTATAGCATCTACAGTTTTAATAAAGAAAAGATTAATCTAACTCGGAATATGGAGGAAAATTTTCTTTCAGGAGTTTGTAACATAACTATAACATCGGAATCAAGCGAATTTATACAGGGGTATGCTAAGGGTCTTTATTTTTCAGCATTGATAAATTCTATTATTTGGTTAGAATTTTTTGGCTTAAGAAAAACGGATAATGGTCCAATTCTTCCTCCTGTTATTATTAATGATTTAGATAACCTAGATATACAAAAGGATTCAGATATTGATGATTTAGATTTAGCATTTTTGAAGAAATTTATAGAGGAAAATAAATAAGAAATTGTCAGTTTAAAGGCATTTTTTTGACATGAAGGGAGCAGAATATTTGTTATTAATCATGATATAATGATATTAGGTAAAAAAAGTTTTTTAGTGACAATAATTACATGTAATTACCAATAATTTGCTCTTTTTTTAGTTTTGAGAATAAAGGGAAAGTTAAGGCTGCAGGACTTATGGAGTTTATGCCAAAGAAAGAGAAATTTAAGTTTTATCAACAATACCAGGACTTAGTAGTAGATGAAAACGAAAAGTTTATTTTCTTAAAACCTCAGATGAAATGCCGAGTTAAATTCCGTAATTATACGAAGGAAGGAAAGCTTAGGATACCATCCTTTGTTGAATATATTTCTTAAAACGTCTCCTTATGAGTGGGCGTTTTTTTATTGAGTCGATTTTTGGGTTTTAAAAAAGGAAAATGTCTTTATGTGTAGAAATAATAGATGAAACCACATAAGGAGGAAGTTAACATGAATGATGATTCTAAATTAGTTGCTGGGAAGATTCTAGGTGAAATTTACCGAGTTCAAAAACAACAAGGTATATGCAGTGTCTCCGATAGTACAATTTTCGGTTTACTAAATGGTTTTCAAGAAGCAATTGAGTCTGAGATTGATGGACTTAATTTTGTTAGTAAGGGGCAAGTCAGTGTTGTTTGTGATGCGTTAGAACCATATTTCAAAGAAGAAGTTCCTCTAGATGAACTTAATTTTCTTGATTTTAGAATGGAATTAGAAAGAAAAGGTATTAGTCATGGGAGGTTAATTGATATCCTAAAATATCTTAGAGCTTCGAACTCTTATTCACGGGAAATTGATAAAATGGGTAATTACAGTATGAATTCTTCAGATATTTAATAAAAGAGGTGTGTAAATGGAATATGATGTTTATGTAGATGTAGAAGCTGTAGTTGGAAATGGTACTTATTCTGATACTGCCAAATTGGATATTGTTAAGTTAATGATGGAAGCAGATATTGTCACTATAAGAAATACTTCGGTTGCAGTAGAAAAAGTTGAAGTTACTTCTGATGGAGTGATTAGATTTTATGGTGAAAGAATCGAAGTTTAAAAGGGCATCCCAAAGGATGTCTTTTTATTTTGTAGAGAAAAGCGCAGTTGCTCACCATCTCTTTATCAAAGGGATAAGTGAGCAACAAAAGTAGTAGAAAGCTGCTCTGATCTTTAAAGAGAAAATAAATTATTCATTAATTAAATACTTTTCTTCATACCACATTTACGGCATTCGCGAATATAAATAAAATTCTTAACCGAACTTTTAAACTGAGCATTACCGCAATTATCGCAGCGACCGCTGTTGACATCAGGGTATTCCTTATAGTCATACACAATAGTTGTGTCATAACCGTTATACTTATCTTCACTCATAGCTAATCACCTTCTAATTAGTTTTAGCTTACTTATAATAGCAGAATATTTAAATGGGTGAAAGGTATGTCATTCGTAATAGAAAACAAAAAGTTCTCTATAAAAGAAGGTGTTTATCATTTTTTGTCGAATATGTTGGTAGGAGGTGAATTTATGGAAACTCTTTCTTCATTACAGGCTAGAGATTGGATTGCGATAGGGAGTTTGTTATTTACAATTTTTGCTTTTGGAGTAACACAGTATTTAAGTGCTAGAAGTCAAAGAAAAACCAGAGAATTAGCAGTAAGAACTTATTTTTCGTTTTCTAGGATTGAAAGGAATATTGACTTGACTACAAAAGAAAAAGGAGTAGAAAAGGGAAGAATTCTTACTGTTGGTGACTATAAAGTCTTTAAGGACGCATTAATTAATAATAAGAAGATTAATGGTGTTAATCCGGATAAAATTAGTTATCTCCAAATACAGAATCTTGGTCCAAGTTATGCTTTAGATTGTAGGATAAAGGTTAAAAGTGTTGGAGGAAATGAGTCTGATCTCTGGGAAACTAAAGCCTATCTAAGTATTATAAATAAAGATGAATTTATTTATATACCTTTGAATAGTGCTAAGTATTACCCATTTTATAAAACACTTGAAGTTGAAATAACTTATAAAACGCAAGCAGGCGAATCTCTGTCAATTTATCAATCAAATGATAATCCTAAACATGTTTTGTATAAGATATCGACATATGGAAATAAATCTGAATTATTATCATTTCAGACAGAGAAAAGTTCTGGTAATTGGGTAGGTGAAGAGTCGTCAATTTAAATATTGGCGACTTTTTATTTTAAATAATTATTTAAAGAGGTAATTTATAATGAAACTCTATGCAAAAAAATTTTATAACTCTGGTGCCTGGAAGAAGTGCAGAAATGGATACTTTCAATCAAAGTATGGCTTATGTGAAAGGTGTGCTGCACCTGGTAAGATAGTCCATCATAAGAAGTACATAACACCAGAGAATATCAATGATCCAAACATTACATTGAACTGGGATAACCTAGAGCTTGTATGCCAGGACTGTCATAACAAAGAACATCATGAGCTACATGGTGTTACTGCCTATGGATTAATATTTGATGATAACGGAAACTTAGTGAGGAGGTAATGATATGAAACAATTAGATAACAAAGTCAATGAAGTACAACTTGGCATCCTAACAAAGGAAATACTTAAAGAGATGATACCTAACATGTCTGACATGGAACTCAATCATACTTTAAAGAAATATAAATATTACAACACATTGAAGTCTGGATATATTTACAGTGAAGAGTATGTTAAGCAAAACAAACTTACACCGGTAGCCCCCCTAAAATAATTTTAATGCGCTTTACAGATAGACCGATGAGTGCAGGTTCCGCGAATAAACAGGCCATTTTCACATGAGGGGGGGTATCCATATTTATGGCGAAATTAACAAAGGTTAAGCAAGATGAATTGATAAAAGAAGAAGTAAAGCGGTTTGAGCAAATTTTTGAGTTTATGGCGGAAGATAAGAAGCGGTTAGCGAAAAATTTGATTGAACGAGTGGCTTTTATGACAATTACTCTTCAGATACTAGAGGATCAGATTAAAGAAAAAGGTCCAACTTATCATTTTAAGCAAGGTGCACAGGAGATGATTGTGGAAAATCCAGCTCAGAAGTCGTATAACGCTATGATTAACCGATACACCTCCGCATATGATAAGTTGCTTGGCCTGCTGCCTAAAGAGGGACTAACAGTAACTGACGAAAGTGATGGATTCGAAGAATTCGTGAATGAGAAATGAAGAAGCAACTGATTAAATATCCTTTGGCTTACAATCCAATCATTGATTACTACAATAAAATTGAATCAGGTGAGGAAATTGTAGGTGTAAAGGTTAGAAGAATTTATAAAAAGCTTGTGGACGATATTTATGATCAAGGCTCTGAGTATGAATATAGCTCTAAGAAAGCCAATCATGCTATTGAGTTTATAGAGAATTATTGCAAGCATAGTAAAGGGAAATGGGCAGGACAAAATATTGAGTTGGAGCTGTGGCAGAAAGCATTTATTGCGGCCATCTTCGGCTTCATCCACAAGATAGACCAGACGAGAAAATATCGTGAGGTCTTTTTGGTCGTTGCAAGGAAAAACGGGAAATCCACATTATCGTCAGGAATCTGTTTATATCTACAGGTCGCAGATGGAGAAGGTGGGGCAGAGATTTATGCGGTAGCAACGAAAGAAAAACAGGCTAAAATCGTTTGGTCAGAAGCTAAACGGATGGTCAAGAAGTCTCCGGCATTGTCCAAGCGTATAAAAACTTTGGTAAAAGAGCTGCTTGCAGACTTTAATGACAGTACCTTCCAGCCTGTGGGTTCTGACAGTGATACATTGGATGGTTTGAACGTTCACGGGGCTTCCTTGGATGAAATACATGCTTGGAAAGACAAAAATTTGTATGACGTTATTGTGGACGGCACATCTGCTCGGGAACAGCCACTCATCCTTATGATTACAACAGCCGGCACTGTCCGGGAATCGGTTTATGACATGAAATATGAGGAAGCGGAAAGGCTGCTGCTAAGCTTTGATGATGATAATGAATATACTGATCCAACATTCTTACCAGTCATTTATGAATTGGATAACAGAAGGGAATGGACGGAAGAAAAGAATTGGAAAAAGGCAAATCCAGGTTTAGGTACTATTAAAAAGAAAGATAACCTTGCTGCAAAAGTAAAGAAAGCAATGGCCAATCCTTTATTAGTTAAGAACTTATTAACAAAGGATTTTAATATCCGAGAAACATCAAGTGAAGCATGGCTAACATTTGAACAGTTAGAAAATAAATCAACCTTTGATGTTGAAGTCTTACGTCCTAACTATGGGATTGGTGGAGTCGATTTATCGAAAACCACTGACTTAACTGCAGCAAAGGTTATTTTTATGCGGCCTGATGATTCAAATATATATGTCTTACAAATGTATTGGCTTCCTGAAGAGCTTATAGAACAAAGGTCAGAAGAGGATAAGATACCTTATAATCGCTGGCATGAACAGGGATTGCTCAGGTCCAGTCCAGGTAATAGCATTCATCCTAAATTAGTTACAGAATGGTTCTTGGAAATTAGAGACCAATATGGCATTTATCTTCCGTGGATTGGATATGATGCTTGGTCAGCAGACTACTGGGTTGAGGAAATGCAAGGATACTTTGGTAAAGAGGCTATGATACCTGTTTATCAAGGGAAGAAAACTTTATCTGGCCCGATGTATCTCTTAGCAGCTGACTTAGAGGCAAATCGAGTTATTTATAACAATAATCCTATTGATAAATGGTGCCTATCCAATACTTCTGTCGATATTGATAAGAATTTAAACATTCAACCAAGCAAAGCAAACAGCAGTAGAAGAAGGATTGACGGAACAGCTGCGTTGCTTAATTCATATGTCATTCTTCAGGAAAAGAAAAATGATTACTTTAATCTAATTTAAGGGGGTGATTAAACAAATGGCATTCTGGAATAAAACAAAAAGGCAAAATGCTGCCACTTCATCTGGGGTTAAGGTTGAATTGGTTACAGATCAAGGGAACGGTTTTTATTCCTGGCATGGCGAACTATACCGTTCCGATATTATACGTTCTTGCATAAGGCCCACAGCAAGGGCTATAGGAAAACTGGTGGCTAAACATATTCGTGAGGATTCAAGTGGTTTGAAGGTTAATCCAGAAGCATACATGAGAGTGCTATTAGAAGAACCTAACCCTTTAATGAGTGGCCAAATGTTTCAGGAAAAACTGATTACACAGTTAATGCTGAATAATAATGCTTTTGCTCTAATTGTAAGGGATGATTACGGATATCCTTATCAAATCTATCCAATCCCTTGTATATCAGCAGAGGCAATTTATAAGAATGTAGAGCTTTATATAAAGTTCCAACTGAAAAATGGAAAGATATTTGAATTTCCTTATCGGGATATTATTCATTTAAGGCAGGACTTCCACAGTAACGATATTTTCGGTGAACAAACTGCCATTGCAATTAATGATTTGATGGATATTATTTATACCACTGACCAAGGAACTGTTAAAGCTATTAAGAACAGTAATGTAATAAAATGGTTGTTAAAGTTTAAACAAATTCTTAAGCCAGATGACGTAAAAACAGCTGTTAAAGATTTTATCGCTAGTTATATGTCAATTGATGGGGAGTCTGGGGGAGCTGCGGCTTCCGATGCCAAGTATGATTTAGAGCAAGTTAAACCAGAAAGCTATGTACCTGATGCGAGATCTTCTTCTCAAACATTGCAAAGGGTATATAGCTTTTTTAATACAAACGAAAAGATTGTACAGTCCAAGTATACAGAAAATGAATGGATATCGTTTTTTGAATCTACAATTGAACCAATTTCTCTGCAAATGAGCAATGAGTTCTCAAGGAAGTTGTTTTCTCCAAAGGAAAGAGGTTTTGGAAACAAGATAATTTTCGAAGCATCAAACTTGGCTTATGCAAGTATGCAAACGAAGTTATCCCTAGTTCAACTTGTGGATAGAGGGGCTATGACTCCAAATGAATGGAGAGCAATTCTTAACTATGCTCCATTACCAGGTGGTGATGAACCAATTAGAAGGCTGGATACAGCTGTAGTTAATCAGGCGAAAAATAATAATCATCAAAAGGAGGTGATAAACAAAGATGGCGAAGGTGAAGGTTAAAGGAACCATTGTATCAAATGACCAAAAGTGGATTTATGACTGGTTCGAAATGGATGCAACAAGTCCAAAAGATATTAGTAATGTAATAGATCAGATAGACTCCAATGAAGATCTTGAGGTTGAAATAAACAGTGGCGGTGGTTCGGTTACGGACGGTTCAGAAATATATACCGCGCTGAAGAATTACAAAGGCAAAGTGAATGTGAAAATTGTAGGATTAGCGGCTAGTGCTGCATCTGTTATCGCTATGGCTGGGGACAATGTTCAAATATCTCCAACAGCCCAAATTATGATTCATAATGTTTCTTCTGTTTCTCGAGGAGATTATAGGGACATGCAGCATGAGGCAGAAGTGCTTAAAAACTATAATACTTCCATCGCAAATGCTTATATGCTCAAAACAGGGTTATCACAAGAGGAGTTATTGGGCTACATGAATGAAGAGAAGTGGTTTAACGCTCAAGAAGCAAAGCAGCTGAAGTTTGTGGATGAAATAATGTTTGATGAAGGCAATCAGTTGGTTGCTTCCATTCATAATGGAATGGTTTTACCACCAGCAATAATAAATAAGATTAGAAATTTTGTTAAAAGTGAGCAGCCTCAAAATACAGATGAGAAAAGACTGTACCAGGCTAGATTAAATTTATTGAAATTGAAAGGGGAAAATGTACATGAATAAGACAGAATATCTTGCAAAACGTAAAGCATTATTAGGGGAAGCAGAAACGCTGCTGAATGAAGGGAAACTTGCTGAGTATGAAGCAAAGGAAAACGAAATCAAGGCATTGGATGAGCAGTTTGACAAGGTAGCTCTTGCACAAGCAAATATGAATGCGTTGAAAGCAAAGGCAATTGATAATTCTGTAATCATTCCGGAAGAAAACGGACAAGTCATTGCTTCAACTGAGCCAGTTAAAAAGAATAATGAAAAAGAAATCTATCTAACAGCATGGACGAAAACAATGATGGGGCAAAAACTAGCTCAAGACGAGCAGACTGTTTTTGAGAATGTAAACAATAAATTTCAAAACGCTATGCAAACAACAGAGCAGCATACTTTGCTGATTCCTGAAACAGTTCGTGATGGTATCTGGAGAGAAGCTGGCGAGATGTACCCGTTGTTGGGTGATGCCACTATGACTTTCGTTCCTGGCGATTTAACAATCCTTAAGGAAACAAACTCTGGTGAGGATGCTGAATGGTACGATGAGGAAACAGAAGTTAAAGACGGCGAATTTTCTCTAGGTGAATTGAACCTTACTGGTAATGAGCTTGCTAAAGCTATTCCTATTTCTTGGAAACTACGTAAAATGTCTGTTGCTGCTTTCATTCCATATATTCAAACATTATTGGCTGAAAAGGTCGGCGCTGCAATGGCTAAAGCTATTGTAAAAGGAAAAGGAAAACCTGGTGTATCTGATACATTTAAACCTCAACCAAGAGGTATTTTGACTGTCTTAGAAGCACAAGGAGAGACTCCGCAGATTGTAGAATACAGCAGCACTGATAAATTGTCTTACGATAAATTAACTCAGGCGATGGGAAAATTAAAATCTACTTATAAAAACGGCTCTGCAATTTATGCTACAAGCTCTACTATTTGGGGCAGCCTTGCAACCTTAAAAGATGCGCAAGGTCGTCCATTGTTTGTGCCTGATGTAACTACTGGCGGGGTTGGGCGTATTTTTGGTTTGGCAGTTAAAGAGGACGATTCATTAGCTGATGGTGAAATCTTGTTTGGAAATGTTTCAAGAGGATATGCTATCAACGTCAATGAAAATATGTCCATCTATACAGAGGACCATATTAAGAAGCGTTATACAGACTATATGAGCTATTCAATTGTGGATGGAGATGTGTTAACTACTAATGCATTTGCTTTCATTCGTGAAGCAACACCAACTGTATAAGGAGTGATTTAAATGGGAAATGTCATTAAAAAATTCAGAGATAAAGAAACGAAAAAAGTATTTAATCCAGGTGATCTGTATGAGCATAATAATGCCGAACGGGTCACTTTTTTAGTGGAAAAAGGTTATTTAGAAGGTGCAAAAGAGCCAAATTTAGAGTTCCCTAAACATACTGGCGGCTCCTGGTATGAACTATCCAACGGAGAGAAAATCCAAGGTAAGGATGAAGCCATTGTTGCGCAAAAGGAATTATACGAGCGGGGTGAATAACCTTGCTCGAAGAAGTAAAACAGGCGTTACGTGTATCGCATAATGCTTTAGATTCAGACATTGAGGATATTATTGCAGCTGCCCGATTAGACTTGAAGCTATCGGGCATTTCTGCTTTAAAGGCTGATGCAGAAACTGAAGTAGATGCTTTAATAAAACGTGCAATTATTGTTTATTCAAAAGCAAACTTTATGGCTGATGTACTTATAGCAGAAAAGTACCAGCAATCTTATAACTCCTTAAAAAGTCATCTTGCTTTATCCAATGAATATAAGGCGGTGCCTACTGTATGAATGATGTTCTTTACCTTCCGGTTATTACAGTAGAGAAAGACGAATTAAATCAGGAGATAAATAAAACTGAATACACCAAACTTGTATTCTGCGAAAAAGAAAGTGCAGGTAGGAATGAGTTTTTTGCAGCTGGTCAAAACGGACTTAAGCCACAATACGTCTTCATCATCAACACGCTGGAATACAACGAAGAGGCCTCAGTTAAATATAAGGGACAGGTATTCAATATTTATCGCACTTATGAACGTAAGGATGAAACCATTGAACTTTATTGTGAGGTGAAGTCAGGTGGTTAGTATCAATAATATCTCACAGGAAATCATGCGGCAGCTTGGTATATACACCGAGGAAGTAAAGGGCAAAATCAAAGTTTCTCAAGAGGAAATTGGTCGAGAAGGTGTAAAGATACTTAAACGAGATAGTCCTAAACGTGCTGGAGAATATCGTAAAGGTTGGAGATTGAAAAAGACAAAGGATAAAGTAATTATCCACAATGCTACTCATCACCAACTCACTCACTTATTAGAAAAAGGGCATGCAAATGCTATCGGAGGCGGTAGGACCCCTGCTCATATCCACATTTCCCCTGTGGAAGAAAAGGTTGTAGATGAGTTCTTAGGAAGAGTGGAGAGTGACATTCAATCATGACACTTGTCGAATTAAAAGACTTACTTGAAACTACTGGTTATCCAGTGACTTATTCACATTTTACTGGAGATGCCCCAAATCCACCTTATATCTGTTTTTTAGAAGAGGATTCCAATAACTTCTTTGCTGACAATAAAGTATACCAAGAAGCCAGAAATATCCGTATTGAGTTATATACCGTAAAGAAAGATCAGGCAGCCGAGAAGAAAATAAAATCTATTCTAGATGAGCATGAAATAGCTTATCAGACAGATGAAAGTTATATAGATTCAGAGCAATTATTTATGAAAATTTTTGAATTGGAGATGAGGTAAGTATGGAAAATAGAGTTACCTTTGGTTTAAAAAATGTACATTATGCAACTTACACTATTGCAGCTGGTGTTATTACATTTGACAAACCAAAAGCTATTCCAGGAGCTGTAGAAATGACCAATGAACCTAGAGGAGACATGGTGGAGTTTTATGCGGATGATATCCTTTATTACTCTGCACCTAATAACCAAGGGTATGAGGGTAATTTAAATATAGCTAATATCCCACAAGATTTTGCTGTGGACTGCTTAGGAGAAGAATTGGACGAAACAGATGGTGTGTTAACAGAGTATGCTGACGCAAAACCAAAACCATTTGCTTTGTTGTTTGAATTTGATGGAGATGTTAAGGCTACTCGTCACGTAATGTATAACTGCACAGCGAACAGACCGAATGTAAACTCTACAACTAAAACGGATTCTGTCGAGCCGAATGCTAACGAATTAACATACATTGCAAGCCCGATCCAAATGAATAAACGTCCTATTGTAAAAACGAAGACAACTGATAAAACAACAGATGAAATTTACAACGGCTGGTATGAAAACGTGTATGTAAAAGGACAAACAGCAATCCCAGAAGTGTGAGGTGATTAAATGGAAAAGACTGTAATGATTGATGGGAAGCAAGTCCAATTTAAGAGCAATGGTGCAACACCTTTAAAATATAAAATGCAGTTCCGTAAAGATTTCTTTGCTGAAATCTTAAAACTTCACAAACTAGGAAAATTGAAAAACCTCGATGAAATAGATGATGATGTATTAGGCACTTTAGATTTTGAGGTCTTTTATAACATTGCTTGGACTTTTGCTAAAACTGCAGATAGCAGCCTGCCAGACCCAGAGACATGGTTGGAATCCTTTAATGAATTTCCTATATTCGATTTTATCTCTGAATTGCAGGAAATGATTATGGCGAACATTCAATCAAAAAAAAAATAGATGAACAAGGCCAAGAGTCAGGTGATGGAAACAGTGAAGGTATTACCACTGAGACATATCTGGCTCTTTGTTATAAATGTAAGTTAACTCGACTAGATCTTGAAGATATGACAATAGGTATGTGTATTGATTATATAGATGAATACATTGAAATGAGTAATCCGAAAAGCAAGAAAAAGGATAAGCCAAGGAAAGCAAAACAAACTGACTTTGATAGCTTTTAAGTGAGGTGAGAACATGGCAAGTCGCATAAAAGGGATTACGATTGAGCTCGGAGCAGATACAACCAGCCTTGAGGGTGCTTTATCTGATGTTAATAAGAAATCGAAACAACTCCAAAGTGAATTAAAAGATGTAGAAAAACTTCTTAAATTTGACCCCAATAATGTGGAATTACTGGCACAACGTCAGCAACTTCTTACAGATTCAGTGGAAAACACTCGGAAAAAGTTAGACCAACTAAAACAAGCAGAGGCACAGGTTCAGCAACAGTTTGAACGTGGAGATATTAAAGAAGAACAATATCGTGCCTTTCAACGTGAACTACAAGATACTGAACGTACTCTTCAAAGGTTTCAAGATTCTTTAGATGGACTGCAAAGAGAACAGGAAAAGGTTGGAGAAGGTACCCGTAGACTAACGACGTTGTTTGAAGCTACTGGAACAGCTGTGGAGGACTATTCAGATGTGTTAGGGCAAAGGTTAGTCAGAGCAATTCAGAATGGTACAGCGACTAGCAGAGACCTAGAAAACACCTTCCAACGCATAGGAAGAGAAGCTATTGGCTCTAATGGAGATATAGAGCGCCTCAGAAACACTCTTCGCACTGTAGATAGCGGAAACTCTATTCGAAACGTCAGAACTGAACTTCAACAATTAGAGAATGACGCCAGACAAGCTGAAACTTCAATTGAGGATTTAGATTATGACCTTGAAAATGTCGCTGGTGCATTGATTGCAGGCGGAGGGATATCGGGAGCCATTGAAAGTGCTTTGGAAAGCTCTAGTCTCGATACAAAAATAGAATTGGCTTTTGATATACCAGAAGAGTCAATACAAACAATAAAAAATGCTATCTTAGACGTTAATGCTGTTATTGAGGATGAAGAGGCTGCAGTCGCAGGTGTAAGAAGGCAGTGGGCTTTAAATAAGGATGCGACAGATGAAGCAAACTTAGCTGTAATTCAAGGAGCAACAACTATTGCAAAAACATATGAAGGTATTGATTTTACAGAATTAATTCAGGAAGTAAATGAAATTGCTTCTGAACTGAAAATTTCCGACAAACAAGCTGTAGCCTTTGCTAATTCATTATTAAAAATGGGTTTTCCACCTGAACAGATCGATATTATAGCTGAATATGGTCAACAGCTGCAAAGAGCTGGATATGACGCAACTGAAATCCAAGGGATTTTTGCTGCCGGTGTGGATACAGGTACTTGGAATATAGATAATCTTTTGGATGGGCTAAAAGAAGGGCGTATTCAAATGGCTGAATTTTCCTCAGCTATGTCAAAAGATCAAAGAGAAATTGCTTCCTCGGTAGAAGGAGGAATTGATAAATTTGACGAGTGGGCATTAGCAATTGCTGAAGGTGGAGAAAAAGGTTCAAAAGCTATGCGGGAAATTGCGGAAACCATAAATGAAATGGAAGGCACTGCAAAGAATGATTTAGGGACTTTGGTATTTGGTACAATGTTTGAAGACCAAGGACAAAATATAATAGATACTATACTAAATGCTGACTCTCAGGTAACTAATTTAGGTAATAATATCAAGGAACTTAATAAATCGACTGCTACATTAAATGCAGATCCAGCAGTTAAACTTCAGAAAGCTTTTGCAGATTTGAAGATTGCTTTGCAACCGTTGTTAACACTAATTGCAGACATAATTTCTAAATTCGCTGAATGGGTTAGTAATAACCCTGTACTAGCAGCAACTATTACTGCTATAAGTGTAGCTATAGGAATATTATTAGGTTTAATATTTGCTTTAGCTCCAATATTTGCAACTTTAGCTAGTGCTGCCGCGGTGGCGCAGGTCGGAATTGGTGCATTAATGGCTCCTTTTACGGGAATTGTTATTATAGTAACTGCAATAATAGCAATTATAGGTCTCCTAATAGCTGCCTTTGTAGCTTTATATCAAAATAATGAAGACTTCCGAAACAAAGTCCAAGAGATTTGGACAGCGATAAAGGAAGCCTTTTTTATTGCCTTGGATTATATAAAGAACCTTGTTACAACCATAATGACTGAGGTATCAACTTTCTTTGGAGAAGTCCTAGGAAGAATAAAAGCTTTTTGGGATGAAAATGGACAGCAGATTATGGCTATTGTTGACATGTTTATGAATAATACAAAGGCTGTTATTGAAGGTGTTATGGGTGTTATTAAAGGAATCTTTGAGGTGATTTGGCCATTAATTGTGGGGACTGTCCGATACGCTTGGGAGACCATACAGTTAGTTGTGAAAACGGCCATCGACTTAGTACTTGGCATAATTCAAACAGTACTTAAATTAATAAAAGGTGACTGGGAAGGTGCTTGGGAATCCATAAAGCAAACTTTCGAGAATATATGGGATAACATTACTTCTTTCCTTGAAGGAATTGATCTTGCGGGAACGGGAAAACAGATCATGCAAGGTTTAATTGATGGCATAGCTTCAATGGGAGACGCGATTTGGGACAGCGTAACATCCATTGGACAAAGTATAAAAGATGGATTTACGAGCTTCTTTGATATCAACAGTCCATCGCGGTTGATGCGTGATGAGATAGGTAAGTATATCGGAGCGGGACTTGCTGTTGGTATGGAACAATCTACAGCAAGGATAGCAAGAGCTTCTGATTCAATGAAAGAAGCTGCTTATCCTGATTTATCTAAAGGTTCAACTACCAATGCAAGCAATAATACCTTTAACTTTAATGGCATGTTAAATGGAGCTGTATTTAATGTTAGAGAAGAAGCAGATATTGATAAAATAGCAACGAAACTAAGAGATCGCACTGTAACTGCAGCAAGAAAAGGAGGGGTGATATTTGCCAACTAAACTTGATAACTATACATTTGAAGACTTTGGACTTATTGAAGAGTTTGGCCATGTTCATCCCTCCACACCTGAGTTTAATGAGCAAACCTTATCAATTCCGGGGAGACCAGGGCTATTAAGTTTAGGCACTCAAATAGGTGCAAAGCAGTTTAGTTTACCAGTAAAAGTTTTTGTAAGAGATAGGTACGAAAGGCAACGAAGGAAAAATAAATTCGTTGCTTTTTTATTTGATGCATATAGGCAGCCGAGGGAATTTAAATTGTCATTCGACTATGAGCAAGACAAGTATTATATGGCTAAGATTTCTAGTCAATTCACACCAGAGATGCTGTTTCAAATGGACCAATTTGAACTGCCTTTAGTTGCAAATGATCCCACTAAGTATTTCTTTATAGATGCGGATTTAATTAGAATGGGAAGTCATATACCTGTTCGATCTCATGTGAAGCCTGGTGCAAGGCATTCATTTGGCATTACAAGTAATCAAACAATAAAGGTTATTAATGACGGTACATTAGCTTTACGCCCACGAATTACCATTTCGGGTACGGCCACAAGCTTAACCATAAAAAATACAAGAAATAATCATTCATTCAAGATTACTAATATTGTTTCAAGTAAGCCTGTTGTTGTGGAGGGAGAAACTTACATGGTAACAGAAGGCGGTACCGATACCTTTTCTAAATTAGTCGGTAAATTCATTGATTTGTTACCAGGAGATAACAGTTTAGAAATATCAGGTGAAAATATGAATTTAGAAGTTAATTTTAAATATAAATCTCAGTTTATATAGGTGGTGAGAAAATGGTAGATGCTCCTAAAATTTTAGATACAGATTATTTAGATGAAGCATATCCGAAGATTAATAAAGCAATCGATAATGCAAATGAAGCAATAAAAACTGCTAATTTAACACTGAACGAGTTCAATAAACCTATAGAACCAAGTCGTATAGACGGAGTAGAGGCATTGACTCCTAGTGCAAACTTATTGACTGCTTCTTTAGTAACTACAGGGAAAAGAATTGCAACTGCTGCAAACTTTCCAGACGGTGGAGAAGTTTATGTAAGTGATTCTAATTGGGGATATACAGATTATATCGCTGCTGCCGCAAACGATATTTTTACGAATAAAGGTGGATTATCAGTTAATGCCGTTAGCGCTATGTTTTATGATGTAAATAAAAAGCCTATTGCAGCTAGTATAAACACAATAGCATGGGTTTCGCCTTTAACGATAACTACGCCTAATGATTCCAGAATCAAATACGCACGGTTTAATTTAGTCATAAATAATACACCTGCATCTTCCCAGATGATTGTTAAGGGAAGTACTTACCCTTCTGATTTCATCGAAAATACCGGCGGAACCTATCTGGTAAGTTGGTTAGGTTTGAAAAATAACATTATCACTATGCCTAAATTAAGCGCTGAGTTACAGACAATAATAAACAATTTAAAAAGTGAGATACGCAAACTTTATTTTCCTAGAAAAGTATATGGAATAGTAGGTAGGCCTGTTAAAGTTTATTATCGCAGTGTCGTCTCGGCACCAAATCTAAATAGTTTGTTTTATAAATCTTCTTACAAAGACGGTATATTTAAAATAAGAGAAGATCATTACGTAAGAACTGAGTACTCTAGCGGAGTCAGGCCAGATACCTTCTTTATCTGCGATGCTAATACAGGAAAACAAATAGACACAGTTACTTTTAATATTGTCCACACTGACCCGGCTACGAAAGTAAATCCTTCTACAGAAAAAAATATAATTTGTTTTGGGGATAGTTTTACCCAAGCCGGTTATTTTTCAAGGGAAATCAATGATTATTTAGTTACTCAGCGAGGGTGGAGCAATTATAAGTTTATAGGTAGGAAAACCTCGTTCGGAGTCAAACATCAAGGAATGGGGGGGTACGCAATTCATGATTTCGTTATACCTCCAGAACAAATGCGGACAGGATTTACCGAAAATCCATTTAGGAACCCTACTACCTTAAAGTTAGATTTTAAATACTATATGTCTAATAACGGATTCACTGGGGATATTGACTACATGTTTTTGGAACATGGGGTAAATGACTTGCTCGCATATAGTAGGACTCCTGAACAGATAGTATCTGACTTGAAATTATTCATAAACCAATTACATTTAGACTACCCCAATTGCAAAGTCTTCTTGTGTGGATTAGTTCCCGCAAGTCCAATCAACGATTTTTACAATGCTTATATGCATAATATAGATGTATTAAATATTAATAAAGCATATGACGATTTTTCTGTGGAGACGAATTATAGTAGTTTTGTAACCTACGTTCCGGTAGCAGCAGGATTTAACGTTGAGTACGGGTACCCATATGAAATGCAACCAGCATACCGAAATGCAACAGAGTTGAAGAAAGTTTTAACAGATTATCTACATCCGAATGAACCAGGTTATTGTATGGAAGCGGATCAGATGATTGCTGCGTTTTTAGCTGAGTTATAAGTAATAAATAAGATACAGCTAAAGCACTTGATAATTACTCAAGTGCTTTAGCTGTACTAGCTTTATTAATTTTTATTTTAATGGTTGTTAGTGAAGTTAGCCTTTTATAGTTTAATGAAAATAAAATTCCTAAGAATATTTCTATTAACATTACTAAAGACGTTGAAGATATCAATAATGGAACAGTGATAATTGCAAACGCTAATACAACCCATAATAGTTTGCTTTCAAAATAACTTTCAATGTACTTATTTAAGCGTGGCAACAACTTTACTCCAATAAGAGATAACATTGTAACTAATAACCAAATTATAATATAGTTCACTTTAAATAAATGAAGCCAAACAAACGTATTAATGAAAAATAAATGGATAAACAGAAAAAGAAAAGAATTTTTACCTAAGAAAATAAGTAGGTTGTTAGGGCTGTATTTCTGTTTTTTTCTAAATAAATAAAATGATAAGAATATGATTACTAACGATAAGAGAAAATAGCCAATTGACATATCATATTTTACAATTAATTGGTCACCTTTATTAATTAGATAGTATATAAATAATAATAATGTAGAAATGCCTGCAAACAGGAGGTTAAATGAATTTCTTATTCTGTATGCAATAACCCCTGTGAAAAATGTGAATATCCAAGGGAAAAATGCAAATCCACCTTCATTAAAAATAAATTGTTTTAGAGGAAAATCATAGATTCTATTTGAAGTATAGAAATGAATAATAAAAACAACGACTGTTAATAAAAGATAGAAAAATAAATTTGGCTTAATATATTTCTCAATTAAATAAATGGTTAATACACCAAGTGCAATAATTTGTGGTACGTCAGAGTTTAGATTTTTCCATAAATCAGGGTGCCAAATAGCATTGTATGAGAATCCTAAAATTGCAAAAGATAAATAAAAATAAAATAAAGAAATGAAATCCTTTCTTTCAATTTGGAAAATTGTTGTTACGCCAGATACAGCGAAGAATAAAACTGGTGCAAATCCACCAATACTTTGGAATGTCCTAATAGCACCTGAGAATTCCAAAGGTGTATGTGCAAGTATCATTAGTAAACAACTAAAGCCTTTAATTGCGTCTAGTGAATAATCGTATTTTTTCACACATGTACTCCTTTTTAACTATTTCATTTTACTTAGATATTTTTAACATTAAATTTACTTAATCTCAAGCAAAATTTTAAGTGAAGAAAGATATCTGTCTGTATTATAGTTAAATTAATTTATCCTGGAGCTGGAGGTAATAATGTTAAAAGTTAAAAATCATAATCATGATTCAGTAGCATACCTTGAAAATGCATATACTATAAGTTACGAAAAGACGTTCAACCAAATATGGGGAGCGTCTTTTTCATTGCCTTTAAATGATTTGAAGAACAAATATTGTAATGCTCTTCATTACATCGAGATTGTGGATGAAAATGAATATATAGGTCTATTTAGGATAATTCCAAAGGCAACAGTGAAGAACGAAAATACAAAAGAAGTTCAGTATACACTTGAACATGTACTTGCTAACCTGCTTGATAAGAGCATTTTTGGTTACAAGCAGACAACTAATCTATCCACACGAGAAAACTTGCAATTGTTAATAGATCTTCAAGAAGTGAAGCATTGGAAACTGGGACAGGTGGACTTTACAAGGTATTTCTCCTACAAGTGGGAAAATTCTAATCTCCTGTCTGCCATCTTCAGTATTCCGAAGGTATTCGATGAGGAGTATCGCTGGTCATGGGATACTACATCATTTCCCTGGACCCTTAATTTAGTTGCTCCTGAAACTGAACCAACATGTGAGATCAGAGAAAGATATAACTTGATTGACTTGCAAGTCGAAGAGGATCCAATGGGGATTTATAACAGGATTTATCCTTTGGGTTATGGAGAAGGAGACAACCAATTAACAATTAAAAAGGTTAATAACGGAATCCCTTATGTAGAAGATGCTGCGTCTATAGTTGAACATGGATTGAGGGAATATATCTGGGCAGATACACGATTTGAAGACCCTAACAGTTTAATGGCGAGTGCTAAGGCGTTACTTAAAGAGTGGAAGAAGCCAAAGGTGAGTTGGAATATAACAGCTGCAGATTTATCAAGAATAACCGGTTTGGCAAAAGATAAATTCAAAGAAGGAAAAGTAGTCCGAATTAATGTGGACGACTTTCCTGTAACTGATTTACGAATTAAAAAAGAAAATAAAGCAGACGCAAAAGGACAACCTTGGAATGTTAGCTTAGAGCTTGGAAATCTTAAGGGAGACTTAGCCACTACTCAAACCGATTTGGAACGTAGGCAGCAGATAAACGAGTTGTATGCCCAAGGAGCTACTAATATTTCAAACTACTCATACAACGATAATGCAGATTCAGAAAATCCAGCGGAGATAATGGTTTATTTTCCTGAAGAAATTGTCAGGTTAAATAAAGCGATACTTTCCTATAAAACTGAGTCTTTCAGGACATATGGGAGGGCGACAAAAGGCGGTGGCTCCACTGTTAAAGCTTCCACAACAGGGGGTGGAGGCTCAACTGTAAAGGCATCTACAACAGGCGGTGGTGGAGGTACGATAAAAAGTAGTACAACTGAAAGTGGAGGTGCTACAATTCAATCAACATCCACAAAAACATTTGCACAAATGAACCTTCAAACCGGAGTACCTACTAATGCTGTACCAGGAGAAGAATCAGACGAAGGCTATCCTAACTATGGTTATCATCTTCATGAAGTTCAAATTAATGGTGAGCATTTTGAACACAGTCATGATGTAACTTTGCAAGCACATAGTCATGGTTTTAGTTTTCAATTAGAACCACACTCTCATCCATTTGAATTTACACTGGAAGATCATACGCATCCTTTTAATTTTACGTTAGAGGATCACACGCATGATTTGGAATTTGGGATATATAAACTGGATAAAATGCCTGCAAAAGTTTCTATAAAAATTGATGGCAATGCTGTGCCTATAACTGCTTTGAATGGGGACAACATCAATATAATTCCTTATTTATCTAAGGATAGTTCAGGTAAAGTGAATAGAGGTTGGCATACAATCCACATTACTCCAGACGATTTAGGAAGAATAAATGCACAAATATATACTCAATTCTTTATCCAAAGCAGAGGGGAAGGGGAATTTTAATGATTAAATTGAAAATCAAGACACATAGCGGTAACGAGTATGAAGTGGATGTAACAGATTACAATGCAGCAGAAACCAATGAAAAACTGAATACAAATGAGATTAATACTGTTGCCTTTGGGGATATTATACTATCCAGAATAGATATTAAATCGATTGTTCCTCATTATTAGATTTTATTAACTGTTAATTTCTAAAATATATTACAAATAATACCTCAAAAAATAAAAAAAATGTATAATGAATTTATTATATTTTATTTTGGGGTGTAATAAATGAAAAATGTTATTAAAATAACTTTTCTAGTACTAATTTTAATCGGACTTTCTGCTATAGTATATGGGAAAATTCAGTATGACAATAACATAAAATCAGCTGGAGAAGTTGCACAAGCAAACTATGAACAGTACCTTAAAGACTCTGCGGAGAAGAAAGAAAAAGAATTAGCAGATAAAAAGGCAGAAGAAAAGAGAATTTATGAAAGTCACAAAGGAGACACTTTAACTTATTATCCCATGGGAGATAGTTTAGCTGAAGGTGCATTTGCAACCAAAGAAGAAACAAAATATGTAAGTGTTTTGACAGATTTAATTGAAGAAAAGTTAGGATATGTGGTTCAGTTAGAAAATGGAGCTGTTAGAAGTGGTACAGGCTTAAAAAATGGTGCATTACCCAATATACAAAATCTTATAGCTTTAGAGCCTGACCTTGTTACAATTCAATTTGGAAATAACGATTATATTGAAAAGTTTGAAGACTCATATTCCACCAATGAAGAATTCAAAGAGAGATTGGAATATTTAATTGATGAGATACAAACAAATTCAAAATCTACAAAGATAATCATAGTAACAACATGGAATAGTGGTGGTACATCTTTAGAACTTGATCGAATAATAAATGGCGTTGGAAAGTCTAAAAATGTTGAAGTTGCAAATATACAATCAGTTTGGCAATATAGAGATGATACTTACGGCCCGAAGGGGTATAAGGTATACAATGGGGGGGAAAGTGATGGATGGCACCCCAATGATAAAGGTCATGCTGAGATAGCTACAAAAATATTTGAAAAAGCATATGAGTTACTTAAATAAGGAGTTCCCTATAAGGGAGCTCTTTTTTTACACTTTCAAGAAGGATAAGCCAGTCTGAAGAGAGTGTATCAAATTTCAGTCCTTACTTACATGTTATTAGTTGTGTAATAAAGCGGGTAAAGTGAATTAACAAACAATAGGAGGAGTTCATTTGTGGAAGAAAATTTTGCAGTAGGTTTTAGTGTTGCAACTTTAATTAGTATCCCGTTGTGGATTTCACTCTTTGGGTGGATAAAGTTAATATTTTAATGAAATATATTGGTTAGATTTATTGCTAAAAGGATTTTCCCTTTTTCTGTCGAATATTAGCAGAAAAAAGGAGGTGTTTACCTTATGGCCGCTCTTATAAGAACTACTTATATTGATACAACAAAAGTACAAATAAAGCAATTTCCGTTGAATAGCCAGTTATTAGGCGTAAGACTTGATGGGAATTCAGTAAAGATTTCCTATATTGAAGATAACAGTCAAGATGGTGTTTGCGATATAGAATTCCGGATGTATCTACCAAATGATGATGAAATTGATTTTGATTTTAAATCATACTCATTTATGGGAGTATTAAAATTAGATGAATTAGAGTATCATGTTTTCTGCAAAAATGTTAATCAGATTGTTGATTTACGATGAAAAAGAATAGTTAATATTTAAAGAGATTCTTCATTAACAGTGAAGGATCTTTTTTTATTGCCTTTTAAGGAGGTGAATCCATTTGTATATAGAGATAAAAGGGGGATGGGAAAATGCCAACACAGGAGGTACCAATAACTATGGAGGAAAAAGTTGAGAATCATGAGGAAAGGATAAAAGCACTCGAGGATTATCAACAAATACAGGAGAAATTGAATCAAGAAATCAAAACGCAATTACTGGCTACGGAGAACACTGTTTTGAAAGAGTCTGGTAAACAACAAGAGATGACACAAAAGCTTCTTGATCATGTTCTTGAAGAGGATAAGGAAGACAGGAAGACTTCAAGAGACAGAAAGACATATACACAACAACAATTTTGGAAAGTAGCGGGACTCATCTGTGGAAGCGGAAGTGTCCTTTATTTGTTGTTGGAAAATTTATTAACTAGATAGGAGATGCAAGTGTGGAAGAATTAACTGTAGCAGTATTTATTGCTGTAATTATTGCGTTGGTTGAGCTTTTAAAACGCAGCTTAGATTTACCTACAAAGATGGCTCCATTGGTATCTGCAATTCTTGGATTGCCTATAGGTATTTTATATTTAGATGTTGACCTGAAGACAGGGATTATTTATGGTCTGATAATTGGCCTTTCAGCTGGTGGATTATATAGCGGAGTTAAAACAATAACCAAGTCAGAGTAGCCGTAATGGCTGCTCTTTTCTATTGGAGTGATCATAGTGATTAAGAAAATTAAAGCTTTCCTTGAATTATTGAAAGAAGATCCTGACATCCTGGACGAAAAATATTAATGGGAGGGAATGTACATTGGAATTATCAACAAATGGTTTGAATTTAATTAAATCCTTTGAAGGTGTTAGGCTTACAGCCTATAAAGCCGTTTCAACAGAAGAGCATTGGACCATAGGATATGGACACTATGGAGCAGACGTTAGAGAAGGACAAACTATTACAAAGGCACAAGCTGATAAATTTTTAAAAGCAGATGTTGCACGCTTTGAGAGTGCTGTAAACAGTAATGTAAAAGTAGCCTTAAATCAAAATCAATTTGATGCGCTAGTATCCTTCACATATAACTGTGGAGAAGGAGCGTTAAAGAGAAGTACTTTGCTCGAGTTGTTGAACCAGGGTAAATATATAGAAGCTGCAGATCAATTTGATTTGTGGAATAAATCTGGTGGTAAGGTATTGAACGGGCTAGTTAAACGTAGAGCGAAAGAAAAAGCATTATTCTTAACAGGTCTTCCACAGGCAAAAAAAGCAGAAGTTACTTCAGCTAAAACATATAAATTAACTTCTGGCAAAAGTGCCTATGTTAGTGCAGCTGATGCAAAGTCTCAAAAGAATAAAAAAGGTGCTGTAAAAGCCGGTACTTATTATGTATTTAACGAATTTCAAGGCATGATTAACCTTACCAGTAAAAAAGGAGTAGCTGGAAGTTGGATTGATCCTAATGAGGATAATCAAGAATATTATGTAATAAAAAGTGGCGACACTTTAACTAAGGTTGCTAAAAAATATAAAACGACTGTAGCATCTATAAAGGCTTTGAATCCATCCATTAAGAACGTCAATTTGATTTATGCTAACCAAAAAATTAGAGTGAAGTAATAATCATGCCTTACTCTTCAGGGTAGGGCCTTTTTTTATTTCTTAATAGGTCCTTTTACTTGGGTGTAGGTATATATTACTATATAATAATATTGCTGGTTAAGTTTAAGTATTATTGCAGGCCTTATTCTTATGTAATCTTTACGGGTAAGGTCTTTTTTTACTTTAGAAAAAGTTAAAAACCCCTGATTAAAGGGGCTTTTGCTATTACGTTTCATATTGAAGATCACTTATTTTAAAATATCCATCTTCCTTAATAATCTCGAAATACCAACTATCTTCACCATCTGAGTAGCCAACTCTTGCAAATACTCGAACAAAATCCTTTTCTTTATCATAATCTATGCCTTGTAAATACCAACTTTTTAATTTAGTTTTATAAAAATCTGAGTAAAAAGGAAAGTTTTTTTCACCGTTCACTGCAGTTAACCATTCTTCTTGTTTTTCAAAAGTAAACTCTTTAGATATATTAGCCTGCATTGTAGCTGTATCTCCCTTTTGTGCAGCGTGAATGAAGTCATCTATAATTGTAGTTAAATGTTTGGAATTTTCATCAACCTCTTTATACGTGTCTAACTCCATTTCCAGTTTTTCTTTTTTATCTACTAATTTGTTATAATCCTCTATCAATGTCTTATTTGTTTCTTTGAGTTTATTTACTTCAGTGTTCGTTGTTTCTGATTGAGAACAACCGGCCATTACTAAAAAGACCATAAGTAATAAAGATAATTGTAGCTTTTTCATTAATTCTTCCCCTTCTTGTTGAATGTATTAACTAGGGAATTATACCATTAAAAGGCATTAATATTAAGTAATACAGCTTAATTTAAGTCAAAATTAATTCGTTAAAAGGAACAAAGTTTTTTATGTCGAAATATAAATAAACAATAAGGAGGAATGCTTTATGAAAGATCCAGGTAAAATAGGAATAAAAAATAAAAAAGACCCAGGCGGAGTTGGCCGGGAATTTGATTTACCACGTGGTGGCTGACCTTACTTTTTAGTAAGGTTTTTTTGTATGGAATATAGAATTAGCTTGGGTAAATATCCCAGTAACCTTTGTGCTTATGTTATAATTTAACAGATACGAAAGGGGATATTATGAAAAATATATTTGGTGTCTTAACAGTTATTTTCTTTATTATTCCAGTGGTAGTATACGGGATTTCTTTCTTCGGAAGGGACCTTTTCTCTGGTACCGTAATGATTGCTATTTGTATTGTTTTACCTATTATTGGTTTAATCCTTGGTATTTTAAGCAAAGGCAAAGGACTTAAATTAACAGGTATTATCGGAAATAGCCTTATCCTTCTAGTTACAGGTGTTATCCCACTAGTTGTCAGACTACTTTTCTGGAATCAACCTTAAACTACGCCAAAAACAACGCGGAATTTCTACGTTGTTTTTTACTGTATATCCTTATGTAAGTAATAAGATAATAATTTCTGCGTGTTATTCTTCAAATTAGCATTAAAGAAGCGATGTTCCTCGTGATAACCCTTGTAGTAAATATTATATTCAGTGAATACTCCATCATTATTCCCCCGAATAACTTTCATCTTGAGTTTTCTCATTTCATCATTGATTTTCTTCAAGTCTATTTGAACCTTCAACATTGTGTGCTCAATTAAATCTAGATAGACTAACTTAATTTTAAATGGGGTTATTTCAGTAACCTTACGGTCGTATTCCAATACTGATAGTACTAAGGGTAAATAGATGGATTGTTCCACTAACTTTAGGTCTTCATCCAAAATCTTTGTCATAGCTTACACCTTCTGGACATCCACAATTATTTGAAATGGAATTTTATGAATCAAATCATTCTTATCTTTAATCCGGAACTCTTTTTTTATGTAATCGATAAAGTGTGTATGGCCGATTATGGACTCGATAAAACCTTTCTTAAATAATTTAAACTCCAATAGCAAGTTATACTCCATAGCTTCATGTATCAGCATTTCAATCTCAGTTAACCTATCCCCATCCAATATAGGTTGACTTACTTTCTCCCAATTTATTAACTCCTGTTTTACTGCTGCCACATGTTCAGGAAGCATTATTGCTGTCCATTTAATATTTCCACGGTCCCTAATCACGACATCCATCTCCTTTATATATCTAAAATAATATCAGAACAATCGTTCGTATTCAATGTTGTTTTAGAACAATTGTTCGTATATAATATATCTCAAAAGGGAGGTCTTATTGATGAAAGGTTTACTTAAAAGAGCTGTAGAAAGTAATGAGGTATTAGAAATGATTTATCAAAACAATAAAGGTGAATTCAGTCAACGTAGGATTCAGATTATTAAAGTAAGTGAAGAGTCCTTTAGTGCCTATTGCTTTACACGTAAACAGCAGCGCACTTTTAAGTTATCTAACGTTTTATCAATGGGACCAATACGGAAAGTAATGAGAGGTGCGTAATTATGGAATTAGCAAAGCCTAAGAAAGTTAAGAAACCCGCAAGACCAACAAGAGATGAATTTGAATTAGAGGAAATCGCCAATACCTTAACGGAAGCATTTGAGGAAAAGAATGAACTAAGACTAACTGTGTGGAAGAGAGAAGATCCAGTAAGAGGTAAAGTGGTTAAGATGGATAGTAATACAAAATTAATACATATAGAAAATTTTAGTGAAACAATTAAGGTTAAATTTATGGATATTTTATATGTTCAGAGAGTTTAAAAGCCCAACTCGATTGAGAAGGGCTTTCATCTTATTCATTCGTAGCATCAATGACAGCTGGATGGATATATAAGCTCTCTGCAACGTCAGGGTAATTATCTACATCAAAATTCTCCCAAACAATCTTATTATTGGTTTCTCTTGTTAATAAAACTCGAATACCATCATCATCAGACTCTTTGCCGTATTTATCTACAAATGTAGTTTTAACTGTAACCATAGCTTTTTGTATATCTTTATCCTTAAATATTAAAGGGAATACGTTTTTTGTTTCCAATAACATTGATTTCTCTAAATCTTTATTTGACAATGTCTGATCCCCATTAATAATTACCTTCGTATAGTCACCAGTTTCAACCGTTACTACAGTCTCTTTACCTTCATTTGTTTTCTTTCCTAATTTTTCATTAATTTCTTTAGTCAATAATTCATCAGGATTCAATTTTTCTTCTGTTTTTTTAGATTTATTCTCTGGCTTAACTTCTGTACTAGCTGTTTTTGAATTCGAATTAATCTTTCCATCATCAAGAAAATCTTGAAGCGCCCAAAAGGCTCCTAATACTACTACTATGCCTACATAAAACCACCATTGCTTAAAAATGCTCTTTTTTTCTTTAAGTCATTCAAAAGTTGTTTCCCCCTAATTCTCTTCTTTATACTCATATAGATCTTCTACAGTTACCCCTAATAATCTGGATAGTTTAAACGCATCTTCTAAAGATGGTCTGGACTTGCCGGAACACCACGCAGATATTGTATTAGTGGAAACTCCCATATAGTCCTTAATTTCTTCTCTATTATGCGAAGACAGCTCTATATATCCTTTGATTTTACTTACTAACATAAATTATTGCCTCCATTAAAGGTATCAAAATAACTATTCTGCAAATATGTGGATTTACCTTTCATTAAAATTTTATGATTAATCACTAAAATTTTGTGATAGACAGGCATCAATAGTGAAAATACCCATATAGTATATCAACTACGAACTACAATGTAGTCTACTAAGTAAATTTCAGGAGGAAAACGAATGGATCCTATAACATTTGGAACGGTTCTTATTGGCTCAGCTGGTGGATCTCTATTGGTTGTCACTGCATTAGAAAAGATGAATATTACCATAAATGAAGGCATGATAAAGCTAGTTTTAGAAACAGTTAAGTTTGGCGGAATTCTGTGGTTTATTAACCATATCAGCAAGATTTTCTTCTAAGTAGTATGCATTGCAGTCTACTATGTAGGGGTCTATGTATCTGTCACTTGGTGAATTTGACAATGTAGTGTGCAAAGATTGATAGATTAGTATTTAAAACTTGTACATCTTACTTCTTATTGAGAGCGACTGATATGTTTATCAACATATCTCTTTTCTTCGCTGCTTCTCAGCTCAATAAAGATTGAAAGGAGTTTTGAAAATGAGTGGTTTTAATCGCATTATTGAATCGATATTTCAAGGATATAAAGAAAGTAAAACGGTTGTGGATAGAAAACATGAGTGTAAATTTGATGAGTTAGGTTATACGCCTTTTCTATTTAGTGATAAATATTTGAAGGAGTTATACCTCGAATTAGAGAGTGAAGAAGATTATGAAAGGTTGATTAATTATATGGACCGTTTTGACCTATATGGGAATGGCTATAAATTTTGCGACCAATTGTACATTCACACTAAAGATGATTATGAGAAGTTGAAGAAGAAAAAAGATAAAAACGATGACTGGTTGAATTGGGTTTAAAAAAGGAGGAATAACATGATTGAACTATTCGCAATTCCATTAGCTATTGCTGGTGCCGCACTGATACCTAAAAGAAAAATGAAGGATGAGGATAAAATTAACCAAATATTCATCAACAGACGAGTAGGAATCAAATCAGGTGAAACAATTAAATACCCCAAGCTAATCCGCAAACATACCGATTCTAAATCTTATTCCACATACCTGTACTCACTCCCGTTAGGAATCCCATCAGAAGCCATTGAAGGCTTATTACCAGTATTAAATGATGGCCTTAATAAAGAGGTTGATTATGAATTCGACGGCTTATTAAAGCTGCGTGTGTACCACGAAGAACTACCGAATAAGTGGAATTATGACAAAACTTTAATTAAACCAGGAACATGGGAAGTCCCGATTGGCAGAAACCATACAGGTATTCTATATCATGATTTTGAAAAGTACTGCCACTTACTAAACGGCGGTGTTACCCGTTTTGGTAAAACAGTATTTATGAAGGGGATTCTTAACACTTTGATAATGAATAACCCTGATGACATAGAGATTTACATTCTAGATCTTAAAGCAGGATTGGAATTCTACAAATATAAAAAATTATTTCCACAACAAGTAAAAGAAGTAGCCTGTGATGTATTTGAATCAGCTGAGGTACTAATGAAATTAACCGAGGAACTTAAACAAAAAGAAACAATGTTCAGGGAAAAAGGATATACAAACATAATTGATACTCCTATAAAGAAAAGGACATTTATCTTTGTGGATGAAGGAGCAGAGCTTTCTCCTAATATTGTTAAAGACAGAGCTTCAAAGAAATATGCTGAGTTCTGCCAGGCAGCACTATCTGAGATTGCTCGTATTGGTGGAGGTATAGGATATAGACTTATCTACGCTACTCAGTATCCAACAAAGGAAGCAGTCCCAATGCAGGTGAAAATGAACATAGTTGCTCGTATATCATTTATCTGTGCAGCAAGAATGGGTAGTATGGTGCTATTGGATGATGCAGGAGCTGAAGACCTACCGTCCATTCCAGGCAGAGCCATTTACCTTGTGGAGAAAAAAAGAACCGTACAGGTGCCTTACATTGACGATAGTATGATTCTTAAAATGATGGAGGAGAACGATGATTTCAACTCAAAGCCGAATAGAAAGATTATTGACGACGATAGACACATTGGGCGTAGTGAAAATTAAACATCTCCAAAGAATTCATGATTTAAAAAGCTATAGAAACGCATGCAGAGTAGTCCAACAGTTGAAACCATATATAAATGAGTCCTTCCACAATAGAGAGAAGATTATCTATTTAAATAAAGCGGGAAGGGAACTTATAGGAGCAACCAAAGAAGGGAAGAAAACTTCTCAAATAGATCATGATTTGTTAAGAAATGAAGTGTATTTACATTTTGATTGTCCGATTGACTGGAAAAATGAATTTATTAGCGAAATTGAAATGGTTACTGTTCCAACATTAGAAATGAAAATTAAAGGACTGAAACCTGCAACTAAGAGAAGGATAGTGAGTGATGCTGCCTTTATAAGAAATGGATACATTCATTTAGTCGAAGTTGATAACACGAGGGATATGATCGATAACAAAAAGAAGATACAACGGTATGAAGAATTAATGCCATTGATAAAAAATGCAGTTCCAGTATTGTTATTTTTCACAACAACTGAAGATAGGAAAAATAAATTAGAGAATTGGTGTAAAGGGAAGGGTTTTAGATATCAAGTCAAGACCTTTTCTGAATTATAGATGAAATAAAATGTCTTTTGTTGGTAAAGGAGTACCTCCACCAACCCAAATCGCTGCAATCTGCCCAAGCGCTGTCAAAGTGCTAATACCAGTGCCAATCGCGTGGGCAAATAAGCCGGCAATGGAACCTGCAAGGGAAATGCCTGAGAAGCCGGAGCCGTCCAGACCTGTGATGACACCTACTGCTGTTAAAGTAATGGCGCCTATTTCTTTTGTAAGTGGAACGGTTGAGGCTAATGCGACACCAAGGTCATTGACGAGTCCTAGTGAGGAATCGGGAAGATGGTCGCCGACGATTGAAGTGAACCCAGAGTCGCCGAGATAGAAAAATGCGGCGATTGGAATAACAGGACCAAACACTTTAAAGCCAAACTGGAACCCTTCAATTAAGTAGCTTGTTGTTTTTTCAAGTCCTTTGTTTTTATAGCTGACAAGGGTAATAAGAACAAGGATAAAAATAGACGTTCCACCTACCAAGGCTGTAGCATCACCGCCTTGGAGATTGAGTATATACATTGCAACAACATCAAGCACAAAGAGAATGGGGATTAGAATGGAGAAAAAACGTTTTTGTGTCTTGGACAGTAAATAGCTCTCTTTTTTTGGAAGGATTGTTGTCTCAGAGCTGGTAACGCCTGTTTTATGTGTAAGCTTGCCGCTTTTTATATCTCTTTTTATTAAGAAAAATGCAGTGAGTGTTGTCACAAGCCCCATGACTATGACAAGGGGAATGCTTGCTTGCATGACAGATTCGACAGAAATGCCTGCTGCGTCTGCTGTCAGCTTTGGTGCTGCTTGAATGACATAGTCACCGGATAAGGCAATGCCATGACCGAACAGGTTCATTGCCATTGCAACTGGTATAGCCATCAAAGAGTCCTTTTAGTTAAGCTTGAAGTGTTTAATAATGATAGAGGGAGTTTTGCCGGGAGCTCTGCGGTAGTTGGCAGGCACATCTATTGTTATCGTTTGGAACAGGTCATTTATAAAGCTTTTCTTTTCAAAATCACTCGCTGTCACCCACATTTGAGGGAGGTTACTAAATAGAGATAGAACAGAGTGATAATCTAATGGAGCATATTCCTCCACCATGCTGTTAAGTTCTTCAGAAAGTAATGCTTCTTTCTTCGTATCCTCTTGAGTCATTTCTAGATACTCTTCTTGCGAAATAACGTTATTGCCTAATGCCATCAACCAGTTTTTTTTGCGAGTCCTTATGGCAGCCAGGTCTTTTTTAAATGTATCTATCATTTGTGATTGGTCGTGTGGTTGTTCAATAGGGTAATTTTTTAAATCTTCTTGTGAAAATTGTAGATAACGTTCTGAATCATCTGCTGACAGGTTGTGGAATAATTCAGTTGTTAGTACTTTTTCTGTAATCATTGGGAGATTGCAATTGCCGCCGTTCTTTTTAGTAATACATATATAATGCTTGCTACCACGGGATTTTTTTGTGTATCCAGATAAGGAACTGCCACATCTTGCACATCGTAACACTCCAGAGAAATGAAAGGGAGAAGTAGCTTTTTTTCCTTCTTTTGCTCTTTGCTGCCTGTACCGTTGAGCAAGATTGAATGTAGTCTCATCAATAATGGCTGGATGCTTAACATCATCAGAAATAATCACATCTAAATCGGAATTATTTCCCCATCTAAGCTTACCCATGTACACAGGGTTATCTATCATTTTTCCTATTGTTCGTATGTCCTTTTTAATCCCTAAGTGCTGGAGATATAAGGAGATGTTACGCATGCCATTACCACTATTATAAAGTCTGAAAATATCCTTTACGAAGCAAGCTTCTTTCTCGTTAATAACAAGCTCTCCATTTTGATAGCTATATCCAAAAGGGGCTTTCCCGCCATTACGTTCGCCTAATAAAGCTTTTTTGGTCATATTAACAACTACACGTTCTGATATTGTTTCACGTTCCCACTGTGCGATGGCAGCCACTAATGTTATTAAGAAGCGGCCAATTGCTGTGGTTGTGTCGAACGGTTCTGTTACCGACCTAATCGCAATATTATTCTCATCAAAAAGTTGAAGAAGATCATCTAAATCTCTAACAGATCGGACAAGACGGTCAAGCTTGTAAAAGACGACCACATTAAATTTATGCTCCTTTGCATCTGAAATTAATCGCTGAATTTCCGGGCGGTTTAAGTTCTTTGCACTAACACCTTCTTCTACAAAAATATCGTATAATTCCCATCTTTGTGACTTGATAAAGTTAATACCATGATCCTTCTGTGATGCAATACTGTAGCCGTCTCGAAATTGCTCGTCTTTGGATACTCGAGTGTACAATGCTGCTTTCATTAGTGATTTCCTCCTTCTTTTCAGCGCATTTTTTCACTTGAAAAGATAAAAAACATGCTTATCATTAATTTAATATATGATGGCAGCTTATTTAGTATGGCTGGTGCTGTAAATGGTTTAGGGAATATCACCGTAAAATAAAAATAGCACCTGGAAGCTAAATCGTCCCAGGTGCGTTATTACTTTCTGCTTTACGCTCTTTCGCAAGTTTTACAATCATTTTAAAGTGTTCTTCCACTATTTTTACATCTTGCGGAGATAGAATTTTCCATTGTTCTATGTCAAAAAGTCTCATTTGCTCAAAGCCATATTGTTTTATTAATTTGTTTATTTCATTTAAAGAATAATTATTTTCAGCTGTAAAACTTTTTGTATTATCGGATCTGCCATGAAGATAATCGGTAGATACTTCGTAAAAGTCAGCTAATTTAGTTAGTATTTCTGAGTCAGGTTCCCGATTACCTGATTCATATCCGGACAGAGTATTATTTTTCACGCCAATTTTTTCAGCAACAAACTTTTGTGATAAACCACTCTTTTCTCTTAGCAAACGCAATCTTTTTCCCATTATCTCACCCATGGCCAACCCTCCTTTAGTATCAATATTAGACTAATTTTTTAAAAACGTAGTGAAAATTCACAAAAAGAGAAATATAATATTTATATTCGCAAAGTGAGAAAAATATAGGGCGTATTAAGTTTGCATAACGCGAAGAGGAGGTATGGAAGACTATCACAAAAGAGCTAGAATAGTAAGAATGAACAATATATAAGTTATGAAAGCAGAGAAGTTTCGAATGGAAGAACCCAATGAAATTTACCATTATGGAAAAGGGAACGAAAATTCTATAAAAATTTTGTATTGTCCCTGAGTATTTCAGTGGTAAAGTTCGCGAAATGAGAAAAGTCGATGATTATTAAAGCTCTATTATTTTGTCCAATAATACGAACTTTATTACTAAGATTGCTTCCTAACATAATAGACAGCCTGTTGCTCATAAAATGTAAGCGGAGGCGATCTTATGATAAAAGTTCCGGCAGAAAAATTAGCAGCCGCAGTAAATAAACATCTGCTGCCAGGCGTCATTCGAAGTCTTTCGAAAAAACAAAGTATGAAGAAGGATGATGGCCAAAAAGGTTCGTAAAATGGAGGCACATGCATGAGTAAAGATAGATTATGTTTAAACGAAGGATGTAAAAAGAAACCTGACCTTTATGGATACTTTTGCAGCATCGAGTGTGAAATAGAGTATACAGACCAGCTCAATAAACGAAATAGTGAAGAGCCGCCAAAAAAAGAGGTTACATAACCTCTTTTTTACAGTGCTAAGATATATTAATTGTAAGCAAACATAAATATAAACGGTTAGGCATCCTTTTAAGGGTGCTTTTTGGTGTGAATTTTAATGTTTGATGGATTATTAGGTCTTTAGAAGGGTATGTGAATTATTAGTTTGTAATGGAGCAATAGGAAATAACGAGTTAATAAGTCTATCTAAAGAAAATCTGCAATTATATGTGAGAATAATTCTTTACTTTAAAAAACTTTACTCATCATGAAAGGATGATGTACTAGCCGTGAGTTATAATAAATGATTTAATATAAATCCCGTGGTAATTAAATAACTAATAAAAATATACTAAATATTAGGGAGCAGTAAATGGATATTTTTGAATATAATAATGATTTGAAAATTTTTAAGAATTTTGATGAGGCAGCTTCTACTATTCTTAAAATGATGAGTAAATTTATAGATATTAATACACTATTTATCGCAAAAAATGATAATCAATCAAACGAAATTGTGAAAGTTTTAAACAAAGATAATATTTTATTGGAAGAAGGGGAAACCACCCCTTTTAATGAAACTTTTTGCAAGTTAAGTGTAGATTATGGTCGTAAAATTCTTGTGATTAGAGATATTACGAAAAGTGATGTAACTAAATCATTAGCGGTTACAAAAAAATTAGGAAGCGGCTGTTTTATTGGTATTCCAATTTATACAGGAGATGGAGAAAATTACGGAACAATATGTGGGTTAGATACTAAAAACTTTAAATTTGAAAATGAACATATCGAGCTGTTTGAGACAATGGCATCGTTGTTATCCTATGTGCTTGATTTGGATAATGCAAACAAACAAATACAACAATTATCTGCACCATTTGTCCCTTTAACGAAAGGTGTAGCCATACTGCCGATTATTGGCTTAATACGGGAAGAAACAGCAGAAAATATCATTTTGTTAGCTTTAACGAAAAGTCAGCAGCTTTCGTTGGAATATTTAATAATAGATTTATCAGGTATTAGTCAAATTAATAATTTGGAAAGCAGCTATTTACTAAAAATTGTGGATCTTTTAGGGCTGATTGGTGTCAACCCAATACTAACTGGTTTGAGTCCTGATATAGCTTTAAAAGCAACGAAAACAAATATCAACTTCCAAAATATACCGATTGAAGCTAATCTTGAGCGAGCATTAAAGAAAATAGGCTTCACATTAAAAAAAATGGAAGGTTAGCTATATATAAACTTAAACACTAGACAGCCTTTAAGTTGTTAGACGTCAAATCTAATGATTTAGGGGTGTTTTTTTATATAAAATCCGCTGCTTTAAGCACCTTTTGTTGGCCATTGCAACTGCAATCGCAGGAAGACCTACTCTGACAGCAACAGGAAGAAGAACAGCCCCAATCAGTGCGACTGCAGGTGACGGCCAGAAGAAAAAGGAAATAATCATCATAAGTAAGCCGATGACCCAGTAGGCTAAACTGGGGGTTCGTATCCATTTTGCAAACGGTGAAATCATCACATCATTTATTCCGGTTTTGGTGAGGATTTTACTCATAGCGACAATGATGGAGATGACGGCTATGGTTGGTAGCAATTCTGTTATGGCATAAATGAAACTATTAAATATCGTGCTGATAGAGCCGCTTAAAGAACCTGTAGCAGTAAGTGCCAATAAAAAAATTCCGACAATGCACACGATTGTAGTGTCTCTTCTCATTATCATGAAGCCTATAATGAATAGAATAAATAAAACGTAAATCCAATGAAGTGCCGTTAATTCTATACCCATTGACGAAGACTCCCTTCTAATCCGACATGAAGCTTAGGCAAATGACTAAGACCGGATTTAATTACAGATTATGAAGGAGGATAGGATTGGGTGATTAGAGAATCATTTTCTTTTATAGGAAGAAAATGGTATCTCTAAAATCTCCTTCTCTAGTTGGAGAAAAAAACGCCGCAGGATTGAACAATTAAAGAGAGATTAGTAGTACAATAATGCTATTGACTGGAAAAATTTCTTAAAAACTAGCAGTTATTTGCTAGTTTCAATATAGAAGGTAGGGTACATATGGGGAAATCTTTAGCACAAATCATGTTTTCATTCTGCTTGCTTGTTGTCGGCATAGTCCTTCTTCTTGTTAACCTTGGTGTCATTTCCTTGGAAATAAAACAGCTTTTTGTCGTATTATACCCATTTCTGCTGCTTGTTTACGGAGTTGTATTGTTAATCAGCGGTATAAGAAAAAGAGCGACTAATACTTTTCTGGCCATTTTCATCCTTGTTTTTGCCGGGTTATTATGCCTTGACCGGCTGCACTTATTTACATTTGCTTTTATGGACTTTTGGAAGCTGTGGCCGCTTATAATGATCATTGCTGCTTTAAGTATGATGTTTAAGAAGTCAAAATTTCTTGTTGTCACTAATGTAAATTGGGCGAAAGAGGATAAGGTTTTCGGAAAACCATCAATCCATATCAAGCAAAAGCCGGAAGGAAAGAAAAAAAGAGCTTTTTCTCTAGTAGGAGACGTCAAAATCAATACAGAAAATTGGCCTGCTGAGCCGATGACAATGCATAATACAATCGGTAATTACTTTATTGATTTCAGCAAGGCATATATACCAGATAAAGAAACACATATAGAAATCAGTGGATGGATAGGCGATGTTAAGATTATTATTCCTGATAATCTGCCAGTGCGGATTGAAGGGGAAGTGAAAATCGGTGACTTACAAATCTTGGAGCAAAGCAAGGATGGCTTAGGAAATAAACTAGTCTACAAGTCTCCTGATTATGATGAGGCTGTTAGAAAACTCAGCTTGCATATTTATTTAAATATCGGCGATGTAACAGTAAAGAAAGTGTAGAGGTGCTAATCTGATGTGGAGAGAAAGAAAAGGTTTTCTGTACGGGCAGTTTTACAGCTATTTTATGACTAGTGTTATTAGTTCTTTGCTGCTGTTTATTGGTATGCAGCTCTATTTATTTTTAAACCCGCAAGCTCCGTTTTCTACGACCGTTATACTGCTTATATTCGCGTGCAGTTTCACCTTTACTACTGCAGTCGGCATTTATTTCTCTATTAAAGCAAACAGCATCATTAATAAAGAGTGTGCAAATATCCTACTGTTTGTGTCAGCATTAAGCAGAGGAAAGTATACAGAAAGGATAGCGGCTGAAGAAAACGGTATGCCAGAAGATATAAGGGGTGAACTTAACCGATTGGCAGTTCATATGAGTGAACAAGCAAATTCTCTGCAACGCCTTGCTGATGAAAAAATAAACTTGGCACAGACTGCTCATACCGCTGCCGTCATGGAGGAAAGACAGCGGTTAGCAAGGGATCTTCATGATGTAGTCAGCCAGCAGTTGTTTGCACTAAACATGATGTCATCAGCTGCCTTCAAAGTTTTTGATTCTAATCCGGCGCTTGCTAAGAAACAGCTGGAGGAAATCATCGGAATTGCGGGCAAGGCACAAGGGGAGATGCGGGCATTATTGCTGCACTTACGGCCGATTGAACTTAGCAATGACAGCTTATGTGACGGTATTATAAAGCTGATACAAGAGCTGAAGGGAAAAACGAGTTTACAGTTTGCAGCAAGCATTGATGAAATAGATGATTTGTCGACTGCTGGGCAGGAGCATCTCTTTCGCATAGTGCAGGAGGCGCTGTCAAATGTGCTGCGCCATTCCCATGCAAGCAAGGTGCAAATTATCTTGGAAGACAAAAGCAACTACGCTTACTTACATATTAGTGATAATGGACATGGCTTTGATCTTTCTGTAGAAAAAATCACTTCCTATGGTTTGAAAACTATGCGTGAAAGATGTGAAGAAATCGGCGGTGTCATGGAAATACGATCTAAAGTTGGGAGCGGGACATATATTGACATTCGTGTTCCTTTAAAAGGGGGGAAAGCATGATTAAGGTAGCTGTAGTAGATGATCATGATATGGTAAGAAAAGGTTTGATTTCGTATTTGCAGACAGAAAAGGAAATAGAGCTTGTCTTTGAAGCGACTGGCGGACAGGAAGCAGTCAAGCTTGCAGTGATGAAAAAGCCGGATGTCGTTTTGATGGATTTATTAATGGAAAAAGGAAATGGAATTGAAGCGACAAAAGGGATACTGAAGGAATATCCTGGCTGCAAAATAATCATTATTACAAGCTATTATGATGAGGCACAAGTTATTCCAGCCATTGAAGCAGGGGCGTTCAGTTATCTTTTAAAAACAGCAAGTGCTCATGAGATTGTCCAGGCAATTCGTAAAGCAGTTGCCGGAGAAACAGTTATTGAACCGAAAGTAGCAAGTGTTATGCTGAAAAAGCTGCGGCCGAGTGAAAAGAAACGGCATGATGATTTAACAGAGCGGGAGCTTGAGGTGCTGATGTGTCTTGGAGAAGGAATGACAAACCAAGAAATCAGTGAGGAGCTTTACATTGGGGTTAAAACCGTGAAAACACATGTAAGCAATATTCTTGCAAAACTAAATGTATCCGACAGAACACAGGCAGCTGTTTATGCTAACAGGAATGGAGTTATCAAAAAAAGGAGCTAAACTGCTCCTTTTTCGGCAATCGTAAGCTCGAGCAAATAGGCCTTGCCGTTGAACATAGTATGCTGGAGGATTCCGCCGTTTGTCGGATCGCCTGTGATAGGTGAATCAGGATTCTGGTGTTTCTGCTTCCAGACGATAAAGTCACGTCTTTCTGCCCAAAGTGACAGGATGATATAGGTATCTCCTTTTACAGGGCGCAGCAACCGGTATGCACTTATTTGCTGTCCCATTTGTTCTAATGACCGCTTCATATTCTGCTCAAATAATGGCTTATGCTCATCTGTGACAGGAATATGATTCATAACGGCAAATCTTTTCCCGGAAAAATCTCCGTTGCTTCCTGCTGTCTCATATTTTCTCGGGACAGCAAAGATAGACGATGACAAAGTTTCATGCACTAATAAAGCGCTGTCACTGCCTAGTACCTGCATCGCAATCAGAGATTGCTGATCAATTTTGGCAGCGTATTTCTTTACTAAAAAATCATACGTCCCGCTTGCTAAATAAATATTCATAGCAGCCTCCTTCGTGAGTTTCCTTTTGAAAAGTGCGTTTTCATGCTTCAAGGATACTATACTTCGCATGTTAAAGAAACAAAAAAGCAAGGGCTGTTTGCTTGTAGTTGCAAACAGCCTTGTCTTCGTATTATTGGTACAGTTGGTTGCTTTGGCCTACAGTTGGATTTTGGTTCATCATATACCCGTTCATTTGCTGGTCTGTTTCTGGGACAAGCAAGTACATTGATCCCATTTTTTGAACAGCCATTTCATCTGCTGGTTCTAATACATAATAGCCCTTTTTAACCATATACTGCCACATGTCATAGGCATGGGAGCAGCTCATCATGAAAGCTGTCTGGCAAAAAGAGCGTATTTCTGGATTTGCCATTTCCATTGCATTCCAAGCATATTCTCTGCCGGCACGCTTTAAAGTAAGCAGGTAGGCAGTGGCCATTTCTCTGTCATTCATATTCTCTACAAGCGTTCTCGGCTGAACAGGAGGAGCTTGCGGGGCAATCATTTCTGTAAATTGATTCATCTTCGCTTCTTCCTTTAATAAAGGAAGCTCCTTCGTTGCACCTTCTCTTTTATTGAGGAATTCAACCTTCATATTATAATCGCGAATATGAAGCGGGAAATGCCTTTGCAGGATGGATTTAAACTCTGGATCTTGGACATGCTGCAGCATATATCCCATATTTGTGATGCTGTTGACACAGCTCAATGTTAATTCATTCAATGCATTTGCTTCATGTGCGGCTATTCTCATTTGTAAGCTCCCTTGGAATTTAATTGTATTGGTGTAATACTTTTTTATAATGGCTGACTAAAAAAGAAATATACGCAAAATTTACTTGGTGGCGTTTGGGTTAAAAGCGAAATGGGAATAAGATAGAAGATGTAAATTAGTCTATTTTGTGACAATTTATCAAGTTTTGTATACAACGATAGTGAAAAAGTTATATATTTAATTTATACATCCAAAAGTACTGTAGATTAAAAGGAAATAGTGAGTGTCTGTAAAAAGACATTCTTTTTTATTGCTTTTTTATTTATAAATATTATAATCTAATAATGATTACAGTTAAATTATTTTTGAATTTATGATTTATATATTACAATGGAAAACATAAGCAATGGAAAGGTGGACATATTAAGAATGAGCAAGGAATTGAAAGATACATTCATTAAGGCGGCAAAAGGGGAAAAAACGGACTTCGTACCTGTCTGGTATATGCGTCAAGCTGGGCGTTCCCAACCAGAATACAGAACGATTAAAGAAAAGTATTCTCTTTTTGAAATAACCCATCAGCCAGAACTTTGTGCATATGTTACAAAGCTGCCTGTCGATCAGTACAATGTCGATGCGGCGGTACTATACAAGGATATTATGACACCTCTTCCTGCAATCGGCGTTGATGTGGAGATTAAATCAGGTATTGGCCCTGTTATTGATAATCCTATTATATCAATGGAAGACGTAGCAAAGCTCGGTGTGTTAAATCCTGAGCAAGATATTAAATATGTGCTGGACACAATTAAATTATTGACAGAAGAGCAGCTGGATGTACCGTTAATCGGCTTTTCAGGAGCGCCATTTACACTAGCCAGCTATATGATTGAAGGCGGACCTTCAAAAAACTATCATAAGACAAAAGCTTTTATGTACTCACAGCCAGAGGCTTGGGCTTTATTGATGGAAAAGCTGGGAAGCATGGTCGTTACATATGCAAAATCCCAGATAAATGCAGGAGCAAGTGCTATTCAAATTTTTGATTCATGGGTAGGTGCACTGAATGTAGCGGATTACCGTACTTTCATTAAGCCGGTCATGGAAAAGATATTTACTGATTTAAGAAGCGAAAACACACCGCTTATTATGCACGGTGTTGGTGCTAGCCATCTTGCCCTTGAATGGAACAGCCTCCCGTTAGATGTTGTAGGGCTTGATTGGCGACTGCCTATTAAAGAAGCGCGGGACTTAGGAGTGACGAAAGCAGTTCAAGGCAATCTTGACCCAGCGGTACTACTGGCACCATGGAATGTCATTGAAGAGAGAGTGAAGGAAATACTGGATCAAGGCATGCAGCAGGACGGATTTATCTTTAATCTCGGTCATGGTGTATTCCCGGAAGTAGACCCGGCTGTCTTGAAAAAACTGACAAGCTTTGTGCATGAGTATTCAGCTGCAAAAAAAGCCTAATAGACAATCAAACTATAGAAATGAGTGATAATAAATGAGCAGAAAAAAAATGGGGCTGTTAGTAATGGCCTACGGAACTCCATATAAAGAAGAAGATATCGAAAGATACTATACACATATTAGACATGGCAGAAGACCAACTGATGAGATGTTGGAAGACTTGAGAAGCCGCTATGAAGCAATAGGTGGAATTTCTCCGCTGGCAAAAATTACGCAGGAGCAGGCTGAACGACTCGAAGCCCATCTTAATTCCATTCAAGAAGATATTGAATTTAAGATGTACATCGGTTTGAAGCATATTGAACCATTTGTCGAAGATGCTGTTAAAAGCATGCATGCTGACGGAATCACGGAAGCGGTAAGTATTGTATTAGCACCACATTTCTCCACATTCAGCATTAAGTCATATAACGGCAGAGCGAAACAAGCAGCCGAAGAGCTTGGCGGGTTAACTATTCACAGTGTTGAAAGCTGGTATGATGAGCCGAAGTTCATCGAGTATTGGTCTAAAAAGGTTCAGGAGACTTTCAGCAAAATGTCAGAAGAAGAAAGAAGCAATGCTGCTTTAATTGTTTCAGCGCACAGCTTGCCTGAAAAGATTCTTCAATACGGTGATCCTTATCCAGATCAATTGAAAGAAACAGCTGATTTGATTGCAAAATCTGCTGGTGTTTCTAATTATTATATCGGCTGGCAAAGTGCTGGTAACACACCAGACCCTTGGCTTGGCCCAGATGTTCAAGATTTAACAAGAGATCTTTATGAAAAACATGGATATAAAGCATTTGTTTATACGCCAGTCGGTTTTGTGGCAGACCACCTTGAAGTGCTTTATGATAATGACTATGAGTGCCTTGTTGTTACAAAAGATATCGGTGCGTCTTACTACAGACCAGAAATGCCGAATGCACAGCCTGAATTTATTGATGCGCTGGCAACGGTTGTTTTAAACAGCTTGTCTGTTCACTCTAAATAAGTAATTTTTTAGCGGCTGATATTTTTCTTAGAAAAATTCAGCCGCTTCTTGTTGCACTAGTTTTTTTGATATGTTATATTCATAACTGTACTAAATGACCAAATTTCTCATTTGGTCATTTTTAGTTTTTAATAGAAATACAGACTTATTTTTCATGACTTGAGGTGAAGCATTTTGGCTATGGATCGGAAGAAGATGATACTGGAAGCTGCTGCGAAGTCCTTTTCTATGTTTGGCTATAAAGCAACAACGATGGACCAAGTGGCGAAAATAGCAAATGTCGGCAAAGGAACTATTTATACGTTTTTCAAAAATAAGGAACAGCTTTTTGATGAGATTATCACAGGGCTTATTTTGGAAATGAAGGCAGAGGCAGACGCCTCCTTTGATCCAGGTTCTAGCTTTATGGACAATGTTCATCGGACACTAATTCGGATGCTTGAATACAGAAAAGAGCATCAGCTTACGATAAAGTTGTTTGAAGAGCAAAAGGAAATGGGAACATTAGAAGTGAAGGAAGTACTTAACCGCCTGGAAAACGCTATTCTTAGCTATATGAAGGGACATGTACAAGAAGCTATCAGTAAAGGAGAAATACAGCCTTGTGACCCTGAGCTGACTTCATTTATTATCTTTAAAATGTATATCTCCTTAATTTTTGATTGGGAAAAAAACCATCCCCCCCTTCAGTCAGAGGAGATCGCCTTAACTGTTGAAAGGTCCTTATTAAAGGGATTGTCTACTAGATAGTCCTCTTTTTTTAGAAATAAAAATGACCAAATGAACAAAACGGTCAGTAAAATGGAGTGGTTTTCAATGAAACAAAATTTATTAAAAGCAGAGCTGACCTCAATATTCAAAAATCGGATGAAGCTTATTTCCATCTTGGCCATTATATTTATTCCGATATTATATGCAGGAATTTATCTATGGGCGTTTTGGGATCCATATGGACATTTAGAGAAGCTCCCAGTTGCTGTCGTTAATGAGGACAGCGGTGCAGAAATGAATGATGAAAAACTGGAGGTCGGCAAAGATTTAGTCGACAACCTGAAGGAAAGCAAGGATTTCGACTTTCAGTTTGTAGATAAAGAGGAAGGTTACAAAGGGTTAGAAAATCAGAAATATTATATGCTGATTGAAATACCAAAGGATTTCTCTGAAAATGCAACGACATTGCTTGATGATAATCCGAAAAAATTGGATTTAAAATATGTCTCTAATCCAGGTTTTAATTTTATCTCCTCCCAAATCGGCAATTCAGCTGTTGAAAAGATAAAGGAGGGTGTCGGCAAGGAAGTAACAGAGACATATGCTGAATCTGTTTTTGAAAATATAAGCAAAATGGCATCAGGGCTTGAAGATGCGAGCACTGGAGCAAAGGACCTTAGTGACGGAACAGATAAGGTCAATAAAGGTACACAGGAAGTTTATAAGAATTTGCAAACACTTGCCGAGAAATCGGTTGAATTTACAGATGGAATCAATACAGCCAATTCTGGAGCAAAGGAGCTTCTGACTGGAGCAGAAAGCCTTTCAGATGGATTAGGTCAGCTGCAAGACGGCCATAAAGAGCTCGCTGATGCAGCAGCTAAGCTGCAAGGCGGAGACCAATCGATTTTAAATGGTATCACTTCAACAAAAGAAGGAGCGGAAAAGCTACAAAGCAGCATCCCTTCGTTAAAAGCAGGAACAGATGAGTTGAAAACAGGCGCAAACTCTCTTACTTCAGGACTGCAGGAGTGGAGCAGCAGCTCTGAAAAGTTAGCTGACGGAGCCTTGCAAGTAAATGAAGGAGCAAAACAAGTGCAGGAAACAGTAAATTCCATCCTGCCAATGCTTGACGGGTTGCCTGAGGATAAGAAGCAAGAAGTTCAGGCAGCACTTCAAAGTCTTGTAGACGGCAGTGGCCAAATTGCGACAAACACGCAAGCTCTTCAGCAAGGAGCAGATAAATTGGCTCAAGGAGGACAAAGCTTATCTGCCGGCTTGAATCAGTTAAGTGACGGAGAACAGCAGCTGAAAGCTGGAGCTCAGCAGCTTGCAGATGGAACTGCACAGCTGGAGGATGGCTCTAAACAGCAGGTTGCAGGCCAGGAGCAGTTTATTGCAGGCATGAATCAATACTCTACAGAGTTTTCTAAAGCTGCAAGTGGTTCTAATGAACTTGTGACAGGAGTTAATTCATTGCTGACAGGTATGAATCAATTGTCTTCAGGTTCTAGTGCTTTATCTGAAGGGACTAGTAAGCTAGAATCCGGATCGAAGGATCTTGCAGATGGAACTGCTTCCTTATCAACAGGCAGCAAGGAGCTGTCAGATAAGCTGGCAGATGGTGCTGATGATGCAAGCTCTATCCACTCTGATGATAAGACGTATGATATGATGGCAGAACCAGTTACTGTGTCAGATGAAAAAGTTTCAGATGTTCCTAACTACGGAACAGGATTGGCTCCTTATTTCATCTCATTAGGATTATTTGTTGGTGCATTAATGCTTTCTATCGTGTTCTCATTCAATGAGCCGGAAGGAGTTCCTAAAAACGGCCTGCGCTGGTTCTTAAGTAAAGCGGTCATTCTTGCTGGGGTGGGAATTCTGCAGGCACTTGTAGCTTCATTTGTGCTGCTTAAGGTGCTTGGAATGGAAGTGCAGAGCATCCCATTATTTATTCTGTTTACGGTTATTGCGAGTCTCGTATTCTTTTCTATCATTCAGTTCTTTGTGACAATTTTGGGGAATCCAGGACGTTTCATCGTTGTCCTTCTTTTGATTTTCCAATTGACAACAAGCGGCGGAACATTCCCGTTAGAGCTTATACCTGATTTTATGCAGCATATCCATGCATTGCTGCCAATGTCTTATTCAGTATCAGGCTTAAGGGCGGTCATTTCGACAGGAGACTTCGACTTTATGTGGCATAATGCGAGGATTTTGGCAATGTACCCAATCTTCTTTATTGCTGGTACGCTTCTATACTTCATAGTTGCTCATAAACGCCAGTTTGCAGAGACTGCAGCAGAATAAACCTGTGAGTTAAGGCCGGGCAAGGAGCCCGGCCTTTTCTTTGAGTTAGATAGTAGGTTTTAGATTCCTGACTTTACCACAAGAAAAAAGGATACAAATAAAGTGCTAATTCGACGAATTTTAGTTATAGTATAAAGGGGCTAGTTTATTCTTTTAATAGAAGATATGCTATATTTAATCAGAATAACGGAAAAGAGGGTGTACATATGCTGTTTATTGATAATAAGGGCATTACAGATCCGCGCATTAACTTGGCGATTGAAGAATATGCGCTGAAAAATCTCGATATTAATGAAACATACCTATTATTTTATATAAATGAACCATCTATCATCATCGGCAAAAACCAGAACACAATTGAAGAAATTAACACAGAATATGTCGAGTCAAACGGAATTCACGTAGTCAGAAGGCTTTCTGGCGGCGGGGCTGTTTACCATGATAAAGGTAATTTGAACTTCAGCTTTATCACAAAGGATGACGGTGACAGTTTTCATAATTTCCGCAAATTTACAGAGCCTGTTGTCAAGGCACTGCAAAGCATGGGTGTTGATGCTGAGTTAAGCGGCCGCAATGATTTGCTGGCAGAAGGCAGAAAGATTTCTGGGAATGCCCAATTCTCCACAAAAGGGAGAATGTTCAGTCATGGCACCCTGTTGTTCGATTCAGAAATGGATCATATTGTTTCTGCATTAAAAGTTAGAAAAGATAAAATCGAATCAAAAGGGATTAAATCTGTCAGAAGCCGTGTTGCTAATATTACAGAATTCCTGAGAGAGAAAATGGAAATTGAAGAATTTAAACGCCTTATCTTGGCTTACCTGTTTGAAGGGGAAGAAAATATCCAGGAATACGTTCTAACAGAAAAAGATTGGGAAAACATCCATGCTCTTTCAAAGGAACGTTACCAAAACTGGGATTGGAATTATGGAAAATCACCAAAGTTCAATTTGCAGCATTCCCATCGTTTCCCTGTTGGACAAGTTGATGTCCGCTTTGATGTCGCAAAAGGAATCATTAAAAACTGTAAAATATATGGTGATTTCTTTGGAGTCGGCGATGTTTCTGACATTGAGAACAAGCTGATTGGTTTGCGCTATGACCGCAGTGAACTAGAAAAGGCTCTTGAGGAAACATCAATCAAGCATTATTTCGGCAATATCACGAAGGAAGACTTCCTTCATTTAATATATTAATCCGCTGTACTGGGTTTATTAGCCCAGTGCTTTTTTTGTTTAGCGGTGTTGTTTAGTCCATTTAAAACTTCTTGTTCTAAATGTCGTCTTTTAGTCTTATTAATAGTAACAAGGGTTGTACAAGGCAAGGAGGGGAATAATGGCAAGAAAAATAGGTTTTTACTCAGTATTATTATTCATCATGTACGGCTTATTTTTTTATTGGTATTTGTTTTATTTCGCAGATTCAAAGCTCCCTTTTGAATACCAAGGATCCGCCGCAGATCCATCCACCTTTCTGAATAGCAGAGAGCTGGGATTAAGTGAGGAATATTCTAAACTAAAGAACTTTTTATTCTTTATTTCCACTCCCTTTGAATGGCTGATCTATCTGTTTATTCTGCTGTTTGGCTTCTCAAAAGCCTTCCGCAAATGGGGAGAGGAGTCAGGAAAATATAAAATCATCCAAAAAGCGATTTATTTGTTTTGGCTCCATTTAATGGCTTATGCAGTTTCCTTTCCTTTAAGCTATTTGGGCTATAAGCTTTCACGAGATTATCATATTTCCACACAAAGCTTTCCTTCGTGGATGAAAGACGAGCTGATAGATTTTTGGGTCAATTATGCAACTGTTTTTGTTATTTTTACCGTCCTGTATTGGCTGATGAGCAAAAGCAAAAAGCGCTGGTGGCTTTATGCGTGGCTGCTGTCTGTCCCATTCACATTGTTTATGACATTTATCCAGCCAGTCATCATTGACCCGCTGTATAACAACTTTACTGCCTTAAGTGATGAGAAGCTGGAGGAGAAAATCCTCGCATTGGCTAAAGAGTCCAACATCCCTGCAGAGCATGTGTTTGAGGTGAATATGTCAGACAAAACCAATGCCTTAAATGCCTATGTAACGGGAATTGGCAGTAATTCGAGAATCGTACTTTGGGATACTACACTTCAGGAACTGAAAGACAATGAGATTCTGTTTGTCATGGCCCATGAAATGGCACATTATGTTGAAAAGCATATTTACTTTGGAATCGGTTTGTCTCTTGTGCTGTCATTTTTCGGCCTTTATCTCATTTACAGGCTGATGAACCTAATTATTAATAGGTGCGGTCCTGCTCTAAAAGTTTCTAAGGTTGAGGATATTCAATCCTTCCCTTTAGTCCTACTGCTTATTTCGATGCTGCTGTTTATTGCAAATCCGTTTGCTAATGTTGTTTCGAGATATGAGGAGAAGAGGGCAGACAATTATGCAGTTGCTTTAACGGAAGATCCTGAAGCAGGAATAACAACCTTTCAAAAGCTTGCAAAAACCGGCCTCAGCGAAGTTAATCCGCCATTGCTTGTTAAAGTATTTCGCTACAGCCATCCAACGATGCTTGAAAGAATATCTGCCTTGGAAGAGAAGAGTATTTTAATCAAGAACAATACTGACTAGGCAAAAAAAAAACGCTTATCTCTAATGAAGGGATAGCGTTTTTTTTATATGAGTAAAATCACAAAAAAAGGCATCTATCAGGAATGCTTAACAAGTCCTAAATAGATGCCCTACTGCGGAATTTAATTATCGAAGCGCTTACATAAATCCGTATATAGTTTGCTCAGCCGAATAAATTCAGCTTCATTTCGTTCGTCTATGGCGTGATCAATTTGAGTCATTAAACTGGCTTTCTCTAAATTCCATTGAATTTCAGTAAGAAGCATGTCGATGTAAAGTTCTTTCACATAAGTCTCTTTCGCTTTGTGTCTATTCATAGCACTTAACTTAGTTAACTCTGTGTACGACTTTTCATTCATTGGACTCACCCCTGATGCCTTTTTAATATTATATGGCAAAAATAAGAAAATATCAATAAAATAATTTAAAAATTTTGAAAACAAAGCGGATTTTTGAACTATTTAAGACGATTCGCTAACCGCTTACATTTCTAGGAATTGAAATGCTATAATGCAACCGATGTAAGTTAATACAGCAGTGCTCTAATTACCAGAAAGGAGAAACAATAATGGCTGAAAAACGGAAAAATATCGACCTGTATGAAGTGAATTATCACACGCTTGCAATCCTGCCTGAATTACAGAAGAATGGCGAAGTTTATTCTAAAATATATGAAGGAGCCAATATTTATATGTGCAAACTAGCGCCAGGTAAAATAATTAAGCGAAGCTGTGAGTATTTCGGATGCACATATGAGGGGAAACGAAAGGGTACGAGGGCATTGATGAATTATCAGCATAAATTGCCGATATCCATTGATTCGAAAAGCACTATTTATGCATTTCCCACTCATTCTCCTTCTAACCATGCATGCATGTGGTTTTTTCTTCATCATATTTCAGACAGAGTAGTAGAGGGAGAAGGTAAAACGACTGTTATATTCCGCAATGACCGAAGACTTTCTATCGATGTATCTTTCCATACCTTCAATAACCAAATATTAAGAACAAATTTGCTGCAAACAAAAATCCGCCACAATCAGGAAGACAGTGAAAATCCGTTGTAAAGTATGTATACCCTGTAATAAGACAAGTTAAACTGCTCTCATCCGGTATGCCGCTTGTACAGATAATATTCCAATAGCTCTTGGACACGATTGCGAAGCCTTGGGTTGAAATAGTTATGATATTCTTCGTAACCATTGTATAGGAATAAATACATCGTGAAGGCTTCATCCCTTTTTACCTCTTCCACCTTCATCTTATGCTTTTGCATATATTCCTTTGTTTCCCGAAGTTCTGTATGAATTGTCTTCATCGTAATTTCCACAAGGTCAATATAAGGCTGCTTTAGTTTAAAACTGCTCTGCTTGATTGTCAGGAGGTCGCGGTTTAGAACGGTTAACAGCATGGGAAGATAAATGGCTTGCTCCATAATATATCTATCCTTCTCCGGTATGCGCGTCATAGTCAATCTTCTCCTTGAAATCTTTATAAGAACAAATGTTCTATTTAGATAGTACAATATTTGCCTGATCCTTTCAAGCTGTGTAAAATAAAAAATCCTGCAGCTCTTTTTTTGGCCTTCTCTTATTTTCTTTCAAAAAAGAAATTAAATGCAATGCTCCTGAAGGAAATTTATTTCTAATGTCGAAATAAGATATAGCTAATAAAGGGAGGAATTGTGACATGGGAGAATCGAGAAAAGTAACGTCTGAGGATTTATACAAATTAAAATCAATTGTTGATCCGCAAGCAAGCCCGGATGGGAAGGGATTTCTATATGTAGTGACAGGCATTTCGGAAGACAAGGATGCTTATTACTCCAATATCTATTATCAGAGCTTAGAGGACAGCAGCAAAAGCTATCAGTGGACGTTTGGAGAGCATCGCAACACATCGCCAAGATGGTCGCCAAACGGCGAGGAAATCGCATTTGTTTCGAATCGAAGCGGAAAAAACCAAATTTACGTGCTGAACAAAAACGGCGGAGAAGCAAAGCAGCTTACATTTGTGAGCAATGGTGCTTCTAACCCTGTTTGGTCTGCTGACGGCAGTGAGATTGCGTTCCAAACGAGCATTGGTAAAAAGGAAAGCCTTCAGGATAAGGAAATTACCGAAAAGACGGAAGAGAAACCACAAGCATTAGAAGTGGATATGATGAAATATAAATCAGACAGTGCAGGCTTTTGGAATGGCAGTTACAGCCATATCGCAATCGTAAATAAAGAAACAGCAGAACTGAAGGAAGTCACTTCAGGAGAAAATGACTATTACTTAGAAAGCTGGTCTCCAGATGGAAAGTATCTTGCTATTACAGCAGATGAAAGTGAGGATAAAGACTTCAGTTTCGAATCGGATGTATATCTGTACGCCTTAGAAACGAAAGAATGGAAGAAAATCACAGAAAGCAATGGCCAATTTGGAAGAGTAACTTGGTCGCCTAACAGCCAAAAAATCGGCATTATTGGCAGCGGTAGAGAATACGAAAATGCTACCTTGTATAAAATCTGGGTTTATGATTTGAACAGGGAAGAGCTCCGCTGCTTAACAGAAGATTGGGATGTGAATGTCGGCGATTTTGCGATTGGAGATTTTCAGCAAGGAGCAGTTACACCAGGAATTCTATGGGGCGAGGATAATAATAGCTTTGTTTTTCTTGCGACAGACCATGGTAATACTATTGTTTATTTTGGCAATGAGGAGGGAGCAATCTATCCAAGTCTGATTGACAATCAGCATGTGTACGGGCTGTCTACTGGCGGAAGCTTAAAGCAGGCGATTGTTGCAATCAGCAAACCGACAGAACCAGGTGATTTATACAGCCTGAACTTAGAAACAGGCGGAACAGTTAAACTGACAGATGTGAATAAGGAATTTACAGAAACACATAGCTTTGCACCAGCAGAACCAATCGAGCTGACATCAAGAGACGGCTGGCAATTACATGGCTGGGTGATGAAGCCTGCTGATTATAAGGAAGGAGAAAAATATCCTCTTGTTCTTGAAATTCATGGCGGTCCGCACGCAATGTATGCTAATTCCTATTTTCATGAGTTTCAAACACTTGCAGCAAATGGTTATGCCGTGCTGTTCATTAATCCGCGCGGAAGCCACGGATATGGTCAGCATTTTGTCGATGCGGTTAGAGGCGATTATGGCGGCAAGGACTATGAGGATGTAATGGATGCTGTTGACTACGCATGTGCAAACTTTGATTTCATAGATGAAACCCGCCTTGGAGTAACAGGAGGAAGCTATGGCGGATTTATGACAAACTGGATTGTCGGCCATACAAATCGCTTTAAGGCTGCAGTTACACAGCGTTCGATTTCCAACTGGATCAGCTTCTATGGTGTTAGTGATATCGGCTATTATTTCTCTGATTGGCAAATTAAAGCAGACTTGAATGATATCGAAACATTATGGAAGCATTCACCGTTAGCATACGCCAATAATATTGAAACTCCGCTGTTAATTTTGCACGGTGAAAAGGACTTCCGTTGTCCAATTGAGCAGGCAGAGCAGTTGTTTATTGCACTTAAAAAGCAGAAAAAGACAACGAAATTTGTCCGCTTCCCAGAATCCAATCATGAATTATCAAGAAGCGGCAAACCAACATTGCGCATTTCCCGTTTGAATTATATTAATAATTGGTTTATTGATTATTTGTAATATAAAGAATCGCTTGCCCTAATAGGCAGGCGATTTTTTTATGCGAAATAAGCTTTGATGAGAAAAGAGTCTTTTAATATTAAAATCATCTTAAGTTCCTTAAATGTAATTAAAAATATGGAAATTAAATGTTTGCATATCTATTTATCTGATATGATAATAGATAATACGTATCCTTTATACGTAAGAGTATTTTATTCTTTTAAGGGTAACAATGGAAAAGAAACTTATGTTTATCATAAAACGTTAGAATAGATAAAAGCTAAGAAAGGAAACAATGGAGGATGGAGCGATCAGAGTATAGACAAACCAGAAAGAAAAAAAGAAAGCTGAGAAAAGGCAGAGTCTTTTTCTTGTTTCTTGTTTTGTTGATAATATTTGCGGCTGTATACATATTTGTTCAATATAATGCCGGGAAAAAAAAGGCACTGGAAAATGGTGCAATAGAAAAGGTTGAATATGAATTTAATGGGGAAAAAGACCAGTATGGCGGGACAAATGTCCTTTTATTAGGTAGTGATGCTAGAGAAGGAGATACAAAATACCGCACAGACACGATTATGGTAGCCCAGTTTCATCCGGACAAGGGCACATATAAACTAATTTCCTTAATGCGTGATATGTATGTTGATATACCTGGAAACGGTCAGGGCAGAATTAACACAGCTTTCACAATTGGCGGACCAGAGCTGTTGCGGCAAACAATCAAGGAGAACTTTGATATAGACCTTCAATATTACGCAATTGTCAATTTCCAAGGATTTGAGGCACTTATTGATGAGACATTCCCAGATGGGGTGGAGATAGACGTCGAAAAGAGGATGTCAGAGAATATTGGGGTAACATTGGAGCCTGGCCTGCAAAAGCTGAACGGAAAGCAGCTGCTTGGTTATGTGCGCTTTAGACATGATGCTATCTCTGATTTCGGTAGGGTAGAAAGACAGCAAAAAACCCTTGAAGCACTTGCTTCACAAATTTCAGGGGTGCAGACAGTTGCTAAACTCCCTAAATTGGCTGGTGTTATGATGCCGTATATTAATACGAGCATGAGTACAAAAGACATCTTGTATATTGGGTCTGATTTAATTCGCAATAAAGACCAAGAAGTAGAGACATTGAGAGTTCCTGTTGATGGGACTTATCAAGATCTTCGAGTCAATGGTTCTGCTGTGCTTGATGTAGATATAGACACAAATAAAGAAGAAATACATGAGTTTTTATCTAAATAAAGGGAGACTAAAGCAAATATACTGTATTTAGGGACGATAAGCGGATTTTTGTTAAGTAACCTTAGCGCTAACTAGCGTTTCGTATTGGTCTGCTGAGAAACATAAACCTGCTTGAAATGATATGCCAAGGAGTTTTCGTTTATGGATATAGCTACAATAAAAGAATGGTTTACACTAGATAATATCATGCAATTAATAGAGAGCTACCGGGCGTTCGGTCCGTTGCCAGGCATTTTGCTGCCTTTACTAGAATCGTTTGTCCCTTTTCTGCCCCTATTTTTGTTCATTTTGGCAAATGTGAATGCCTTTGGGTTTTGGCTCGGCTTCCTGTTTTCATGGATAGGAACTTGCGGAGGGGCGCTGCTCGTATTTTTGCTTGTTAGAAAATATGGACAAAAGAGGCTTTTGCGCTTTATTCGTAACCATAAAAAAGTGCAAAAGCTCATGGTTTGGATAGAGAGACATGGGTTTGGACCGCTGTTTATCTTGCTGTGTTTTCCTTTCACCCCGTCGGCTTTAGTAAATATTGTGGCAGGTCTCTCCCGTATCCGTGTAAAACAATATTTTCTTGCTGTTGTGGCAGGCAAGCTAGTCATGATCAGCACCATAAGCTTTATTGGTTATGACTTGAAGTCGATGATTACACATCCGATACGGACAATTCCAGTTGCAATCGCGATTTTTATCCTATGGTATGTAGGAAAAAGAGTCGAGGCAAGAATGAATGTTACGGCAGAAAAAGAAAGAGAAAGAGAACATGGAAATTAATGTTCCAAACAATGCATGGAGGAGATAGCATTTGAAAGAAGCAATAAAAAGAGAAAGCATAGAATGGATTAAAGCATTTGCTATCGGAATCATCATCTTTGTTATCATTCGCGCATTCTTTTTCTCCAATTATGTGGTTGAGGGCGAATCGATGATGCCTACATTGCAGGATGGAGATAAATTAGTCGTTAATAAGATTGGCTATAAAGTCAGTGATTTTCATCATTTTGATGTGATTGTTTTCCACGCGAATGATAAAGAAGACTATGTAAAAAGGGTGATAGGTGTTCCAGGGGATAAGATTGAGTATAAGGATGATCACCTGTATATTAACGGAAAAAAATATGAAGAGAATTTTTTGGATGCTTACCGTAGTCAAGTAAGTGCTGGAAAGCTGACAGGGGATTTTACCCTTGAGGAAATTACTGGAGAACAAGCAGTGCCGAAAGGAAAGCTGTTTGTGCTCGGTGATAATCGGCTGGGCAGCTGGGACAGCAGACATTTTGGTTTTATAAATATCGATCAGGTAGTCGGCAAAGTTTCTTTACGTTACTGGCCGCTCCGTGATACTCAATTTTCCTTTTAAGAATGGGCTCTTTTAGAGCCTTTTTTTTATGGAATAACCGTGAAAATATTGGCAAGTGGAATCCAAGTACTCTTTCATACGGAAACATTTGTTTCTATGATATTATAAAGAGAGAAATTAAGTTCGAGGAGGCAATTATGTCTGTTAGATTATTATCCGGACGATCAGGCAGCGGAAAGACTGCCTTTTGTATAGATTCGATTCGGGAGAAGCTGTTCGCAGATCCTGAAGGCAATCCAATTATTTACTTAGTGCCAGATCAAATGACATTTCTGTCAGACCAAAGCTTGGCTGCGAGCGAAGGGCTTGGCGGCATGTTCCGTGCCCAAGTTTACAGCTTTACAAGACTTGCGTGGAGGGTTTTGCAGGAGACTGGAGGCATCTCGAGACAGCATATTAACAGCGTCGGAATCAGCATGCTCATCCGCAGCATTATCGAAGAAAAGAAAGAAGAGTTGTTCCTGTTTAAGAAGGTGGCAGACAAGAACGGCTTTATTGGACAAGTCGAACAGCTTGTAACAGAATTCAGAAGATATTGCGTTACACCAGAGGAGCTTGACAGCAGGCAGCAAGACATAGAGGGAGCTGGAGATGGCGACAAGGCTCTTTTGGACAAACTGCATGATTTGGAAATTATTTATCAAAGCTTCGAGGAAAATATGCTGGGCAAGTATATTGATGGAGAAGATTATTTCCGCCTCCTTGCAGAGAAAATCAACAGCTCTGAATATTTAAAGAAAGCAGAAGTTTTCATTGACGGTTTCTACAGCTTTACACCGCAGGAATATTTAATTATTCAGGAGCTTATCCAGGTTTGTGAGAATGTAACGATTACTTTTACTATGGACAAGCCTGACCGAAACAGTTTTGCAGATGAATTAGACCTTTTCCGGATGTCAAAGGAAACTTACGCAACTGTTTATGAAATGGCAAGACAAATCGGTGTGGAAGTAGAGGAGGAAAATTTTGCTGAAGTGCATAAAAATATGCACCACTCCCTTCAACATATCGAGGCACATTTTGACAGCAGGCCAGCTCTCCCGTTTTTTGGAGAAAGTGCTGTGTTGTTTGCAGAAAGCGTTAATCCGAGGGCAGAAATAGAGGGCATTGCTCGGGAAATTAAAAAGCTTATTAGAAAAAAAGGCTACCGCTATCGTGATATTAGTCTCTTATCCCGGAATACGGTAGAATACCAAAATATAATAGAAACTATCTTTGCCGATTATGAAATTCCTTTTTTTATTGACCAGAAAAGAACGATGCATTTCCATCCGCTTGTCGAGCTGATTCGCTCTACCTTGGAAATAATAGAAACAAACTGGCGGTACGAGCCTGTTTTCAGGGCAATTAAGACAGAGCTGCTGTTTCCAATGCATATGCAAAAGCGCAACATCAGAGAAAATGTGGACAAGCTAGAAAACTACTGCTTAGCATATGGAATAAAGGGAGAAAAATGGACGAGCAAGGAACGCTGGAAATATAGAAGATTTCAAGGGCTAGAATGGGATCAAGGGGTACAGACAGACAGTGAAAGACAAATGGAGCAGGAGCTGAATGAGCTTCGCCTTTCATTGGCTGCACCGATTACACGGCTGGCCACCAGGCTGAAGAGAGCAAAATCAGGAAGAGCAAAATGTGAGGCTCTATATCTCTACTTGGAAGAACTAGAGGTTCCAGAAAAAATGGAATTATGGAAAGTGGAGCTTGAAGAGCAGGGGGAGCTTGTTAAAGCAGGTGAACACGACCAAGCGTGGAACAGCATCATAGACCTTCTCGATCAATTTGTTGAGATTTTAGGAGACGAGGAGATAGCAAGAAAACAATTTGCGACCATATTGGATGCTGGGCTTGATACCCTTAAGTTTTCTTTAGTTCCGCCAGCAATAGATCAGGTGCTTATTGCTGATCTTGAGAACTCCAGGCTTGGCACCATAAAGGCTGCCTTTGTTATCGGGATGAATGAAGGGGTTTTTCCTGCCAAGTTTACAGATGAAGGGATTTTTGCAGACAGTGACAGGGAAAGTCTTGTAGAAGCTGGAATGAAGCTAGCACCTACAAGCAAAACTAGATTGCTTGATGAAGAGTTTCTTGCATACAAAGCATTTACAACACCGTCTGACAGATTGTATTTAACATACCCGCTGGCAAATGATGAAGGCAAATCTCTGCTGCCATCTGTGTATGTAAAACGGATGCGCGATTTTGTGCCAGAAGCAAAAACGCTCTACTTTATGGCTGATCCTAAGGATCTTTCCAGTCTCGGACAGCTCGATTATGCAGTTGATATGAGAACAAGCTTGTCTTACTTAAATGGCCAGCTGCAGCTGAAGAAAAGAAATTACCAAATTTATGATTTTTGGTGGGATGTTTATAACACCTATATAGAAGACCCTAAATTCCAGCCAATCGCGAAAAAAGTGTTCTCAAGCTTAACCTATCAAAACAGGACGAGTGAGCTCACAGAAGAAACGAGCAGCGATTTATATGGGGAAAGCATAACAGCGAGTGTTTCACGGATGGAATTGTTCCAGTCATGTCCGTTTTCTCATTTTGCCACACATGGCTTAAAGCTTAGAGAGAGACAAGTGTACAGACTTGAGGCGCCTGCTATTGGAGACTTATTTCATGCTGCCTTGAAATATATTGCTGAAACAGTGCTTCATGAAAATATGATGTGGTCGGATTTGACGAGACAGCAATGTGAGGTTCTAGCAAAAGATGCTGTCGAAATGCTTGCTCCTAAATTGCAAAATGAGATATTGCTGAGCACAAACAGACATCACTATATTAAGAGAAAGCTGGAGCAGATTATTAGCAGAGCTTCTTTCATCCTGAGCGAGCATGCCAAATACAGCGGCTTTGCACCGATTGATTTGGAGCTGGAATTTGGGCCGAAAGGCAAGCTTCCGCCAATGGCCTTTTCGTTAAAGAATGGCACGAAAATGGAGCTTGTCGGCAGGATTGACCGTGTTGACAAAGCTGAGCTTGATAATGAAGTATATTTGCGTGTAATCGATTATAAATCAAGTGCACATGAACTCAATATGAATGAAGTATATTACGGCCTGTCTTTGCAAATGCTGACATATTTAGATTTGATTATTTCCAACAGCAGCATTCTTGTTGATAAAGAAGCAAATCCTGCAGGAGTGCTATACTTCCATGTCCATAATCCAATCTTGAGCAGCAAGAAAATCTTGACGCTTGATGAAATCGAAGAGGAATTGTTTAAAAAGTTTAAGATGAATGGATTAATGCTTGGAAAAGAGGAAGTTATTAAGCTGATGGACGGCAGTCTTGAAAAAGGCGATTCACCTATTGTTCCAGCAGGTGTGAAAACAGACGGAACATTAACGAAACGTTCTAAAGTTGCAAGCAGGGAGGACTTTTATTCCCTTCAGAAATTTGTTCGCCATAAATATGTGGAAACAGGCAATAAAATAATTGGCGGCAATGTTGATATTTCTCCGTATCAATTAAAAGAAAAATCACCATGTACATTTTGTTCATTCAAGTCTGTCTGTCAGTTCGATGAAGGTCTTGAATCAAACCAATATCGAAAGCTGCAAACCTTCTCGAAGGAAGAAGCACTTGATTTGATCAGAAAGGAGGCAAACACACATGAAGAGTATTGATATACCGCCGAAACCGCTTGATGCGACCTGGACAGATGATCAATGGAAAGCAATCAGCTTGAGTGGAAATGATATTTTAGTGGCAGCTGCGGCAGGATCAGGAAAAACAGCCGTTCTTGTAGAAAGAATGATACGCAAGATTGTTTCTGATAATCCAATAAATGTTGATGAGCTGCTTGTTGTTACATTTACTAATGCATCAGCGGCAGAAATGAAGCATCGTATTGGAGATGTGCTTGAAAAGGAGATAAATGCTAATCCAAAATCACAGCACTTGAAAAAACAATTAGTTCTATTGAATAAGGCCCATATATCAACTATTCATTCTTTTTGCTTAGAAGTAATCCGCAAATATTATTATATGATTGACCTGGACCCTGGCTTTCGCATTGCTGATGAGACAGAAGCACAATTGATGCGGGATGAATGTGTGGAAGATTTATTTGAGGAAGAATATGGACAAAGTGAAAATTCGGCATTTTTTGATTTAGTTGATGCCTTCACAAATGATAGAAGTGATGATGCACTTCAGAAAATCATACAGGAAGTGTATGATTTTTCACGGGCAAATCCTTCTCCGTCGGCGTATTTGGAGTCTTTAGCAAATATGTATGACATCGAGGAAACGGCGGCAATTGAAGACCTTCCATTTGCAAAAGAGCTGCTTGCAGATATAGGGCTTCAATTGGACGGAGTTCGGCAGCTTTTGGAATATGGATTAGAATTGACGAAGCGTCCTTTCGGTCCTGCGCCAAGAGCGGGCAATTTTGTTGATGATTTACATCTTTTGGATATTATTCAAAGGGCGAAAGACGACTCATGGAAAACGATGTATGACGCGATGCAAACATTGAAATTCTCAAGAGCTAAGGCATGCAAAGGGGATGAGTATGATCCTGCTTTAATTGAAGAAGCCCAAAAGGTCAGAGATAGAGCGAAAAAAATATTGCAGGAGCTGCAGAGTGAATTATTCGGCAGGCTGCCTGAAGGTTTTATAAAAGACATGCGAGAAATGAAAGTCCATGTGGAAACATTGACGAGACTTGTAGCTTCCTTCTCCGATCGTTTCCAAAGAATGAAATCGGAAAAAGGCTTAGTCGATTTTGCTGACTTAGAGCATTACTGTTTGGAGATTTTACGTGAGCCTGAAGCAAAAGAGCTTGTGCCGTCTGTGGCAGCAGTGCAATACCGCAAGCAGTTTAAGGAAGTGCTGATAGATGAGTATCAGGATGTCAACATGGTGCAGGAGTCCATATTGCAGCTTGTTACAGCAGACAGTGAAACAGCGGGAAATCTGTTTATGGTTGGCGATGTAAAACAATCTATCTATCGATTCCGGCTTGCAGAACCAAACCTGTTTTTATCTAAATATAATCGTTATCAAGCAGATGAGAATACAGGCTATAAGATTGACCTTGCCAGAAATTTCCGAAGCAGAAAAGAGGTTTTGGACGGTACAAACTATCTGTTCAAGCAGATAATGGGGGTCAAAGTCGGCGAAATTGAATATGACAAAGATGCTGAGTTGGCAAAGGGAGCTGCTTATCCAGAGGATGCTGCTTTTCCAATTGAATTGGCTCTTGTTAACCAAAATTCTGCAGCCACGACTGAAGAAGGTGACGGAGAGACTGGTGAATTCGATGCACAGGAAATGGAGCAGTCTCAGCTTGAAGCACGGGTGATTGCCCAAAAAATAAGAGAGCTATTCGATCACAAGCAGGAAGTATATGATGCAAAAACGAAATCGTACCGTCCAGCTATGTATAAGGATATGGTGATTCTACTTCGTTCGATGACATGGGCGCCAGCCATCATGGAAGAATTAAAGCAATTTAATATTCCGACATATGCTAATTTGACGACAGGCTATTTCGAATCAACGGAAGTCAACATCATGATGTCATTGCTTAAAGTAATAGACAATCCATATCAAGATATTCCGTTGGCTGCTGTGCTCCGTTCCCCTATAGTCGGGTTAACAGAAGAAGACTTGAGCAGAATTAGAATTGAAAAGAAGCAAGGAGCATTCTATGATGCTGTTAAAGCATATATGAGTGTTAACAAAAATGACGCCTTGCAGGAGATGCTTGCACCATTCTTTGAATTATTGAATGAATGGAGAACAGAGGCAAGGCGTGGAGCTTTGTCAGATTTGATTTGGAGGCTCTATAGAGATACGCATTTTTATGATTTTGTCGGCGGATTGCCTGGAGGCAATCAGCGCCAGGCTAACTTGCGGGCATTGTTTGACCGGGCCCGTCAATACGAGGCAACCTCTTTCCGCGGGCTTTTCCGCTTTTTACGGTTTATTGAACGGATGAGAGACAGAGGGAATGACCTGGGGGCAGCCAGGGCCTTAACAGAGCAGGAAGATGTTGTCCGAATCATGACAATCCACAGCAGCAAGGGACTGGAATTTCCGTTTGTTTTCCTTGCTGGCATTGGCAGAGAATTCAACACAATGGATTTGCGCAAGCCGTTCCTGCTTGATAAAGATCTCGGGTTTGCGACAAAGTATATTCATGCTCAAAAACGAATCTCTTACCCGTCTCTTGCACAAATAGCATTTACGAAGAAGAAGCGAATGGAGCTTTTAGCAGAGGAAATGCGGGTGCTATACGTAGCGCTGACAAGAGCGAAGGAAAAATTAGTGCTGATCGGCTCTGTTAAGGATATCGAGAAGTCTAAACAAAAATGGGCACAAGCTGCTGGACATTCCAATTGGCTGTTAAATGAGTTCGACAGAGCATCTGCCCGCTCTTATTTAGATTGGATTGGGCCAGCCCTTGTAAGACATAAGGATGCATCTGGCATACATCTGGAAACATGGATGGAAAAAGGAGAAGTGTCTGTCCATCCTTCAGCATGGGAAATCCGAATTCTTCAAAAAGAAGATATTCTTAAACTTACTGTAGACGATTTGGAAGAACAAGAGAGCTGGCTGGAAAAGGTGACAAGCGGAAAAGTGATGGACATTTCCTCTGAATATAAAGAGCAAATCCAAAAAACTCTCGCCTGGAAGTATTTGTACCCGCATGGCACAATATATCGTTCCAAACAGTCCGTGTCCGAGTTGAAAAGGCAAAGTGAACGGTTGGATGAACAAAGCGGCACAGAAATTCAGCCACGTCGCAAAACGATTTGGAACAGACCGAAGTTTATGCAGGAGAAAAAGCTGAGTCCTGCAGAAAAAGGAACAGCCATGCATATGGTGATGCAGCATATCCGATTGGATGAAGCTATAACAGAAGACAGTATCAGGCAGCTTGTTGATGAAATGCAGACAAAGGAGCTTCTGACACCAGAACAAGCAGAGGCAATTGAAGCAGGGCAGATTGTCTCCTTCTTCCAGTCAGAACTTGGAGAGCGCATGCGTAATGCAAAAAAGCTTGTTCGTGAGATTCCATTCAACATTGCCTATCCGTCAAGCTCTGTGTATAAGGATTGGCAAGGAGAGAACGAGCCAATTTTAGTCCAAGGTATCATCGACGTCTATTTTGAGGATGAAAAAGGCACAGTGCTGCTTGATTATAAAACAGATTCTATTCTAGACCGGTTTAAAGGCGGATATATGGAGGCCAAGCCAGTATTAGAAGCGCGCTATCGTGTTCAAATTGACTTGTATGCTGATTCACTGGAGAAAATTCTTAAGAAAAAAATCGATGAAAAATATTTATTCTTCTTTGATGGAGCGAATATCTTACCGATGTAAGACAAAAAGGCTGTCCGAATTATATCGGGCAGCCTTTATTATTAGTTTTTTTTATGAATTGCTAATTTATTGGGGTAAGAAATCACATGCTAATAGGCAGGAGGGAAGTAAAATGGCAAAAGCGAATAAAAAAATTGGAACATGTGAGTTATGTTTAAGAGAAGATGTAGAGACGACAGCCCATCATTTAACACCTCGGGAAATGGGCGGGGCATTCTTAGGCACAGCTGATTTATGCATTCCTTGCCATAAACAAATCCATGCACTGTATACAAATGAAGAGCTGGCAGTAAGATTGAACAAGGTTGAATTGCTGCAAGATGATCCTAAGATAGCGAAGTATTTGGCTTGGATAAAAAAACAGCCTTCTACAAAATTGCAGAAGGTGAAAAAATCAAAGGACAGAAGAGGGAGAAAATGAGGCTTCTTCCCTTTGTCTGTCAGTTATTGGCTGTTGTCGGCTGGTCAAGCAGACTTGTGTCTACATAATTCGTTGCGCTTAATCCATTGTTGGTAATAATAAATGCTCCAGTGTTTGATGCCCCGGAACCTAAAGAGACTTTCGAATTTCCCTTTGGGGAAATAAACAAGGAATCACCGAATTGAACAATCCCTTCTCCGACGTTAACAATTTGAACAGGTCCTACAATAGCAGGCAAAAGAACCTCCTCCTTTATTTATATAGTAGCCTGGCACCAAAAAAATCATCTGCCGTTAACAATAGCGGTTCCAGGTGATGAATGTATTTCCTCAAGGGGGATGATAGTTTGATTATTTAACTCCTCAGAGTGATTCTCTAGCTGTCTTATATGCTTTATCCTCGTTTCTGCATAAATATGACGGGTGCTTCCGACTTGAAGCAGGGATGAGGCTGAGACGGCAGTAATATCAAGGTTTTTCACTTTAATAACCGGCTTTATTTGATGGTACATTATATTGATGCTCTCAGTGATAGGAGGAATGGGAATTGGTTCGGAAAAAATCGGATATTGGTCAAAGGAACCTTCTCCGCCGAAGAAAATCTTCTTCTCTCGTTGTACAGCAAGTGCCCTCGAAAACGCTTGATAAAAAGAGATATCACCAAATTCTAGTGTAGATGAAAATGATGCTATATTTAGACGTATATGATTAACAACAGAAGTCCTTGTAAGCATATTTATCCTTTAGGGAACAAAGGGACAAATGGTCCGATAATCAGTGATTCTGCAGGTGTGTCAAAAGTGGACGCAAGCTGAATTGTCTGAACGTCGCCGACAATGCAGACAGATGAACTTGATACACCGATGATTTTAATATCACCAACTGCCAGCTCTCTATTATAAACCTGAAAGTTCATTCCTTGTTCCTTCCCTTCATATTGTCTGGAATATTGCTTAAGAATATTTTGACACCATTTTCAATTTCCTGCTTTAATGCTTCTATAATCGTTTCATTTTGCTGTTGTGTATCCTCTGCTTTTTCACCGCCGGTTCTTTGCTGTAAATAATATTGGATTCTTGTAGGCAGCTGCTTTGTAACATCTTCCTGAATGAAGGAAATATAAGCTTCATCCTCCTCCAAGCCTAGTTCGGCTTGTTTTTGGACAATTATCTCAGGAAGCTCAAGCTGGATATAGGAGAGGAGTGTTTCTTCCAGTTCCATCGATCTTGTCATCATTTGTTTAGGGTCTATTGGATATAAAGGACCGCCAGGCTGAACAGAATTACCTGGATTAATTGCCAGTTCTTCGATTTTTTGCAAATCTGCTGGATTTAAACCGATGTTCAGCGTCCCATCCAATGTTTCCACTTTTAGCTGATCAAAGCTGTATTCAATGCGATCGACTCGAACGGAAGGCCTGTTTTTCAGTTCGGTTATTTCTTTGGTCATTTCGGTGACAGCTTGCTCCAATGATACGATTCTTTTTTCCAGGTATTGCAGATAGGATTGCATCTGATCGCCATAATGGTAGAATTGTTGGGACATCCTTCGTACCTCCTTCATCTGTCTTTAAGGTGCTGTCAATGGAACAGAAGGTGACATGACGACACTGTCGTCTGCCACATTAACACCAGTAAACGGCTCTGATTCTTCAACGGGACTTGGAGCAGCCTCGGTGAAGCCTCCGGTATTATATAGATAAGAATTAGGCTTTATGATACCAGAGCTGCCAATCTGAAAAACGGAAGAGTTTGTAATACCGCCGATTTTTATGGTGTTTATTGTTATAGATTGTTGAATGAAAAAATTCATCATTATCACCTTTTTCAAAGTCAGAAAATCAATTTAAGCATTCAGGAAATTTCCTTGATCAATGCCATCATTGTCTGTTGTGTTCGTGGCACTTCGGTAATTAGTTATATTCAACCCATCACCAGTGTTGAAGGAACCGGAACCAGAGAATGTTTTGGCATTAGAAATCGGCATGATTTTATAGACATCGCCAATATTAAAGATGGAGCTGCTTCCTATGGAAATAACCTGTGCGACTCCTACAATAGCTGGCATAATCAACATCCTTTACATAAGATTCTTAACATTCTATGTGGGGGTTCTGTGGAGTGTGATACATTAGCCCAGCAGTTGTTAGCCTTCTCTCTTTTTAGCCTATTCAACAGCAAGGTTGGCCTATGCCTGTTGCTCCACTTTAATGTGATAGATTTGAATAGTATTATCTGAAAGTTTATAATTAACATAAATATTAAACTATAAATCTTTTGCAAAGGGATGGAGATAGTATGAAGTTTGCGACAGTATTACTGCAAGGCAGACAAGTTGTTGCGGTTTTAAATGAGAAGAATAAAACGATAATTCCGCTTAATGATGCAGAAGAACAGAGAACAGGCAGCCGTCCTTTTCCAGATGACTTGATTCAATGTATAGAGATGGGAAATGACTTTATTGATAAAGCAAGAGAGGCGACTAATTGGGCCAATGAGAACAGCAGCAATTTAGTTGAATTGGATGAAGTGAAGCTCCTTGCACCAATACCAACACCAAGGAAAAATATATTTTGTGTAGGGAAGAATTATGAGGAGCATGCAATTGAGATGGGGAGTAAGGATGATATACCTGAGCATGTGATGGTGTTTACGAAAGCCCCGACTACTGTAATCGGACCAGATGAAACAGTTCCTGACCATTCAGATGTATCAGAGCAACTGGACTATGAAGGAGAGCTTTGCGTAGTCATCGGTAAAAAGGGTAAGGCGATTCCACAGGATAAGGCGTTGGAGTACGTGTTTGGCTATACGATTCTTAATGATATTACCGCAAGGGATTTGCAGGCAAGGCATAAGCAGTTTTTCATCGGAAAAAGCTTGGATGGCAGTGGACCGCTTGGACCAGTAATTGTGGAGAAATCAGCTATTTCAAATCCAAACAAACTGAATATCTCGACTAAAATCAATGGAGAAGTCAGACAAAATTCCAATACAGCTCACTTTATCTTTCCTATAGAAGAAGTGATTAGTGTTTTATCAAAAGGCATGACGCTTGAGCCAGGAGATTTGATTGCAACTGGAACACCAGCTGGAGTCGGCAAAGGCTTCAAACCGCCGCGATTTTTGAAAGCTGGCGATACGATAGAAATAGAAGTAGAAGGAATCGGTGTCCTGCGCAACACGGTTGGATAAGATTTGACGGAAACCATTTTATAAACAGCAAGAAACGTGCATCCTATGAAAGAAGGAGGTGGGCATATGTTTGGCCAAATCCACTTTATTTCATGGATGCTCACATTAGTTCTTTTTGTTGCAGTCTTGTTTTTAAGAAAAACAGACCAAAAAAGAACGAGAAAAATCGTACATATGATTGCAAGGCTTTTGTATATCTTTATCATTGTTTCCGGTGCTATTATGCTGTTTCGTGTAGAAACTTTTACTGCCCTGTACATGCTGAAGGCACTTGTCGGGTTTTGGGTCATCAGCATGATGGAGATGATATTGGTCCGGCTTGAACAGGAGAGAAAGGTCAGAATCCTGTGGGGGCAGTTTGCAGTCGCTCTTGTGCTTGTATTGTATATTGGGTATGCTGCGTTATAATGTTTAAGGAAGGCTCTGCTTAACAAAAAAAGCAGAGCCTTCTTTTTGTTCCAGTATTGACCATGAAAAGAATTATCTGGTAAGTTATCAGTAGATTACGTGAATGGGAGAGAGTTTATTGCAATCATTTTATGTAAAGCTTGCGCTATTAATTTCTATGTGGGCAGGGGCGCTATTTGCATCGTATGAAAACAAAAATGTATTTTACATCTATTTATTTTCCTGCAGCATCCTGCTTGCTCTTTATTTTCTTCTACCCCTTCTTCGCAGAAAGGTTTTTATCTATTTGGCTCTTCTCGTTTGGATACAAGGGTTAATCTTTTTTGGAGAGGGCCAAAATCCTCTTTACCTTTATGCACTATCTTTCTTTTACATACTGGAAATGAATCAGGAGATGGCGGGAAGAATTAGCGGTGTGGCGCTCCTTGTGATTTCCTGCTTGAACTGCTTGTCAGGATATGCTTTGTATAATTATCCACTCTTGCTTGTGCTTGCTGTAAATGGATTTGCAGGGCTCGTGCTTTACTATTTTGGCGAAACGAACAGAGAGTATAGGCATATTAGAGAAGCATATGCCTCCTTATTAAATGACTTCAGGGTGCATAAGCGGAGAGCTTTTCAGAATGAAAGGACTGCGAGAGCGGAAGAGAGAACAATGATAGCAAGGGAAATGCACGATGCTGTTGGCCATAAGCTGACAGCGCTTGTTATGCAGGTTGAAGTAATGCGCCGAGAACTTCCTGGCAGTTCTTATTCCATCATTAAGGAAATAGCCTCTGAATGTCTGGAGGAAACGAGAAGAGCTGTCCGCCTCATGCAGGCAGAGGAACTTCAGGGGATTTCCGCACTTGTTCATTTAATCAAAAAGCTGGAAAGTGAGAATGCTGTCCATGTTCATTTTACAGCTAAACAAGGAGCGCTTCACGCACAGCTCAGCAATATGAAAAATGCAGTTCTTTATCGGACGATCCAGGAAGGGCTGACAAATGCAATGAAGTATGGAAGCACGAGAGATGTTTTTATTTCAATTGGAGTGTCGCCAATCGGCCACCTTACATTTGAAATAAAAAATGCTTTTAACCATAAGCATCCCATACACAAAGGGTTCGGTCTTGACAACATGTCAAGAAGGCTGGAGGAAGCGGGAGGAAAGCTTGCCATCCAGCAGCTGAATCAACAGTTTATCTTGGCAGGAAGTCTGCCGACAGAGGAGATAAAAAAATGATTAACGTAATGATTGCAGAAGACCAGGCAATTGTCAGGAATGGACTGAAAATGATAATTGAACAGGATGCTGATATTTTGGTGGCAGCTGAAGCGGAGAATGGCAAGGAGGCGCTCTGTTTGCTTGAAACTGTTCCTGCCATAGATCTTATCTTAATGGATGTCCGCATGCCTGTTATGGATGGACTTGAAGCAACAAAGCAAATAAGGGGGCGCTATCCGCATATTAAGATACTAATCTTAACTACTTTCAATGATGAGGAGTATGCAATTAAGGCTTTCCGAGAAGGAGCAAATGGGTTTTTGCTGAAAAACGCTGATAGTGCTGCCCTTATTAACAGCATTAAAAGCTGTCTTGCTGGGGGCATGAGCATACATGCGGACGTTGCAGCAAAGGTCATGCCTAAGCTGCTGAAGGAAACGAGACCCTATATGCAGACAGACCTAATTGATACCCTTACAGAAAGAGAAATAGAAGTCGTTAAGCATGTCGGACTTGGGAAAACCAATAAAGAAATAGCAGGAAATATGTTTTTGTCTGTCGGTACGGTAAAGAATCATCTTACACAAATCCTGCAGAAGCTTGAACTAAGGGATAGAACACAATTGGCTATCTTTGCTGTGAAAAATGACCTTATATAGCCATAGTTTTGGTTTAACAGAACTAAAAATGTTATGATGATTTAGTGTGTTACATAAATGTTGAAGAGGTGTTTATATGTACAGAAAAACAGAAGATTTTATTGCAGACTGGACTGCTTCTGCTCACGGAACAGTACAAGTATTAGAGTCACTTACAGATGAGAAGCTAGGTCAGGCAATAGTTGAGGGTCACAGCACACTTGGCTGGCTTGGCTGGCATTTAGCTACAAGTCCTGCTTTTTTTGCAGGAGTTGCCGGTATTAAGGTAAGACCTGCTACAGATAAAAAAGCAGAAAATATCACTGCAGCTGAAATAGTACAAGCTTACAAAACGATTGCAGCTGATATCGCTGAAGCTGCAAAGTCTTTAACAGATGAAACACTTAGCGAAACAGTCGACCAGTTTGGAAAACCGATGACAAAAGGTTCTGTTCTTGGATTGCTGATTCAACATCAAGTTCATCACAGAGGACAAATGACGGTTCTGCTTCGTCAAGCTGGCCTGCCTGTTCCAGGTGTACTTGGACCAACAAAGGAAATGCAGGCAAAAGGCTAAATCAGCCTAAAAAACGTCTCTATATAATAGGGACGTTTTTTTATGGAGAAAAAAATGACTTAAGTCACTTAGTAAGCAGCACATAAAATGACCTTTAGGTATAGGAAAAAACTTGTAAAAACATTATGCTGTCATTAGAAAGGATGATGACAATGCTTGAAGTGATTGATTTATCCAAACAGTTTAAACATAACAAAGTGGTCAATTCTGTTAATTTGTATTTGGAAAAGGGAGAGACAGTCGGTCTTCTTGGTCCGAATGGTGCTGGGAAATCAACGACAATTTCGATGATTTCTTCCCTCCTTGCGCCAAGCGGCGGTGATGTTCGGCTGCATAATGTAAGCATATTAAAGACACCGGAAAAGCTGCGCAAAATACTTGGCGTTGTCCCGCAAGAAATCGCCTTGTATATGGAGCTGACGGCAAGAGAAAACCTGATCTTTTTTGGCAAGATGCACAAAATTCCTAAAAGTGTGCTGCAGTCAAGGGTGGACGAAGTGCTGGATATTATTGGATTGAAGGACAGACAGAAGGACCTTGTGAAGACATTTTCCGGAGGAATGAAAAGACGGCTAAATATCGGGGTAGCCCTTATTCATGAGCCGGAAATTATCATAATGGATGAACCGACAGTCGGCATTGACCCTCAATCGAGAAATCACATATTAGAGACAGTAAAGCGATTGAACAATGAAAAGAATATTACGGTCCTTTATACGAGCCATTACATGGAGGAAGTAGAATACCTATGCAATCGGTTGTACATTATGGATCATGGCAAGATTATCGCTTCAGGCTTAAAGGAGGAAATCAAAAATATCCTGTCTGCAGAAACAGCGATTAATATTCATGTCGAAATGATTAAGCATCCCTTTGTGGAGGTGTTAAGGAATCTGCCTAATGTTCAGCAGCTCTCTATTAATCAATCAACTATTACTATAATTGTGCCGAAGGAAATCCAGCTATTGAAAGATATCTTCCGTCTGGCAGAGGAGCACGAGGTGAATGTGCTTGCAGTCAATATTGAAACACCAAGCCTGGAGGATGTGTTTTTGCATTTGACAGGGAGAAAGCTTCGGGATTAGGAGGAGAGTACATGTTCTGGCATATGGTAAAAAAGGAAATTCTGATGATATGGAGAAGACCTAGGGAACTGGTGGTTCTCCTCTTAATGCCTTTTATATTAATTACAATATTAGGAAGTGCACTGGGCACAATCATGGATGGAGGAGAAGAGTCTGGCAGCTTACATGCAAAGCTGTTGGTCGTCCTAAAAGACGATACTGTAAACGCTCAAAAGGAGACAGTATCTGAAATAGAGGCTTCCACTGTAAGTCCGGAAGAGAAAAAGATGCAAATGGATACTGTTTATGCAGTAGATCCTGTTTCAACTTTTATGCATGAGATAAAAGAAAATAAAGAACTAAAGAAACTGGTAACCATGACCGTAGTTGAGGAAGAAAACAGTACTTCAGCAGAGGAAAGTGAGTATACAGGGATTTTGACAATTCCATCGGGCTTTACAGAACAGTTTTATCAGAAATTACTTTATGGCAAAGAAATTTCTGCAGAGTGGAGCTTTAAAGAGACAGACAGCACATCTCTGGCAGCGACTGTGTTAAAAGATATACTGGTGAGCTATCAGAAAGAGCTCTCTTATATGAATATATCTGCCGAATTGAACAGTGAGTATACACCGACAAATAGCTCTGCTGTCGGAAAGCTAGAAAATGTCACGAAGAAAAAAGTAGTGGATTCCTTTTCTTATTATGCGATAGGAATGTGTGTCATGTTTGTCTTTTTTGTAGCTTCTACTGTAGCAGGCTTTGCTTACCAGCAGAAAGAGTCGTATATGTACCAGCGCATCCTTCTGGCAAATGTGTCGCCATATACCTTTTTCTTTGGCATATTTGTATCAACATTTTCCCTTTCCTTTATACAGCTGCATTTATTATTTGGATTATCTGCATTAGTATATGATGTTGTGTTTGCCAGCTTTATTCATTATTTTGTTGTGACATTCTTGTTGAACATACTGGCAGCAAGCTTCGCTGTGTTTACGGCAGCTTTATCATTCCGAGCAAATTCCAACAATGTGCCTACATTGTTTACTAATATGCTGATTCCTATCCTTGCCTTTGCTGGCGGAAGTTATTTTGATTTGAGTGCTAGTGGGGGATTCATGGAGACACTTGGTGAGTTTTCTCCATTAGGGGCTGCAATTACAGCCTATTTAAAAGTATATCAAGGCTACAGCCTGATGGATATAGCTGGGCAAATGGAAGCGATTCTCCTCTTTAGCGGTATCTTACTGCTTGTTTCAGTTGTGTTATTGATGAGGAAAAGAGGTGCTTTAGCATGAAGGGGATACTTTGGGGGAAATTCAGAAAATTTCTGCGCAGACCTGGGTCGTTTCTCATTACCGCAATTATTTGTGCTGTCTTTGCTTATTTACTCGGCTCCAGCTCATTCACAAAGGTAGAGATACCTGTGTTTGCTAAGGATACTGTAAAAGCAGAGGAAATAGTAGAAGAATTAAATGAAAGTGACAGCTTTCAGTTTAAATTATTATCTGAAAAAGCAACATTGGAACAAATTGAAGAGGGAAAGGCAGATCTTGGGGCAGCGCTGGAGGACGATTCATATACCATTTATCAGGCTGCAGAAACGGAAACTTCAATGGCAGTGCACCGCTATTTAGAAGAATATTATCAAAATCATTCTAAACAAGCACAAATCTTCAGCAGCGCCCAGGATAAAAAGGAAGCGGAGAGAAAAATAGCAGAAATATCGGAAAATCCGCTGCTGCCAATAAAATTTGCCAAATCACAGGAAGAGAGCAGCTATGATCAATCTCTTCAAGCATTATTTGGATTTACCTTATTCTTTAGTATATACACCGTAGCAAATACGGTTGTAGAAATATTGCGTGATAAACAGAACGGCATATGGGACCGATTTATCTTGTCCTCCACAAGCAAAACACAGCTTTATCTCGGCCATCTTCTTTTCAGCTTTCTGTTAGGATATTTACAAATAATGCTTATTTTTCATATATTTAAATTCGGTACAGGTGTTGACTTCAATGGTAATTTTGCCGTAGTGTTCGGTGCTGTTATTCCGTATTTATATGCGATTGTTGCATTAGCCATTCTGCTGACAGGGCTAGTCAAAACAGTAAGTCAGTTTAATGCCTTTATTCCCTTGATTGCAGTGAGCTTTGCGATGCTGGGCGGAGCATACTGGCCACTGGAAATCGTTACATCTGACTTTTTGCTGTTGCTGTCCAAATTTGTGCCTGTCACATATGGGATGGAGCTGTTGAAGAAAGGTGTAATTGACGGTGCAGGACCAATGGAGTTGCTGTATCCTGTCGGCATTCTTTTACTGATGGGAACATTAATGCTGGGAATAGGTATACGGCTTATTGAACGAAGACATATTTAAGCACAATCCCCTCCTTAAAGGAAGGGTTTTTTTAAGGAGAAAAATAGCTCTAAAAAAGAAGGAAATAGTTGTCAAATGTTGAAGTATTAAAGACTTAGGAAGGGAGAAATCTTTCCCATGAAGAAGCGAACTGTAGGTATTCTTTTATTTAATGAAGTGGAAGTCCTTGATTTTGCCGGACCATATGAAGTCTTTTCCTTATATGCCCCACCAGAAGAGCATGATAATCATTACTTTCATGTAGTGACCATTTCAGAGACAGGAGAGCTTATTAACGCTCGAAATGGTTTGAAAGTAAAGCCTGATTACAGCTTTTCAAACCATCCCCAGGTTGATATTGTCATTGTGCCAGGTGGAAAAGGTGCTGAAGTCCATGAAATACATAATCAAAATGTCATTGCATGGATAAAGCAGCAATCCATTCAGGCAGAAGTGATGGCCTCTGTATGCACAGGTGCACTGCTGCTGGCTAAAGCAGGCTTACTGGATGGCAGAAGCGCAACAACTCATTGGATGGACATAGACAGGCTGGAGGGAGAGTTTCCACTTGTAAAGGTTAAGCGCGGTGTCAAGTTTGTCGATGAAGGCGACGTCATTACATCAGGAGGGATAGCAGCCGGTATTAATATGTCCTTTCATCTTATTAGCCGGCTTTATGGAAAGGAAGCAGCGATAAATACAGCCAAAAATATGGAGTATGAGTTGTAGCAGAGGTGCAAAGGCATGAATAAATATTGTGGAGCAGCCTTAAATCAAATCCGGATTGCGGTCGATTCAATAAAGGAACTGATGATGTCTTTATGTGAGGAAGACCTTACTTTTAGGCCTACGTTAACGAAGTTCTCCATTGGCGAATTATTAGAGCATCTTTCATTGATATGTGAGGCAGATTTATTGATTGCCTCTGGCATGTCAAAAGAGGAGATGGAGAGTTTTTATGTTGAACATAAACTTAGCAGTCTCTCAAAAATGGAGGCAGCTATTGATCATTCATTCTTATTGCTTAAGAGCACATATGAAGGCTTTTCTGATGAGCAATTATTCGAGCAAATCAAGTCGTATTGGGGCACGGTTTATACGCGGTATGAGTGGCTGTTGGAAATACTGGCTCATATTTATCATCATCGTGGCCAATTACATGCCATGCTTGTTCATATGTATAGAAAGGAACCACCAATAGCACTTTTTGAATAAAAGTGCATTAGGGCTAATAGAAAGTAGATTATTAGGAAGTGGAAAAATGAAAAGTGGGATTCAGGAAAAAATAGATTACTATAGTTCATATAAGCCAGATTGTGAAAACTGTTTTGGTTTATGCTGTGTAGCTTTGCCGTTTGGTAAATCGGCGGAGTTTGCAGAAGACAAGGAAGGAGGGAAGCCTTGCAAAAATCTCGGGGAAGATTACCTGTGCGGCATTCACCAGCATCTCCGCCCGAAAGGTTATAAAGGCTGTACAGTATTCGAGTGCTTTGGTGCCGGTCAGAAGGTTTCGCAGTTCACCTTCAAGGGAGTGACTTGGCGGGATTCCCCCGCTGTTGCAAAGGATATGTTCAAGGTTTTCCCAATCATGCAGCAGCTGCATGAAATGCTTTGCTATTTAGATGAAGCACTTCAGCTAAAATCTGCAATAGGATTAAAAGCAGAGCTTACAAATGCCTTTAAGGAGACGAAAAGGCTGTCGGAATTAGAGCCAGCAGAGATTATGGAGCTATATATTCCTGCACATCGGGCTGTGGTTAATGAGCTTCTAATACAAGTGAGTGAGCTTATGAGACAAAAGGTGACTGAAAAAACCAAGCTTCAAAAAGGACGGAAAAAGAAAAAAGGGAGCGACCTGATCGGAGCGAATCTGCGCAATCAAAATTTGCGGGGAGAGAGCTTCAGAGGTGCATGGTTAATCGCAGCAGACTTACGAAATGCTGATTTAAGAAATGTTGATTTTATTGGTGCTGACTTACGCGATGCTGATATTAGGGGAGCTGATTTAACTGGCAGTATTTTTCTGACTCAAATTCAGCTCAATGCCGCAAAAGGAGATAGTCATACTAAGATTCCTCGCACACTATCTAAACCAGCTCATTGGTCTTGCTAAATTTCTAGTAGATAGTAATATATTCCAATAAAATAATAATAGTTTTAACAGGCTTACATTGGGAATATAGAAACTAACACTAGAAAAGGAGTGAGTCATAATGGAAAACAAAGTAGAAACAAAAGTAAATGATAAGCTTCAGAATATGAGTAGTGAAAAAAAGGATGAAATTTTATCAAGCTTTGAAGGATTTAAGGAATACCTTTCCGACAAGGTGGAAAAAGCAGATAAGCTAGGCTTAAATGAAGAACAGATTGCAAAAGCTGCCCAGAAGGTAGGAGACTTTTTAGCTGCAAAAGAGGAGCCTCGCAACAGAGAGGAAAAACTTCTTCAAGAGCTTTGGAAAGCAGGAAATGAAGAGGAACAGCATAAACTGGCTCATATGCTTGTAAAGCTTGTGAGCTAATGAAAAAAAACCGCCAAAAAAGGCGGTTTTTTTCATAGATAATACAATTTAAAGTTAATATCTTGGTCATGGTTGCCGAATTTTTTCCCGAATACAGTCGCGCCCCCGACATGCTCGGCATCTTCCTTCACTTCTATGCGGAAGGTCCATCTGTCTGTGCTTGTATCTAAATCATCGACTGTGATGCCTGACATAGGGTCTCCATCGATATATGTGCCATGGTTGGTGATGCGGATAGTTTTGAGCAGCCCGTACTGGTTGATATTATGAGGCCACCAATCAGGAGTGAACTTTCCTCTTGTATCAGCAAAATCTCCAGGACTTCTCCATGTTCCTAATTCAATTCCATTCAATGAAAAGGTAATATCTGACGGCCATACATCATTGGCGAATGGGAATTCAGAACAAATTTCCAAGCTAATTTCAAATTGCTGCAGCTTTTCATCTTTTTTCAAGAAATTGGCAATATTATATTGCACAAACCCTTGAGTGAACCAAATAATTTCTGCATCCATTCTCTTTGGATCCATAAAGTAGCGGGGCTCATCGACACGGCCGATAAATTCTTTATCTGTTGCTAGTCCACATGTCGGCTTTAAATCATAATCGGTATAATGTCCAATTGGCACAGCAGTTTCATAGGATGCAAACGAGTGAAATATCTTTTTGGGAAAATTTATTTCAATATGATCGACCTTTAAAATCGAAATCTTTTGCAGTCCAGATTTTCCTGGCACTCTTTCTGTCTTAATTAAACCAGCATCTTCTAATTTTTTTATATGCTTTGTCACAATAGCACTGCTGATTTCTAATTCCTCGGCAATTTCTTTAATGTTCATTTTATTTTTGCTGAGGAGTTGAATAATCTTGATGCGAACTTCGCTGGCTAGTGCTTCATAAACAACTAATGAGGAATTGTCGATCCCTAGTTGCATGGAAATCCCTTCTTTCGAAACGAATGGTTAATTAAATCTATATTATCTTTATAAAAATAACATAAAGATTAATTACTGTAAATATATTGAGATTTATAATTTAATAATAAACTGTTTTGTTAATTTAATAATATTTGAACAATGTTAAATTTACTATTTCATTTATTTTAGTTAATAGAAGAAAGGGAATGTCAAAAAAGAGGGGAAAAAAGGGGAAACCCAGAATAATAAAAGAATTGGGGGGAGTATGATGGAAGAAAACGCCAAGTTTCATAGAGCTTTTGGTGTATATGGTATATGCCTTGATAGTGAATACTTGCTTGTTATCCACAAGAGTCAAGGACCGTATCGCAACCGCTTCGATTTGCCTGGGGGAAGTTTGGAGGAAGGGGAAAGTTTAGCAGAGGCAATAGACAGAGAGTTTCTAGAGGAAACAGGTCTTGAGATTTGTCACAAAGAAAATATTGGAATCACGGATTTCATGTTTCCCTGGAGATGGAGAGAATTCACACATGTTCATCATATAGCTGTATTTTATGAAGTGAGGAACTTTAGTGGGGTTATCACTGCCCCAGAGCAGTTTGTTGGACAAGATTCCCTTGGAGCTGTATGGATGGACCTGAACGAGTTAACGATGGATAATTCCTCTCCGCTGGTTATGCAGGCAGTAAACTGGACGAAAACGCGGAGTTTCCCTTTAAAGGTGAACAAGCTACAGGTTTGGGAGGTAAAGAAATGAAGTTGCGTAAAGCAGTTACAGCTGATGCGAAAGGCATTGCGAAGGTACATGTTGACAGCTGGAGAACAACTTATAAGAACATGATTCCTGACGCCTTTTTAGAGCAATTATCTTATAAAGAGCGGGAGCAAATGTGGATATCAGCTATTCCAGGCGGCCATGTTTATGTTGCGGAAACCGGGGCAGGCAAGATTGTCGGTTTTGCGTGCGGCGGCAAGGAAAGGAGCGGCAAGTTTGTAGGGTATGATGGCGAATTATATGCTGTTTATTTGCTTGCAGAATACCAAGGGAAAGGAATTGGCAAAAAGCTCGCAGATGCTGTAAAACAGCATCTACAGGGTATGGGCTTAACTAGCATGATTGTGCTTGTACTAGAAGGCAATGGAGCATGCCGGTTTTATGAAGCCATAGGAGGAAAGCAAATCGGCAGGATGGAGGACAAAATTGGCGAAAAAACAGTTTATGAGCTCGTTTATGGCTGGGAAAAAATATGACGCAAAAAAACTTCAGCAGATATTCTGCTGAAGTTTTTTTTCTTAAGAGGACAGCTTTTCGATAATCATCCGTTTGCCAGTATTCAAGGTAAACTCAAATCTGTCGGTAATTTTCTCATTATAATAGAAATGATGATTGACACTGCACAGGCCTTCCTGATTATCAAAAATCATCATATTCACACCATTTTTTCGTTTGTCATCTCTTAAGAAGGTTAATTGGTTATAACAGTATATACAGTCATAAATAGAGAACTTCATGGAATTCAGGGTGGTGATGAACTGATAAAAGCTGTCATCGCTGATCTCGTCAAGAAGACGTTCTAACGAGAATACAAGATGTTTGCGAATCCTGATTTTATCTTCAGTGCACATCCCATAAATCGAGCCAGAGCTGTTGATTCTTCCTTCATCCAAAAGGATTCCTTTTCTCCATTTGTTAAAGCAGAATAATTCCACTTCTTGATGAATATATTCATCTAGCATGGTTGCTTCTTCTGTTTCATCGTCGAAAAATATCCATTGGTCATTGATGTATTCGACTGTTCCTTGTGTAAAAGCACGGGTTTGGTACTCTATAAGCTTTAGTCTCTGCTGATTGTTCATTTCTTTGTAAACCTCCCAATTACTTCCCATAAATTCTTTTTAGACATTAAAGTTCAAATTTATAACTGAATGCCATTATTATTTTTGTTTTAGTTTTTAGGTGAAACTGCCATGCAAAGATCTAAAATGATGCAGCAGGAATGATTTATTAGATTCATTTATCAGGACAAATAACCATTTTTCTAATCATGCATACAATACTCCATACTGATTGGTATCTAATCACAATTCCACGAAGAAAGGATGATCATCATGTGTGGAATCACAGGTTGGGTTGATTACAGAAAAGATCTGAGAAAAGAAGAGGATACTTTGTCTGTTATGGCAGAAACGCTGGAAAAAAGAGGTCCAGATGATACAAATGTATGGAGTGCCCTTCATGCAGGCTTTGGCCACAAACGTTTGATTGTGGTAGATCCCCTTTGTGGAATCCAGCCGATGACAAAAGTAAAACAAGATTTTGATTATACGATTTGTTATAACGGTGAATTGTACAATACGGAAGACATACGCAAAGAATTACTAATAAAAGGATATTCATTTAATGGCCATTCTGATACAGAAGTTTTATTGGCTTCTTACATGGAATGGGGCGAGGATTGCTTACAATACTTAAATGGAATTTTTGCTTTTGCGGTTTGGGATGAAAAAAGAAATTCACTGTTTATCGCCAGAGACCGCCTTGGTGTTAAGCCGCTGTTCTATGCAGAGGTTGGATCAGGCTTACTATTTGCTTCGGAAATCAAGGCTATACTTGCCAATCCTCAAGTGAAGGCAGAATTAGACAGAGAAGGGTTGGCGGAAGTATTTGCACTTGGACCGTCCCATACACCTGGATCAGGGGTTTTCAGAGGCATTAAGGAATTAAGACCTGGGCATGCCTTGAAATTTTCGCAGGATGGCTTGAAGATATGGCGTTATTGGAATGTGAAAAGCGAGCAGCATGAGGATACGTTTGAAGAAACAGTTGAAAAGGTGCGCTTTCTGTTCAAAGATGCTGTAACGAGACAGCTAGTATCAGATGTGCCGTTAAGCACTTTCCTTTCTGGCGGGGTCGATTCCAGTGCGATTACAGCTATTGCTGCAATGGAATATGAAAAATCAGGCAAAGGACCGCTGCACACATACTCCATTGATTATGAAGGCAATGACCAGTTCTTTAAAGCAAATGAATTTCAGCCTAATTCTGATGGTGTTTATATTAAGAAAATGACGGACACTTTCGGTACGATTCATCATAACTGCATTATCACACAGGAAACGCTTGCCCAATTTCTCCATGAGGCTGTTACTGTCCGTGATCTGCCGGGAATGGCTGATGTTGATTCTTCCTTGCTGTGGTTTTGCCGTGAAATTAAAAAAGACTTTGTCGTGAGCTTGTCAGGTGAATGTGCGGATGAAATTTTCGGCGGGTATCCATGGTTCCGGAGAGAAGCAGATCTTGCAAGAGGAGGATTTCCATGGATGCGTTCAATCAAGGAGCGACAAGGGTTGCTAAAACAAGAGTGGAGCAGCAAGCTGCAGCTTGAGGATTATATGTATGATAAATACAATCAAACTATTGCTGAAACACCAAAATTGGAAGGCGAAAGTGCAGAGGATGCAAAAAGAAGAGAGCTGTTCTATTTGAATCAACTGTGGTTCATGACAACTCTATTAGAAAGAAAAGACCGAATGAGCATGGGGGCGAGTCTTGAAGTCAGGGTGCCATTCGCAGACCATCGATTAGTAGAATATGTATGGAACGTACCTTGGGAAATGAAAAACTACAAAAACAGAGAGAAGGGGCTTCTCCGCAAAGCACTTGAGGGGATTCTTCCAGATGAAGTACTCTATCGCAAGAAAAGTCCTTATCCAAAGACACATAACCCTGTTTACACGAAAACGGTCACAGATATGCTGACAGGAATTTTGGCAGAAAAGGATTCGGCTTTATACGAATTCTTTGATTATAACCAGCTCAAGGAGATTATCAATACTGGTGGCTCAGCCTTCAAAGAGCCTTGGTTCGGTCAGCTTATGACAGGTCCGCAGCTTCTTGCGCACTTGGCACAACTTCATTATTGGTTTAAAGACTATAATATTAATATTGTAGATTAATATTAAGCGGGAGCAGATGCTCCCGCTTTATTTTGTGATTATTGCTGTTCTCAAGTGTGGCGGCATAGGAATGTCAGGATCGACAGACACTGTGTTCGTATACGTCTTAGTGTAGGCATCACGAAATTTACTTGGGGTAATTCCTTCATAGCTTTTAAATAATTTCATGAAGTATTTCTCATCATCGAAACGCAGCTCAAAGGCAATTTCTTTGATTGTTTTATTCGTTGTACAAAGGAGTTCTTTTGCTTTATTAAGCTTTAATGTATGGATATAACGAATTGTGCTCATACCGATATTCTTTTTAAACAGCCTTGTCAGATGATCAGGGTTCATGGAAAAAGTGTTAGCAACTTCTCTTACATTAAGGGGTTCGTGAATATTGACTCTAATCCATTCAAGTATTTGGGTGAACTTTTGCGTCTTTTCACTTATCGTATTTTGATGGAGCAGCTGTTTGCTGTATTGTTCAGTAAGCTCAATTAACAACTCTGTCAGCAAGTAGTCGACAGAGAAGGTGCTGTAGTAGGAGGCATTTGCTATATCTAAAATTTGCTTCATTAAGATAAACGGTTTATCACTGTATGAAAGACTAAAATAATCAGGCAAAAAAACGGCATTATTAATTGCATGCCTATGTGCTTCTATATCACTTGCCAACAAATGGCTAATAAATTTCTCAACTGGATACATATCTGTCTCACAGAAAGGAATAAAGTGCATCCAAAAAAAGCTTGCTCCTTTTTGAGAAGGAGCATATCCATAGTAGTCAATTTCTGGTGGTATAAGCAGAACATTCCCCTGCTTGACTTCATACTGATGGTGGCCCACTTGGATGTAAACAGATTTGTTTAAACCAATAATAACCTCAAAATCCTTCTTCAGCCGCATTTGTTTATGCTGCCAGTCGTCACTGCTGACAAAACGGCCGCATTTGTAATAAGCAAGCGGTCTTTCAATGTTGAATTTCCAAAGCTGGTCCATCTACATCTCGCTCCTTGCATATTGTTTTTTCTACCAAATGTCGTTTTTGTTCACCTTATTGTATTTTTACATAAAGAGTAAGCGTTAACAATAATGTTAGCATAAATGCCAGTAGATAACGACAGGCAATCTACGAAAATATCTTGTGAAAGTTATTTCTTAGAAGTCGGATTTCACCACTAAATCTACTGTTTTAGCAGTTTTTACTCACCCTTAAAGCGATTACAATAGGGGGGGATGTACGTAAAAAAGCTGTAAAAAGCAGGAGGAATAAGAATGTCAAACAATGTGCAAGCAGACAAGTCGATACATGTGAATAAGGTAATAATTAACGACCAATTTTGGAAGCGATATGCCGACATTGTGAAAACAGAAATGATTCCATATCAATGGGAAGTGCTCAATGACAGGGCTGATATAACAATCGAAAAGGAGCGGAATGACCAAAACATTCCTTCTGAAAAAAGTCATGCCATCGAGAACTTCAAGATTGCTGCAGGGCTGAAGGAGGGCAGGCATTACGGCTGGGTATTTCAGGACAGTGATGTATATAAATGGCTTGAAGCAGTGGCTTATTCTATTGAGCAGGAGCATGATCCACAGCTGATTGAATTGGCTGATGGTGTTATTGATTTATTGGCACTTGCCCAAGAGAAGGATGGCTATTTAAACACATATTTTACAATTGAGGCTCCCGAACGGCGGTTTAAAAGGCTCGCCGAAAGCCATGAGCTGTATTGTGCCGGTCACTATATGGAAGCAGCTGTAGCTTATTATAATGCAACAAAAAATGAAAAAGCCCTCACCATTGCCTGCAAATTGGCGGACTGTATTGATGCAAGCTTTGGTAATGAGGCAGGAAAAATAAAAGGCTATGACGGACACGAGGAAATCGAACTTGCCCTTGCTAAGCTGTATGAACTTACAAAGGAAAAGCGGTACTTAAATCTTTGCCAATTCTTTTTATACGAGCGAGGACAGGATACTAGTTTTTTTGAAAGACAATGGCAAGAGGAAGCTGGCGAGAATGCGGTGATTGGGGGAATGAACCATTTGCCGCTAAGCTATTATCAGGCACATAAGCCAATCCTTGAGCAAGAAAGTGCGGAGGGGCATGCAGTTAGGCTTGTGTATTTATGTGCAGGCATGGCGGATGCTGCTTTTTTAAGCAAAGATGAAGAAATGCTGCAAGCCTGCAAAAAATTGTGGAAGAGCATTACAGCTAAAAGAATGTACATTACAGGCGGAATTGGCTCAACCGTTCATGGAGAAGCATTTACTAGTGACTATGATTTACCGAATGATACGATGTATTGCGAAACTTGTGCTTCCATCGGTCTGATTTTCTTTGCGCAAAACATGCTGAAAAACGAAGCTGACAGTACGTACAGTGATACATTAGAAAGAGCACTCTATAATGGTGTGATCAGCGGAATGGCTTTAGATGGGAAGCATTTCTTCTATGTTAATCCCCTTGAGTCTAATCCTGAGAACAGCTTGAAGGACCCGGGAAAAAGCCATGTGAAGCCGACAAGGCCAGCTTGGTTCGGATGTGCTTGCTGTCCGCCTAATCTGGCCCGCCTGCTTGCATCCATTCATAAGTATTTGTACTCACAAAAAGGCGATTGTCTTTATGCAAATTTATATATTGCCAATAAGGCAGAAATCGATTGGAATGGTAAGCAGATAGAGATTACGCAAGAATCAAACTATCCATGGGAGGGAGAGGCTAAGTTTCAGTTTCAGCTGGAAGAGCCAGCTGAATTCGGCTTTTGCCTGCGCATACCAGCATGGTCGAAAACGTATAAAGTTACTGTTAATGGCATCGAAATAAGTGACAGCTTGATGAATGGTTATATGGTGATACGAAGGACTTGGGAAACTGGAGATGAAATCTGTGTCACCTTGGATATGAGCATCCAGGAATGGTCAGCAAATCCTCATGTTAAAGCAGATTTAAATAAGATTGCCATCCAGCGCGGCCCAATCGTCTATTGTATGGAGGAAGCAGACAATGGGAAGTGCCTTCATCTTTTCCGCCTGCCAAAGAACAAACAATATCATTATCGGTACGATTCAGAACTGTTTGGTGGAGCGGGACTCATTGATGTTACAGCAGAAAAAAGAGTTGTGGAGCAGGAATGGGAAAGTCAGTTGTACAGCCAAGGGATGGCGGAGCTTTATGAAGCAGCATCTCTTACACTGATTCCTTATTATGCTTGGGCAAACCGCTCGGTTGGGGAAATGCAGGTTTGGCTTGCTAAAGAATGAAGGAAGCTTGAGAATTTGATATTTAGGCCGCTTACTTATATGATTAGAAAAAAGAGTTTAAGAGGTCTTTATGGAGCCATTAAAAAATATTTATAATTTGCAGTTTATCACTAAACTAGAGGATGTTATTACATTAAATTACCCTGCATTCGAAAGGGAAGCGTTCCGCACCAAGTTGTTTGAGGCTGATTGGGAGGAGCTAGCACTTAAGGAAAGGATGCGCCAGATTACCTTGTCGCTTGCTCCGTTTTTGCCCCAGGATTACAAGCAAACAATCGAAATCTTGCGCAAATGCGCTCCGTCCTTTACTGGATTAGGCGGGATTATTTTCCCCGATTTTGTGGAGCAATACGGGCTGGAGGAATGGGAGCTTTCTGTTGAAACCCTTGCCTTCTTTACAGAATTCTCTACGTCAGAGTTTGCAGTAAGGCCTTTTCTTATCAAGAACTAGACGAGAATGCTTGCACAGATGGAAGAATGGGCTGAAAGCGAGAATGAGCATATTCGCAGGCTTGCAAGTGAGGGCTGCCGTCCGAGACTGCCATGGGGACTGTCAGTGCCTGCTCTAAAAAAAGATCCTACTCCTGTTTTGGTTATTTTGGAGAAGTTAAAAGAAGATGAAGCATTATATGTCAGAAAGAGCGTAGCCAATAATTTAAATGATATTTCGCGAATTAATCCTGATTTGGCAGTAACTATTGCACAGAGCTGGTATGGCAACAGTCAAAAAACGGATTGGATTGTGAAACATGCAAGCAGGTCGCTGCTCAAGAAGGGTGATCCTCGTGTATTGCAAATCTTTGGATATGAGAGCAGTGACAGCTTAAGCTTGGCGGACTTTACGATAACACCTGAAAAGCTTGCATGGGGTGAGAATATTGCTTTTTCATTCACTTTAATATCGAGGATCGAAACACCACATAAAGTAAGAGTAGAATATGCCATAGATTATGTGAAAGCAAACGGCACTCGCAGCAGGAAGGTTTTTCATCTTTCTGAGCTGGAGTGGAGGGGCAGCATGAAGAAAACCTTCGCAAAGAACCATTCCTTTAAAGACTTGACGACAAGAAGACATTATCCTGGTGTTCACCGTATTGCCATTATTGTCAATGGAACAGAGAAGGCTGCCCTTGAGTTTGAACTTATACAAACGTAAAAAAACTGGAGAGCCTCCAGTTTTTTTAATTTCAATCTGCTATATTGTTTTTTCATGCTGAACTGGCTTCGGTTTCTGCTGTTGCAGAAGGAAGTAAAAAACACCTGCCAGCACTAATAGTCCGCCGGCAATTTGTGAACCGGAAAGTCTTTCATTTAAAAGAATTACAGCAAGAATGGTTGCTCCGACAGGTTCTCCTAAAATACTCATCGAAATAGTTGTCGCATTTACATAGTTTAACAGCCAATTGTTAATTACATGACTAAGTGATGGGACGATTGCAAGCAGCAAGAAGATGCCCCATTCCTTTGGCGGATAGCCTGTAAATGCTTCCCCAGAAGATAGATTAAAAATAGTCAGCAGCATGGCAGCAAATAAAAATACAGTGGAAGTGTAAACCCAATGGGACACCTTTTTCACAATAGACTGGCCAATTAACAAATAGCCGACAACTGCTATCACGCTTAAGAAGGAAAGTAAATCGCCAAGCAAGCTTGCCTTGCTTAAGCCAATATCGCCCCAGCCAATCATCATGGCGCCGATTATAGCAATCCCCATTGTCATAATGGCGCTTGACGTTGTCCTTTCACGGTAAAGGAGAAATCCTCCCGCCAATGACACGAGCGGTTGAAGAGCAAGAATGATAGTAGAGCTAGCTACTGTTGTCAGCTTCAAAGAACCGAACCACAGTGCAAAATGGAGAGCAAGGAAAGCTCCTGAGAACAGGAGGAACCACCAGTCTTTTTTTGATAGTTTCTTAAATTCTTTTCTGTTTATATAGACCATTGGAAGCATCAAAATTCCTGCGAGCCACATGCGGTACATGCTCAGTATTGTTGCTGGAGCATCCGACCATTTGACAAAAATAGCAGAGAAGGAGATAGCTATAATGGAAATTGCCAATGGGATGGCAATTGATTTTGTGCCTGTTGTCTGTTCCACAATTTACCCCCTTCATTACATAATAAGTAAATGATAGTACTATCTATTCAGTTAAACAAGAGGTTTTTTCCAAGTTTAAGAAGCTGGATGAAAGGGCGATGAGTTCAGCCAGCTAAATATAAAAATGGAGAAGAATATTTTCATAAGCACCGAGATTCACGTTTAAATGTTCTGATTCGGCAGCATATTCCTGACATGTTAGTGGCATTGTTAACTTTTTTCCCTTTAGTGAGAAAGGCAATGGATAACTTACTTGGTCTGGACTGTTATTCATCACAGTCATAAATATTTCATTTTCGTTCCTATGGCAATAAGCAATGCAATTATTTAGGACAGGAAGGAAGGCAAAGCTTGCGTTTCCCGAGAGGATAGCAGCAGACTTTCGAATCGAAATCAGTTTTTTTAAATATTCCTTTATTTCCACGTTCTGTTTTTCTTTATCCCATTCCATGCATTTTCTGCAGCCAGGATCGCTTCCGCCATCAAGACCAATTTCATCGCCGTAATAAATACATGGTGTGCCAGGAAAAGTGAATAGAAAAGTAAACAGCTGCTTAACTCGTTCAGGTCTATAATGGGACTCCTGCATAACCCGAGGTGTGTCATGGCTGCCGATAATGTTAAAGAGGACTTTATTAACATTGTCTGGATATGCATGGACAATGGAGGTCATATCCTCGACGAATCCTTTAGCAGAAATCATGTCATAAGCAAAAAACTGCAAAGACTTGGAAAGCAAGGGATAGTTCATAACAGAATCAAATTGTTCGCCTCTCAACCAAGGCATGGAATCATGCCAAATTTCTCCTAAGATGAAACAATCTGGTTTTACCGCCTTAACACGCTTCCTGAATTCCCGCCAAAAGGCATGATCGACTTCATTGGCAACATCTAGCCGCCAGCCGTCAATATCACATTCCTTGATCCAATATTCAGCAACATGCAGCAAGTAATCTCTTACCGCTTTATTAGCTGTATTGAACTTTGGCATATCCTCATAGAAGCCGAAGGTCTCGTAATGAAAGCCAGAGCTGTCCTTTAATGGATATTGATGGACATGAAACCAATCCTTATAAGGAGATCTCTCTCCATTATTCAGCACATCCTGAAATGGCGGAAACATATAACCACAATGATTAAATACAGCATCAAGCATGACGCGAATTCCCCGCATATGGCACTCGCTCACAAGTTGTTTTAAAATGCTGACATCTCCGAAATGGGGATCAATCTGCAAGTAGTCAATTGTATTATATTTATGATTGGAATTGGCATAGAAGATCGGTGTTAAGTATATGCCTGTAATTCCTAAATCCTGCAGATAATCTAATGAGTCGATGATGCCTTGCAAATCTCCGCCGAAATAATTCGTCAAGCCAGGTGCCTCTTGCCCCCAAACAGCGGTTTCGATTGGATTTCTGTCAGGATCGCCATTGCGGAATCGTTCTGGAAATATTTGGTACCAGATTGTTTCTCTCACCCAATCTGGCGGTGTGAATAGTTCTGTTTCATGTATATAAGGCAAGCAGAAGTAATAGCCTGGATCTTCGGGCAAAAAAGGAAAGAAGCCCTTTTCTGTAAAGGTAATCTGTTCATCGCCTTCTTTGATAATGAAACCGTAGCGAAGCCGTTTAAGACTATCTGTAACAGAGGCTTGCCAGTAATCATGAAGCTGATCAGAGCCTGTCTTTTGCATCTCAAGCAATGAATTTTGCCATCTGTAGTTGCTGGTTTTATATTGGTCGCCATAAATCAAGGTGACAGCATGGACGTTGTCTTTTTTTGTCCGGAGGCGGATATGGAGTATATCTTCCTTGTAAAGATAGCAGAAATTATCTCCAGTCCGATGATAGATGGAAGCCAAATCAATCATTTCCCCACACTCCCTTTCCTACAAGTCATTTTCAACAGTGTAGCCAATTTGCAGAAAACCTATAAGGGAAAAGAAGGCGAAAAAAAAACCAGACATTGAACATTCAATGTCTGGTTAATTTACTCTTTAAACAGCTGTGCTGCTTGTAGGAGTATTAACATCAATATCTTTATTATAAGTATCAGTGTCCAATTCACCTAGTGCTTTACTTGCAACAACTCCAGAAACCATTGAGCCGCTCACATTTAAAGCAGTACGTCCCATATCGATTAGCGGTTCAACAGAAATCAATAATCCAGCCAATGCAACAGGCATATTTAATGTAGACAGAACGATTAATGTAGCGAATGTCGCTCCGCCGCCAACACCGGCAACACCAAAGGAGCTAAGCATAACAACAAGGATTAAAGATGTGATGAAACCAGGTGATAACGGGTCAATCCCTACAGTCGGCGCAATCATAACAGCCACCATAGCAGGGTAAATTCCTGCACAGCCATTTTGTCCGATAGAAACACCAAATGAAGCAGAGAAGTTAGCGATTGCTTCAGAAACACCAAGTTTAGATTTTTGAGCATCAATATTCAAAGGCAGTGTTCCTGCACTTGTGCGTGAAGTAAAGGCGAATGAAAGCACAGGAAGCACCTTTTTCACATATTTTGCTGGACTTAATTTTAAAGCAGCAAGGATAATCAAATGAACGATAAACATTGCTATTAAAGCAACATATGATGCAATTACAAATTTACCAAGTTTAACGATAGCATCAAGATTGCTGCCTGCCATTGTTTTTGCCATTAAGGCAAGAATTCCGTACGGAGTTAAACGCAATACTAGTGTAACGATACGCATGATAATTGTGTAGACAGCTTCGATCATTTTCTCGAAGAATGCTGCCTGTTCTGGATTTTTACGTTTAATGCCAAGCAATGCCACACCTATAAAGGCTGCAAAGATTACAACAGCAATCGTTGAAGTAGGACGAGCACCAGTTAAATCTGAGAATGGATTAGCTGGCAAGAATTCAAGAACTTTTTGTGGAATAGTTGTGCTTTCCACTTGTGTCAAGCTTTCCTCAAGCTGCTGCCCACGAAGAGTTTCAGCATCACCTGAAGTAATGTCAATTGCTTTTAAGTCAAATCCGACTGCAGAAGCAATCCCAATTCCTGCAGAAATTGCAGTAGTCAATAATAATGTTCCGATAACAAGACCGCTGATTTTCCCAATATTGCTTGCTTTTTTCAAACGAGTAAAAGCAGAAATAATGGAGATGAACACTAGCGGCATAACAATCATTTGCAGAAGCTTCACATATCCGCTTCCAATAAGACTGAACCAGTCATTTGATTGAATTACTACTTCTGAAGTAGGTTCATATATTAATTGAAGAATGATACCAAATAAAACACCAAGACCTAAGCCGGTAAATACACGCTTTGAAAAGGATACGTGTTTCTTTTGCATGTAGTATAAAACGCCAAGCAAAACTAGTAAAACGACAATATTAACAACGGTTAAAAATATGTCCATTGTAGTTTCCCCCTATAATTATGTATAAGTTCATTTAAATCCTATCGGTTAAATAGGAATTACTAAAAGTACAATAACATGATTATATGTAAAAGTAAATAAATAAAATTAAATAATTTAGTTAAAATGTCTAAACAGTGAAAACTTTTATTTTGAAAGAAGAGGTTTTCCAAAGTACCTTGCCATAAATAAATTTTTTACAACCATATAAAAAAGGAACACAGATGTGTTCCTTGCATTTACCCGTTTACAACATATCCGCCATTGACGTGCATGATTTGGCCGCTGACGTAAGAGGAGTCTTCACTTGCTAAATAAACATAAGCTGGAGCGAGTTCATTTGGCTGGCCAGCTCGTCCAAAGGGTGTATCTGCGCCGAATTGGGAAACCTTTTCGCTGTCAAATGTTGATGGAATCAACGGAGTCCAGATTGGACCTGGCGCGACACCATTCACCCGAATGCCATCTTTTGCAAGTGATTGGGATAAGGAACGGGTGAAGGAAGTGATTGCACCTTTAGTTGATGAGTAATCAAGCAGTGTTTCATTTCCTTTATAGGCTGTGATCGAAGTTGTATTGATGATGCTGTCGCCAGCGTTTAAATGCGGCAACGCTGCTTTTGTTAAAAAGAACATAGAGAAAATATTTGTGCGGAACGTTTTCTCCAATTGGCTAGCTGTTATGTCCAGCAGACTGTCCTGTGGATGCTGCTCAGCGGCATTATTAACGAGTATATTTAATGATCCGAATGCATTAATTGTTTCTGCAACAACCTTTTGGCAGAAATCTTCTTCACCGACATCCCCTGCTAAGGTGATGCATTTAACACCTTCTGCTTCGACTAATTCCTTCGTTTTTTCAGCGTCGTCATGTTCATTTAAGTACACAACAGCAACATTAGCTCCTTCTTTTGCATAATAGATGGCAACAGAACGACCAATCCCGCTATCTCCGCCAGTTATGATTGCCGTCTTGCCTTTAAGCTTACCAGAGCCTTTATAGTTGGGGCTCACATCCGTTGGTAATGGATTCATTTCAGTTTGAATACCCGGCTGCTGATTTTGATGCTGTGGTGGAAATGTTTGGTTTTGTTGGCTGTTTGAACTCATCATAAACAACTCCTTTTTTATTTCTTTGTTTGTTGTCTATTTTTCCCTTATAGACAAGGATAAACATGGAAAATTCAGGAGATAAAAAAAGCCTGACCAAAAAAATGGTCAGGCTGTGTTTTAGCGATAGTTTACAAATTGAACGTCAATTGTAAGTTTTGCTTCTTTAACAGCTGCGATGATTTTTTGCAGATCATCGCGGCTTTTTGCTGTTACACGGATTTGGTCGTCTTGCTGCTGGCTTTTAATTTTCAAGCCGCTGTTTTTAATAAGAGTGTTGATAATTTTAGCATTGTCTCTGTCAATCCCTTGAACCAATTTCGCTCTCTGACGGACCGTGCCACCAGATGCTCCTTCGATTTTTCCGTAATCCAAGTTTTTAATAGGAATGTTGCGCTTGAACATTTTGCTGATCAGCACATCTTTTAGCTGCTCCAACTTATATTCGTCGTCGGATAGTAGAACAAGCTCTTCCTTTTCTAATGTAATATTGCTTTTGCTGCCTTTAAAGTCATAGCGTGTTTGAATTTCCTTCATTGCGATTTGTACCGCATTCGAAACCTCTGCCATATCTACTTTTGAGACAATGTCGAATGAACTTTCTTTAGACATAGAAATACCTCCTGGTTAGTATGGGGCTTTCACCCATTTCCTTTTATGTCTGTATTATAGTAAAATATAGCAGTTGTAACAACTTTAGGGTACAAAACAGTTTACGATAGATATAATTCAAGGAGGACAATATAGTGTCTTTAAGAGATTACATAGGCCGAGTAGAAATATTGACGGTCGCAAGGGAAGCAACATTTGGATATTTTCTTACACTGGAAGAAGAAGGTGAAGATGTTCTGCTTCATTTTAGTGAAACAGATCAGAAATTTGAAATTGGGGATGAGGTCCGTGTATTCATTTATACGGATTCACAAGGCAGAGCGTGCTCAAGCACAAATATACCGTCCATTTCAGTTGGAGAATATGATTGGGTGAAAGTAACGGATATTAAAGAAGGGCTTGGCTGCTTTTTTGATATTGGATTGAAAAAGGACATGCTTCTTGGCGAGGATGATCTGCCTGTTCATGAAGAAGTTTGGCCGGAAGTCGGGGATTTGCTCTATATTACATTAAGGGTAGACCGCAATAATTTCCTTTATGTTAAGCCTGCGACAGATCCTGTTATTGAGAGCATTTCGACTAAGGCTACACGAAAAGACTATAATAAAAACATTCACGGCCATATTTACAGAACAGCAAAGGTTGGAAGCTGGATTTACACGGCTGAAGGCTTTAAAGGCTTTATCCATGAGTCAGAGCGTAAAGTAGAGCCGCGTCTTGGAGAAAAGGTAAATGGCCGTATCATTGATGTGAAGGAAGACGGTACAATCAATGTGTCCTTATTGCCACGAAAAGAGGAAGCACTTGATGAGGACTCAAAAACAGTGCTTGCATATCTTGAGCAAAGAAAAGGTCAGATGCCATACACAGACAAAAGTATGCCAGAGGAAATCCAAGAGAGATTTGGGATGAGCAAAGGCTCCTTCAAGAGGGCTCTTGGCAGATTGATGAAGGAAAATAAAATCTACCAAGAACATGGATGGACACACTTGAAGAAAGAAGACGAATAAAAAAGAGCAGCCATGGGGCTGCTCTTTTTCTTATAGATGATCTGTCTTTTTGCTATATTGGTGTTTGCCCAATTTGCGATTTTTCTCGCGAAGCAAATTCTTTTGCTCTAAGCGGGCGTTATTGTCTTTTGGCTTTTTATTATTATCAGAAGTATTTGGCATGTCTGTATACTCCTCCATTCATTAGCTGTTCTGTAGAACATTATTAGTATGACTGAAAGGAGAAGGGAGTATGCAGGCACAGCCTTACTGGATTGATTTGTCTTACTTGCTGTTTAGGAAGAACAATGCAATCGTTCCTGCACCAGTATGGGAGCCGACAGCGGCTCCGATAGAGGATATGTACACATCATTCGGCTGGAAACGCTCCATAATGGTATTTTTGAGTTCGGTTGCAGTCGCTAAATCATCAGCATGGCTGATTGCAATTGTCTGTGTGTTAAGACTATTTCCGCGCTCCTCCATCACATCAAGCATGCGGCGAAGCAGCTTCTTTTTACCGCGGATTTTTTCAAGCGGAACAAGCTTGCCGTCTTCCACATGAAGAAGCGGTTTGATTTGCAGCAACCCTCCGACAAAAGCAGATGCTTTAGAAACGCGGCCGCCTTTAGCTAAGTACTCTAAATCCTCCACAGTAAAGAGATGCTCCATATGTTCACAAAAAAAGCGCGCTCGAGCTTCAGCCTCTTCTTGAGTTTTGCCAAGACTGCGCTGTTTTACGCACTCTTGCACAGCAAGCCCTGCTCCAAGAGAAGCACATTTGCTGTCAATGATAGTGAGGTGGAAGTCAGGATAAATCTCTTTCACTTGCTCATAAATCATCTTAGCTGTTTGAAAGGTGCCAGAAAGCTGCGAAGAAAAGGCAACATAAATGCCGCTTTCGCCGTTTTCAGCCATTTCCGTAAAAACATCCTCAAAAAGGGATGGAGAGACCTGGGAGGTCTTTGGTACTTCACCGTTTCTAATCGCGTCATATACAGCATTCGGCTGGATTGTCTTTAAGTCTTCATACTCTTTGTTTTCCAAATTTACCTTTAATGGAAATAGAATGACATCATTATCGTCATAATAAGAAAGAGGCAGATCACAAGCACTGTCCGCTAATATTTTATATGTCATAAGCTCATCTTCTTTCTGTGTTTTTTTTCATTATATGACTTTCACTTAGTGAAAATTATGGTATATTGATTGCTGGTATGTATACATATGCATTATTTAGGTGTTGCATACTATTAGTTTATAGAATCTTTTTCAAAAAAACAATGAATCCTAAAAAGCTTAGGAGCAAATATAGTACTGGGGGATTATTATGTATTGGACATTAACGAAGAAGTTAGTTGTAGTAATTGTTGGGGCTCTTTTGAACGCTGTTGCAATGAACTTTTTCTTAATACCTGCAGATGTTTATGCAAGCGGGTTTGCCGGTGTGGCACAGCTTATTTCAAGTATTACACCTATTACGACAGGAATATTGCTGTTTATTCTCAATGTGCCTATTGCCATACTAGGCTGGATTAAGGTTGGGAAATCATTTACATGCTATAGCTTTCTAAGTGTTGCATTCATGTCTTTATTTCTTGAACTTCTTCCGGTTTATTCCTATTCAGATGATATACTGCTGAATGCTGTCTTTGGCGGTGTTATTGCAGCTGTCGGTGTCGGGATTACGTTGAAAATCGGTGCATCCACAGGCGGAATGGATATTGTAGCAATGATTCTTTCGAGAATGCAGGACAAGCCTGTCGGCACATATTTTTTTACATTAAACAGCATTATCATCATAACAGCAGGGTATCTTTATGGATGGGAAAAAGCTCTGTACACCCTTGTTACACTGTACGCATCCACAAGGGTGATTGATGCGATACATACAAGGCATCAAAAATTGACAGCGATGATAGTCACAAAAAAATCCGATGAATTAAAAGTGGCAATTCATGAGAAGCTAGTAAGAGGGATTACTATGGTTCCAGCAAAAGGAGCCTTTTCCAATGAAGATAGGGATATGATGATGATAGTTGTTACACGGTATGAATTATATGACTTGGAAAAAACCATTAAAGAGGTAGACCCGCAAGCATTTACTAATATCGTGCAAACAACAGAAATATTCGGCTTCTTCAGAAAAGAATAAAGGAGGTAGTCGGTATAGTGCTTCGTGTCATAATTGCAGCAGCACTCGCTTTTAGCCTTTTTTCCTTTGGCGGTGATCGAATACATGCAGAGGGAAATAATCTGCAGTTTGAGATTTCTGCAAAACCGAATAAAGACTATGCGGAAATCAGAATGACTGTTTTAAACACTGGGGATAAAGCCGTTAAACTTGTTTTTTCCTCCTCGCAAAAATATGAATTTTCGATTAGAGCAAAGGGAGGAAAAGAAGTTTACCGTTATTCAGCAGATAAGTCCTTCCTCCAAGCACTGCAGGAGCTAAAGCTCAAATCCAATGAGTCACATACATGGGTAGAGAAATGGAATTACCGAAAAAATAACGGTGAGCTAGTACCGAGTGGCGAATATGCTGTTAAAGCAACCTTGTTAGGAAAGAAAAACAAGGGAGAGACCATAACGGCCAAGACAACTTTAGTTGTTCCTTTCGTTACGGATATTAAGACTACCGGCCAAAAGGGAATATATACAATAGAAGGAATTGCTCATACGAAAGAGCGGTTAACATTTACAGTAGAAGATGGACATAAAGAATTATTGTCAAAGCAGCCTGTTGCCGTTACAGACGTTGGGAGTTTTAAGGTGAATGTGAAGATAAAAACAGAAGATTTGCCGAAAAATGGGACATTGCTTCTTTATTTTCAAGAAGTAAATGGAAAACAAAGCGATCCAGTAATATTGGAACGGTTTCCTTCATAATTAACAAGCTAGCCTCCATTAGTGGATGGCTAGCTTATTAGCTTAACGGGATTCTAGCTGCTCAAGCTCCTTTTGCAAATCAGACAGCTGCTCTTGTTCAGCACTCGTCGTATTGGCATAGGCGGAACTTAATGCATTTTTGGCTTTAGCAATCATCTCACTATCACTGCCACTAGACTTCGCCATTTCTACTGCTTGTCGTGCTTCTTGAAATAATCGGTTTCCCATTTAAAGTCCTCCGTGAGTAGATTCGTTCGAATTAGCCATTTTATAGCTTTCGGCCTCTGCATATGTCATATGATATGGAATACGTTGATCATGCTTAGATACTGAGTCTACACCCTGTTGTACGAAGCGTTTTGATTTATTTCGTTTTCCCATAGCAGATAATCCCTCCGCAAGTTGTTTTTTAGAGACAGCGCGATCATTTCATGGTGGAAACAGCTGCAAACTGCTTCTATAAAATAGTATTGGTCAAAGCAGCAATTAAATAGGCGGTAATGTTAACCAAAAAAAAGAGCCTGTTACCAGGCTCTTTGTATTTATCATAGTGCTTGTAAATTTAAATAATCATTTAAAAACACAGCGATGCCGTCTTCTTCGTTTGTCAATGTTATATGGTTAGCCCGTGATTTTAATTCCTGCAAGCCATTTCCCATCGCTACGCCGACTCCTGCATATTCAATCATCTCAAAGTCATTATCTTCATCACCGAAAGCAATAATATTCTTCTGCGGAATATTGTAATAATCAGAAACCTTTTGCAGTCCGACAGCTTTGCTGAGGCCTGTCCTGACAATTTCGATTATATGGTAAGGATCTCCCCAACGACGGTGGTCAATTAAATCGGCATGAACATCAGTTAAATGCTTACGTATTTTAACTACATCCTTTTCTTCGGCATGGATAAGCAAGCATGTTGGCGGTGCTTCTAAGAATTCCAACAAATTGCCTGTAGTCGTTTTCGGATTTCCTAATGAGAAGATATCAAGCAATTTATCATCATGATAATGAAAATATATATCATCGATTACTTCTGCAACGATATTATGATAGTCAAAATTATCACAAGCCTCTACAATGTCTTTCACAGTAGCGATATCTAATGGAGAATGATAAACGCCCCATTCTTGTGAGCGAGGATGGTGGATGAAAGCACCGTTAAAATTGACAATTGGTGTATCCAAATCCAATTCTTTATAGATAGCTTCACTTGCCCGATAAGGTCTTCCAGTTGCAATCATTACAATATGACCGGCTTCTTTTGCTTTTGCGATTACTTTTTTTGTTAAAGGGGAAATCGTCTTATTGTTTTTAAGTAATGTTCCATCAAGGTCTAAAGCAATTAGATGTTTTTCTGTCATAATTTCTCCTTAAATGTTTGTTTATATTATTTATAAAAAGTTAATGGTGAGTCACCATCAGCTTTTTAAGTAGCAATATTTAGTAAATAGAAAGACTTCGTGATAAACTTAATAATGCTAAGTCTTAGTTTATACATATCGTTGATGATTGGAATATATGCATTTATTGTAATGCTCAAATGTTAAGAATCAATAAAGAACTTGTATAGCTAACCATAAAAGCTTGCTAGCTTGCTTTTAATTATATGTTAACGCAATAAAAAAGGATTTTCAAAAAAATATAAGCAAAGGAAGGCATATAAATGATTATTATCGAAAAAATAAAAATTAATGACGTACCAATCCTGCATATTGTCGCAAAAGAAAGTTATGATCAGCCCCTTCCTTTTATCCAATTTATACATGGCTTTACGAGTGCAAAGGAGCATAATCTCCATTTTGCTTATAACCTAGCAGAAAAAGGATTTCGAATTGTTCTGCCTGATGCCCTTTATCATGGCGAAAGAGAGGCAAATCTGTCAGGAATGCAGCTGAATATGCAGTTTTGGGATATTGTGCTGCAAACAATCGAAGACATTGAGCATGTTAAGCATTATTTTGAAGCAAAAGGACTTATACAAGAAGATAAAATTGGTCTTGTTGGAACAAGCATGGGCGGAATTGTTACATTAGGTGCCTTAAGCCGCTATCCATGGATTAAAACTGCTGTTTGTCTGATGGGGATGCCGTATTATGAGAAGTTCGCAAATTACACGATTCAGGAAGTAAAGAAACGGGGTTATGAGCTTCCACTTTCTGAAGAGGAAATTGATAGGCTTTTGAAAAGGCTTGGAGAACTTGATTTAAGCAAACAGCCTGAAAAGCTGGAAAACAGACCGTTGCTGTTCTGGCATGGAAAGAAGGATGAAACGGTGCCATATATGTATTCCCGCCAGTTTTATGAAACAATTCTTCCATTATATGAAGAAACACCAGAGAAACTATCTTATATTACGGAAGAACATACAGGCCATAAGGTGAGCAGAAAGGCGATGCTGAGAACGATTGAATGGTTTGAGGAGTTCCTGCAAAATCAGGCCTCCTTGTAAAAAACGGTTATTTTAGCTCTAGATTATGCGAATTCTTTTTCTCTCTAGTTAATCTCTGTTATGATAAGATAGAAGTATGTAAGAAGGAAATAAGATCCAATAGATGGGGTCTGTTATATAAAGAAGTATAAAGGAGTGGGTGTAAAATGGAAGAAGCATTAAAAGATAATATTATGGGTGCATTAGAGCTTGTAATCGACCCAGAATTAGGTGTGGATATTGTTAATCTTGGTCTAGTATATGACCTTGACTTGAATGAATCAGGGGTGCTCACAGTAACGATGACACTTACAGCAATGGGATGTCCGCTTGCAGGAGTAATTGTTGATCAAGTTAAAGCAGCATTGACAGACATACCTGAAGTAAAGGAAACTGAAGTAAACATTGTCTGGACGCCAGCATGGACGAAAGACAGAATGTCAAGATATGCAAAAATCGCATTAGGCGTGCAATAAGAATGTCGTAAGGGAGAGATGTCTCCCTTATTTTATTATATTTTTTTGGAATATTCGGCGAATATAATAATCCGGAGGTGACTGTCATCAAATGAAGGATTTGCTTAATAGGCCGCTCAGAGATTTGAGAATAAGTGTGATTGACCGTTGTAATTTGCGCTGCAGTTATTGCATGCCTGCAGAAATATTTGGGAAGGATTATGCCTTTCTGCCGCAAGGAGAACTGCTTTCATTCACTGAGCTGGAGCGGTTGGCCAAGACTTTTGTGTCACTTGGTGTGGAGAAAATCCGCCTGACTGGAGGGGAGCCTTTGCTTCGGAAGGATCTCCACTTGTTCATCGAAAAACTCATGCAGATTGACGGACTCAAGGATATTGCTTTAACGACAAATGGAATTTTTTTGCCGCGGCATGCTAAAGCACTTAAAGAGGCGGGCTTACAACGTGTTAATATCAGCCTAGACAGTTTGAATGATGAGCTGTTTGGGAGTATTAATGGCAGAAATGTTGGTACCAATCCTGTTAAAAAGGGGATTGAAGCAGCTAAAGGAGCCGGGCTTGGAGTTAAGATCAATATGGTCGTCAAAAAGGGACTGAATGAGTCAGAAATTATTCCGATGGCGAAGTTTTGCCGAGAAGAGGAGATTGAGCTGCGTTTCATTGAATATATGGATGTTGGCAGCACGAATGGCTGGAAATGGGATGAAGTTGTTTCAAAAAAGGAAATCATAGATATATTAAAAACAGAGTTTGAATTAATAGAAGCAGAGCCTGATTATTATGGGGAAGTGGCAAAAAAGTATTTATATAAAGGAAGCAGTACATATGTCGGATTCATTACTTCTGTGACAGAATCTTTTTGTTCAAGCTGCACAAGATCACGGATATCAGCAGACGGAAAATTATATACTTGCCTGTTTAATGGTAATGGTCATGACTTAAAATCCTTCATAAGAAACGGCGCTGCAGATGAGGAACTGCTGAATTATATTAAAAGTATATGGCAAGCAAGAGCAGACAGATATTCTGATTTGCGAACAGCTGAGGCAAAGGGAAGCAACAGTAAGATAGAAATGTCCTATATTGGCGGTTAGAGAAGAGGGAAATGAGATGGTGGAAAGAAGAACTCCGATAGCGGTGGAGGAAGCAGTAAAGAAAGTAATGGATTGTAAGCTGGCGGGGAAAACGGAATATGTTTCGATCTTTGACAGCAGTGACCGATTTCTGGCAGAAGACATAAAGGCCGACCACGATATTCCAAGGTTTGATAGAAGCGCATATGATGGATATGCATTTCTATCAAAGGCTAGTGCTTGCTGTACAGAGGAAAATCCACTCATTTTGGAAGTAATCGACGAAATTGGTGCAGGGTATGTATGCAAAAAAAACATCGGCAAGAACGAGGCTGTCAGAATCATGACAGGAGCAATGCTGCCTAAGGATTGTGATGCTGTTGTCATGCTGGAGGATGTGGCTGAATCTTCAGTTGACGGCAAACCGTATATTACTGTTACTAAGCAAGTGCAAATGGGGGAAAACATCTCTTTTAAAGGGGAGGATGTACAAGAGGGCGAAGTCCTTGTACAAAAAGGAACGAAAATTAACCCTGGTATTGTTGCTCTGTTGGCAACATTCGGCTATGAGCAAGTACCTGTTGCGAAAAAACCAAAAATCGGCGTTTTCGCAACAGGAAGTGAACTGCTTGAGGTTAATGAACCTTTAGAGGAGGGCAAAATCAGGAACAGCAATGCTTATATGGTAATGGCACAAATTAAGCAGGCTGGAGCTGAAGCTGTATATTTTGGGAAGCTTGCAGATATATTGGAAGATAGCTATGAAGCTATTAAAGAGAGCTTAAATGCTGTCGATATTCTAGTGACAACGGGAGGCGTTTCTGTCGGTGATTTTGATCTGCTGCCCGTTATTTATCAGAAATTAGGAGCAGAAGTGCTTTTTAACAAGATTGCCATGCGCCCAGGCAGTGTGACTACAGTGGCAAGCCTTGATGGAAAGCTTCTGTTTGGCCTTTCTGGAAATCCATCTGCATGTTTCGTCGGCTTTGAGCTTTTTGCCCGGCCAATTGTCAGAACGATGCTGTTTGCAGAAAAACCGCATTTGCCAACTGCGACTGCCATACTGACAGCGGATTTCCTGACTTCCAATGCGTTCACAAGATTTATTAGAAGCAGAACCTTCCTGGATGAAGATGTATTATATACTGGCCCAAGCGGGACAGATAAGTCCAATATTGTCAGCAGCCTTAGCCATGCTAATGCGTTGACTGTCCTGCCAGGAGGACAAACTGGCTACAAGGCCGGAGATCGTGTGCAAGTGATAATGTTAGAAGGAAATATTAATTGATAAATAACGTTAAAACACCTGTTCTTTTTAAGAATAGGTGTTTTTCTTTTTTTATGTAAAAAGAAAGGGCAAGACAACACCATGGCACATATCATTAGTAAAGAAAATAGAAAATTAATTCTTTTTTGAAAAACGGTTGATTTTATAATGCTAAGTTTTTATAATAAGAGAATCGAATATTAATATTTATAAATAAAAATGATTAAATATACAGAGTTTCCTGTAGAAGGAGGAAATGATGAAAGCTGCAATTATCGGCACAACTGGATATGGCGGAGCTGAATTGATGAGGGTTTTAGCTAATCACCCTGAATTTTCTATTCACTCTGTCCATACAACAAGGGATGAAGTCCCTGTATGGAATGAATATCCCCATTTATATGGCATCGTTGAAAATAAATTAGAAAAAGTAGATTCCTCTCTTATTGCAGAGAATTGTGATGTTGTCTTTTTTGCTACGCCGTCTGGTGTATCAAGCAAACTTATTAGTGATTTTGCAGATAAACCAATCAAGATCGTTGATTTATCTGGTGACATGCGTCTTCGAAATTTAGATGATTATCAGAACTGGTATAAAAAACAGCCGGCTTCTAGTGAAGTGGTCAGCAAGTTTGTCTATGGTTTGTCTGAGTGGAATAAAGAAAAAATCGCAAAGGCAGATTGGTTATCTAATCCGGGTTGTTATCCGACTGCAACATTGCTTGGGTTAGCACCTGTTATTAAAGAAAATCTTGTTAAGCCGGACAGCATCATAATTGATGCGAAATCAGGAATCTCTGGTGCAGGCAGGACACCGTCTAGGGGGACTATGCTTGCAGAAATGAATGAAAATTTAAAAATATATAAAGTGAATGAACATCAGCATATTCCTGAAATAGAGCAGCAGCTGACAGACTGGAATGACTCTATCCGTCCTGTTACTTTTTCGACACATTTGCTTCCTGTAAACAGAGGAATTATGGCGACTATTTATGCTTCTCTAAAGGAAGAAAATACAGCAGAGCAAATACATGAACTGTTTATGGAGGCATATAAAGACAAACCTTTCGTGCGGGTGAGGCCAATAGGTAATTATCCTTCCATTAAAGAGGTTAATGGTTCCAACTATTGCGATATCGGCATTCATCTTGATGAAAGAACTAAAAGACTAACTATTATATCAGTAATTGACAATTTAATGAAAGGCGCTGCAGGGCAAGCAGTACAAAACGCGAACATTATGTTCGGCTTGGATGAATGTACGGGCTTGAATTTTGTGCCGATGTATCCATAAGGAGGAGTATTTATGCAGGTTGTATCAAATGGAGAGCAAACCTCTCAAATAAAAGAACTAGTGAATGGCAGCATTGTCACACCAGCTGGTTTTAAAGCGGCAGGTTTGCACGCTGGGCTGCGTTACAATAAAAAAGATTTGGGAGCGATTGTGAGCGAAGTACCTGCAAGCTGTGCAGCAGTTTACACAATGAGTCATTTCCAAGCAGCGCCGCTAAAGGTGACACAGGAGTCTATTAAATCAGAAAAGCTCATTCAAGCAGTTGTTGTTAACAGCGCCTGTGCAAATGCCTGTACTGGTGAAAAAGGCTTAATTGATGCTTATAAAATGCGCGAATTGCTGGCAAATCATCTCGGAACAAAACAAGAGTATGTAGCTGTTTCCTCAACGGGTGTTATAGGCGAATACTTGAAGATGGATAAAATCGAAGCAGGAATCAGTCAGCTTATCTTTGGAAATACACAAGAGGATGCAGACAGTTTCCAAGAGGCTATTTTAACAACAGATTTAGTCATGAAAAAATGCTGCTTTACAGCTGAAATTGGTGGCAAGACAGTTACTATCGGCGGAGCTGCCAAAGGATCTGGCATGATTCATCCTAATATGGCGACAATGCTTGGCTTCCTGACAACAGATGCGAATATATCTTCAGATGTGCTGCAGACAGCATTAAGTACAGTGATTCCAACATCCTTTAATCAAATCACTGTTGATGGAGATACATCCACAAACGATACAGTGCTTGTAATGGCGAACGGATGTGCAAAAAATGAAGAGCTTACTTTAGACCACCCTGATTATCCTGTATTTGTTGACTTGTTATCTGCTTCATGTGAAAGTCTTGCAAAGCAAATTGCCAAAGATGGCGAGGGTGCTACGAAATTAATCGAAGTAAATGTGAAGGGCTGTAAGACAGAGGAAGAAGCAAGAGTTATTTCTAAACAGATTGTCGGTTCCAACCTCGTGAAAACAGCGATGTATGGATCTGATGCAAACTGGGGCAGAATCATTACAGCTATCGGCCAAACGAAAACGGATGTAAACCCAGCTTCTGTAGATATTGCAATCGGACCGATTACTATGCTGAAGAACAGTGAGCCGCAAAGCTTTTCGGAAGAAGAAGCAATTGACTATTTGAGCAAGGACTATATTCAAGTTCATGTTGATTTGCATAATGGCGACAAACAAGGAACAGCATGGGGATGCGACCTGTCCTATGATTATGTCAAAATCAATGCAAGCTATCGAACATAGGAGTGTGCACGTGATGAAGACAATACTTATTAAATGTGGAGGAAGCGTCATTGATCAGCTTTCCGAAGGATTCTTCACCAGCATAAAAAAACTGCAACAAGATGGCTTTCACATTATATTTGTCCACGGCGGCGGCCCTGACATCAATGAAATGCTTGATTTATTATCTGTAAAAGCCGAATTTCATAATGGGCTGCGAAAAACAACAAAAGAGGCCCTTGCAGTTGTGGAGATGGTCCTTTCTGGAAAAACCAACAGGAAACTGGTCGATTTATTAAGGAAGAATAATCTTTATGCAGTCGGCTTAAACGGAACGGATGACAACTGTCTTACAGCAAGTATTATCGATGAAGAAAATCTTGGGTTTGTTGGCAATGTGGAGGAAGTAAACAATAAGCTAATCTTAAGACTGTTAGAAGAAGGCTATATTCCAGTTGTGACTCCCCTTGGAATTACAGCAGAAGGCATTAAGCTGAACATTAATGCAGATTATGCTGCTTCAGCTGTTGCTAAAAGCTTAAAGGTTGAGCAATGTCTTTTTGTAACAGACGTAGACGGCATTATCATTGATGGAGATATTGCCAGTTTAATAGGAAAAGAAGAAGTGCTGCAGTATATTGAACAAGGGCAGATTACAGGAGGTATGGTCCCGAAAGTTACTTCCGCGTTAGCTGCTATTGACAGTGGCTTAAACAGTGCCATGATCGTATCAGGAAAAAAAGAATTTTATGCAGATGAGAGATGGAACGGAACAAAAATTGTAGCGAAAGCGGAGGTTATGTAAATGAGTCATTTATTTCCTACTTATTCTAAATGGGAAATTGAGCCAGCATCAGCTAAAGGAAGCTATATGTACAGTACAGAAGGTAAGAAATATTTGGATCTTACTGCAGGTATCGGTGTTTGCAATCTCGGCCATTGCCATGAAGAGGTAAAGGCAGCAGTTGAAGCACAACTGGAAAAATTCTGGCATGTTTCTAATCTTTTCCCGGTAGAAATACAGGAAAAAGCAGCCGAAGCATTGGCGAAAGCAAGTTCAATGGATGCAGTATTCTTTGCCAACAGTGGTGCAGAAGCAAATGAAGCAGCAATCAAGCTTGCAAGAAAAGCTACCGGCAAAACAAAAATTATCACATTTGAGCAGTCCTTCCACGGCAGAACCTTTGCAGCAATGTCGGCAACAGGGCAAGAGAAAATTAAGCATGGCTTTGGTCCAATGCTTGAAACGTTCGTATATGTGCCATTTAACGATATAGATGCATTAAAAGCTGTGCTGACAGATGAAGTTGCGGCAGTCATGCTTGAGATTGTTCAAGGTGAAGGCGGCATTCATGTAGCTAGTCAAGAATTTCTGCAAGAAGCAGAAGCGCTAGCAAAAAGCAAAGGTGCATTGTTAATCATAGATGAGATTCAAACAGGAATCGGCAGAACAGGAAAACCATTTGCATTTCAGCATTTTTCCTTAAATCCCGATATCATCACATCGGCTAAAGGGTTAGCAAATGGCCTTCCAGTCGGAGCAATTGCAGCGAAACAAGAATTAGTAGAATTTTTTGGACCTGGAAGTCATGGCACTACATTTGGAGGCAATCCTCTGGCAATGGCAGCAGCGACAAAAACAATGGAGATTATTTTTGAAGAAAGCTTTCTGCAAGAAGTAGAGCAAAAAAGCGAATTTCTTATTAGCCTGTTAACAGAAAATCTGAAGGAAAATACAGCGGTAAAGGATATCCGCGGATTAGGTTTGATGATAGGAATTGAACTTGAAGTACCTGTAGCCAATGTGCTTAGTGACTTAAGAGAATCGGGCTTGATTGTTCTGAATGCAGGAGAAAAGGTAATACGACTTTTACCAAGCTTGAATATAACTACAGAACAGTTAAAGGAAGCAGTAGAAATATTAGCAAGCAAACTAAAAATTTACAGCAATATTGCAATTTAAGATGTATTTTTTTGCAGTGTGATGTATAATTATAAGAAATTTAAAATAAATATACAAGACTTATAGAGGTGTGCTAAAGATGGAAGGATACTTGCATTTAAGCAATGGAGCGAAATATAAAGGAAAATTCGTTACAAACGCAATGGAAGAAATTTGTGGAGAAATCGTCTTCTTTACAGGAATGACAGGATATCAGGAGGTTTTAACAGATCCTTCTTATAAAGATCAAATCATCGTCTTTACGTATCCGCTTATAGGAAACTATGGCATTAACAAAGAAGATTTTGAGAGTAAAAAGCCGCATGTTAAAGGTGTAATCGTTTATGAAGCAAACAAGCAGGCTTATCATTATCAGTCACAACATTCACTTGCTGAATATTTGGAAAAATGGGATATTCCTTTGCTGAGCCATGTTGATACAAGATCAATCGTGAAGAACATCCGTACGGAAGGCTCCATGCCTGCCATTCTTTCAGGAAACGGGGAAGTTGATAAAGCAGGCTTCTCATTAATAAAGGATTCGAAGGTACCGAAAGTGTCAGAAAAGGCACAGCAAACATACAGCGAAGGCGACTACCATATCGTGCTGGTCGATTTCGGCAAAAAGGAAAGCATGCTCGATGCCCTTGTGGAGAGAGGCTGTAAGGTAACCGTCGTACCTTATGACACAGCATTTGAAGCAGTTAAGAAACTGCAGCCAGATGGAATTTTGTTGTCAAACGGACCTGGAGATCCCAAAGAGCTAACGAGTGTATTGCCGACTATAAAACAGTTAATTCAAGCTTATCCTACATTAGGAATTTGCCTTGGTCACCAGCTGGCAGCATTAGCTCTTGGCGGTGACACAACAAAGCTGTCATTCGGACACAGAGGGGCAAATCATCCTGTTTATGATAAGCGAAATAACAAAGTGATTATGTCCTCACAAAACCACAGCTATGTGGTGGAAGAAGGCAGTCTAGCAAACACTGGCTGTGAGGCAAGATTCTTTAACTTGCATGATAATTCTGTCGAAGGTATGACACATAATGTGTATCCTTTGCAGACAGTGCAGTTCCATCCGGAAGCAAATCCTGGACCTTCAGAGGGCCATTATATATTTGATGAATTTATAGAAAATGTTAAAGCAAACAATGGGAGAGTTTTTGCATATGCCTAAAGACAACAGTATTAAAAAAATATTAGTAATTGGTTCAGGCCCTATTGTTATTGGGCAAGCGGCAGAGTTTGATTATGCTGGCACACAAGCATGCATGGCATTAAAGGAGGAGGGCTACCAGGTCATCCTTGTCAATAATAATCCAGCGACCATCATGACAGATCAAACCTTTGCAGATTCGATTTATTTCGAACCGCTTACTCCAGATGTATTGGAAATGATTATTGCAAAGGAACAGCCTGATGGCTTGCTTGCAACATTAGGCGGGCAAACAGGTTTAAATCTTGCCTTCCAATTAAGTGAACAAGGAATCCTTGAAAAATACGATGTTAAGCTGTTAGGAAGCTCGATCGAATCCATTAAAAAGGGAGAGGATCGTGAAGCATTCCGCCAGCTCATGTATGAATTGAATGAACCAGTTCCAGAAAGCAAAATCGTTCATTTAGTAGAAGAAGCAATTGAGTTTGCGGAAGAAATTGGATTCCCCATTATCGTACGCCCTGCTTACACTTTAGGAGGAACAGGCGGCGGAATTGCTGACGATATGGAGGAGTTTAAAAGACTTGTCAGCGGCGGTCTTAAAGAAAGTGCCATCGGCCAATGTCTAGTGGAAAGAAGCATTGCTGGCTTTAAGGAAGTCGAATATGAGGTAATGCGTGACAGCATGAATACATGTATCACGATTTGTAATATGGAAAATATTGACCCAGTCGGTATCCATACAGGTGACAGTATCGTTGTTGCCCCTTCACAGACATTGACGGATGTAGAATACCAAATGCTTCGCTCTGCTTCTATTAAAATTATTTCTGCCTTAGGAATTATCGGCGGCTGCAATATTCAGTTTGCTCTTGATCCGAACAGCAAGAAATATTATTTGATTGAAGTCAATCCACGGGTCAGCAGATCGTCAGCACTTGCTTCAAAGGCGACAGGGTACCCGATTGCCAGAATGGCAGCGAAATTGGCGGTTGGTTATACACTTAATGAAATCGTGAACCCAGTTACAGGAGATACGTTTGCGAGCTTTGAACCAGCTCTTGATTATGCAGTTGTTAAATTTCCAAAATGGCCATTTGATAAGTTCCCAAGTGTTACTAGAAAGCTGGGAACACAGATGAAGGCAACTGGAGAAGTAATGGGAATTGACCGCAATATTGAAAGAGCGCTGTTAAAAGCAATTCGATCTTTGGAAATTAAAGGGAATGATTTGACTGTTCCCGGAATAGCTGCTGCAAGTACAGATGAATTGTATGAAAAGGCTAAAGATCAAACAGATGAAAGATTTTTTGTGTTGTTAGAATTGCTCCGCAGAGGAGAAACGATGGAAGCAATCCATCACTTAACGAAAATCGATTTGTTCTTCCTACAGATTTTCCATGGGCTTGTAAAGATGGAGAAGGCTATTCTGTCCACTTCTCTTGAAGAAGCAGGAGAAGAAGCATTGCAGTTATGGAAAGAAAAAGGATTCAGCGATGCATTCCTTGCAGCAGCATGGCAGTGTACAGAACAGGATGTGCGCAACAAACGCAAAGCTCTCGGTATATTGCCTGTGTATAAAATGGTTGATACATGTGCAGCAGAATTTGAAGCAAAAACGAACTACTACTATTCCACTTATTATGGAGAGAACGAGCAGACAGAAAGCAGCAAGCGTAAAGTGCTTGTTATCGGCAGCGGTCCGATTCGCATCGGTCAAGGGATTGAATTTGATTACTGCTCTGTTCATGGTGTATTTGCTTTAAAGCAGGAAAATATCGAAACCATCATCATCAATAATAATCCAGAAACGGTGAGCACAGACTTTGCGACAGCAGACAGATTGTATTTTGAACCACTGACAATCGAAGATATTATGAATGTCGTAGATTCAGAGGGAATTAAAGAAGCAATCGTTCAGCTTGGCGGACAGACTGCCATAAATGTGGCAAAAGGATTAGAAGAATACGGTGTGAAAATTCTCGGCACAGACAGCAAAACAATTGATGTTTTAGAAGACAGAGATCTGTTTTATCAAATGCTTGATGAAGAAAGCATTCCTCATATCGAAGGAGATATTGCCTTTGACGAAGCAGGCTTGCTAACTGCTGTGAATAAATTGACTTACCCTGTCCTCATTAGACCTTCCTATGTTATCGGTGGAAAAGGGATGGAAAGAATCAATAATGACGATGATTTGAATGCTTATCTGCAAACAGACATTCCTTATCCAGTCCTTGTTGATCAATTCCTAGAGGCGTATGAAGCAGAATTGGATTTGGCAGCAGATGGAGAAAACATATGTGTTCCAGCAATCATGGAGCATATCGAAAAGACAGGTGTCCATTCTGGTGACAGTCTTTCGATGCTACCGGCCCAAACTCTGACAGAGTCTGTACAAGACAAAATGCTGACATATGCGAAAAAGATTGTCGGCAATACAAAATACAAAGGTCTTATGAACATTCAATATATTATTGATGGCGAGAAGGTATATGTATTAGAAGTAAATCCACGTGCAAGCAGAACCGTTCCAATTGTCAGCAAGGTGACAGGTGTCCCATTAGTTCAAATTGCGACAAAAATATTGCTCGAGAAATATAATTTGTCAGAAGAAGAGAAAACCTTCAAGAATGATCTCGACTTTGTCTGCATTAAATACCCAGTTTATTCAAATTATGCTCTCAAAGGACTTGATTCCAAAGTCGGTCCGGAAATGAGATCTACTGGGGAAGGAATTGCTCTTGCAGATTCAATAGCAGAAGGCTTGAAAAAGGTATTCCATCCGACATTGAAAAAAGTCGAGAATAAACAAATTATCATAAAATCTGACAACTTCGACATTGCTATAAAGCAAAAGGCAGAGGCAGTTGGATTAACAGTAAAAACAGCAGAGGAAGCTGGACCGCTGTTGGCTGAAGACCAAACAGTCGCGTTTTATAACCCAGAAAATGGAGCAGATGACAAGCTTCTCCGTGAAACAGCAACAAGAAATCGTCTAATTACATTTACACAACAGGAAAGCTTAGAGGCATTCATTGAGTCCTTTAAAGCAGACTCTATTTCTGTCCAATCTATTAATGAATGGCATAATAAATCGAAAAAGGGTGTGAGCACCGTATGATATTAACGTCACTAACAGACTTGAAGGGCAAAGACTTACTCACATTGGCTGAATACTCTTCAGAGACAATTGTCGAGCTTGTTAATAAAGCGAAGGAATTGAAAGAAGCACATTTAAATGGAGAAATAATCACACCATTAAAAGGAAAAACGCTTGGAATGATTTTTGAAAAGTCCTCAACAAGAACAAGAGTTTCCTTTGAAACTGGAATGTTTCAGCTCGGGGGGCAGGCCCTTTTCTTAAGCTCCCGCGACTTGCAAATTGGAAGAGGAGAACCTATTTCTGATACGGCAAAGGTTTTATCTCAATATGTGGATGCGATTATGATTAGAACATTTGCACATGAAACGGTCGAAGAATTGGCAGAACATGCTACAATCCCTGTCATTAATGGATTAACAGATCTTCATCATCCATGCCAAGCGCTGGCTGATTTGCTGACTATTCTTGAGGTGAAGGGGACTCTGCAAGGGCTGAAGCTAGCTTATATTGGCGATGGAAATAATGTCGCACATTCGCTCATGATTGCTTGCGCAAAAGTTGGAATAGATATCGCTGTAGCAACACCAGCAAATTATGAGCCGAACGAGGAAATTGTTGCTTTAGCAAAAAGCTTTGCAATGATAAGCGGGAGCGCCGTTTCCATTGTCCAAGATCCAGTGGAAGCAGTGAAAGATGCAGATGCTATCTATGCAGACGTTTGGACCAGCATGGGTCAAGAAGAAGAAAACGAACAAAGACTAAAGGATTTCCAAGGTTTCCAAGTTAATAAAGAGCTCGTCGCACATGCTAAAGCTGATTACATGTTCCTTCACTGCCTGCCTGCACACAGGGAAGAGGAAGTAACAGCTGAAATCATTGACGGACCGAACTCGTACGTATTTCAAGAAGCAGGGAACAGAATGCATGCCCAAAAAGCATTGCTTGTTGAATTATTGAGTTAAGTTTCTAAAGCCTATTTCGATAGGCTTTTTTCTTTATGCTTATTATCTCCATTAAACTAATAATAAATTAGCGTTAATGAAGTTAATAATTTCCGTTATTAGCTTGGAAAAACGGGAAATAATAATAATGCAGTTCATGAAAGACACTGTGGATCTTTAAAGCTTAGGAGGGTTTATATGGGACAAAATAGACAGTTTCGACCAGGGCAGAAAGCCCCGAATAACGGTGTATATATAGAAATCGGTGAAACAGGAAGTAATGTCAATAATCCCCAAAAACTGAAATTGAAAGCTGGAGATCGTTTCCCAGAAACATCGAACCATAACCGCCTTTGGTCATACCAAAGAAGGCCGTAACTAAGCCGGGTTTAATGAATAAAAAATGGCCATCCGATCATTCGGATGGCTTTACATATGGAGAAGAAATACTATAATAAAAGTAAAGGTCAAATATGGTCAAAAGAGGTGCTTTTTTATGAATCCTGAGATGATGACGGAAAGAGTGCAACAAGCTTTTAGTGATGCCCAAGCATTCGCCCTTAAACAGAACCATCAAGAAATAGATGATATTCATCTATTTCTGGCAATTTTAGAGCGTCCCGATAATTTGCTGGATTCTGTATTGCAAAAACTGGATAAAGACACAGAGTTGGTACGGCAGGAGCTTTTGAAGGAAATTGATAAGAAGCCTAAGGTTACACTTAGCGGTAATCAGTCTAGTTCCATTTATATAACCAATACACTACAGCAAGTCCTGCATGAAGCAGAAAAAGAGCAGGAAAAATGGAGTGATGATTATCTTTCAGTCGAGCATATACTGCTCGCTGTCTTTGCTGTCGGAAACTCGGCAGTGCGCAGTCTATTTGATAAAATCGGCATAAACAGCCAACAGGTCAGAATAAAAATTAAAGATATAAGGGGGAGCCAAAGAGTGACTAGTAAAAACCCAGAAGCATCTTATGAGGCCCTTTCCAAATACGGCAGGGATCTTGTAGCAGATGTGAAAGAAGGAAAAGTGGACCCTGTCATTGGCAGAGATAATGAAATTAGGCATGTTATTAGAATTTTATCGAGAAAAACAAAGAATAATCCAGTATTAATCGGAGAGCCTGGCGTCGGCAAAACGGCGATTGTCGAGGGTCTTGCTCAGCGAATTGTAAGAAAGGACGTACCTGAAGGACTGAAAGATAAGACTATTTTCTCGTTAGATATGGGTGCCCTTATCGCTGGAGCAAAATTCAGGGGAGAGTTCGAGGAGCGGCTTAAAGCGGTCCTGCAAGAAGTGAAAAATAGTGAAGGCAGAATCATCCTGTTTATTGATGAGCTTCATACCATTGTCGGCGCAGGAAAAACAGATGGAGCAATGGATGCGGGAAACATGCTTAAGCCGATGCTTGCAAGAGGTGAGCTTCATTGCATCGGGGCGACAACCTTAGATGAACATCGACAATATATCGAAAAAGATCCAGCATTAGAGCGAAGATTTCAGCAGGTTTTAGTTGCTGAGCCGACGGTAGAGGATACAGTATCTATTATTAGAGGTCTGAAGGAAAGATTTGAAATACACCATGGTGTTTCTATTCAAGATAGAGCAATTATCGCTGCAGCAACCTTATCAGACCGCTATATAACAGACAGATTCCTTCCGGATAAAGCAATTGATTTAATAGATGAAGCTTGTGCGATGATTAGGACAGAGATAGATTCTATGCCAATTGAAATCGATGAGCTGACAAGAAAAATCATGCAGCTAGAGATTGAAGAAGCTGCCTTAAAAGGGGAAGAAGACCCGCTAAGTAAGGAAAGGCTGCTTGTGATAAACAAGGAAGTCTCCAATTTGCGTGAAAAGGCAAATGCACTTCAGGCTAAATGGCAGCTTGAAAAAGAAGGTCTGTTAAATGTTCAGGCGAAAAAAGAAGAATTAGAAAGAAAACGCAGAGAATTGGAAGAAGCAGAAAATAATTATGACTTAAATAAAGCAGCCGAACTCAGACACGGCAGCATCCCTGCATTAGAGAAAGAATTAGAGCAGCTTGAAAATAAGACCAGCACAAAAAAAGGAGAAAGGCTGCTTAGGGAAGAAGTAACAGAGCAGGAGATATCTGCAATTGTAGCGAGATGGACAGGAATTCCTGTTACTAAGCTTATGGAGAAGGAGAGAGAGAAGCTTCTTCGTCTTGAAAGCATCCTGCATGAAAGAGTGGTAGGGCAAGCCGAGGCTGTTAAGCTTGTCAGTGATGCTGTATTAAGAGCACGAGCAGGCATCAAAGATCCAAATAGGCCGATTGGTTCGTTTTTGTTCCTAGGACCGACAGGTGTCGGCAAAACCGAGCTAGCGAAAACGTTGGCCTCCAGTTTGTTTGACAGTGAAGAACAAATCATTCGGATTGATATGTCGGAATATATGGAAAAACATGCTGTTTCCCGTTTAATTGGAGCACCTCCAGGGTACGTTGGATACGAAGAAGGCGGACAGCTAACCGAGGCAATCAGAAGAAAGCCTTATAGTGTCGTATTGCTGGATGAAGTGGAAAAAGCCCACCCAGAGGTTTTCAACATCCTGCTCCAAGTGCTTGATGATGGAAGAATCACCGATTCACAAGGAAGGGTAGTTGATTTTAAGAATACGGTCATTATCATGACCTCTAATATTGGCTCCCATCTTCTGCTCGAGGGCAAAGATTCCGATTCCATTCCTGAGCACATCAGAGATGGTGTCATGAATCAATTAAAAGGACATTTTCGCCCTGAATTCTTGAATCGGATTGATGAAATTATTTTATTTAAGCCATTGGCATTAAAGGAAATAAAAGAAATTGTCTTAAAGCTTATCAGTCAATTGCAAAGCAGACTTTCTGACCAGCATATCAGCATAAGCATGACAGACCGTGCCGGTGAATATATTGCAGTAAATGGCTTCGACCCTGTATTTGGAGCAAGGCCGCTCAGACGTTTCCTGCAAAGAACGGTTGAAACAGCATTGGCAAGAGAAATAATCGCAGAGAAGGTCAAGGAAAACGATCACGTTGAAATTGACGCTGCAGAGGATGGCATCTTCCTTACAAGAAAATAAAATAAAAAAGGGTGAAAGCAGCTGCTTTCACCCGATAATTAAGCTAGAGATTAATGCGAACCTTCCTCATGACTCGGTTCATCATTTGGCAATACAGCAGCCAAAAGGAAAATGACAACAGAAAAGACAACTGTTAACACTACTCCCATAGAGAAGCTGTAAGTTATTCCGTTCATAGAACTAATAACATATGTAAGCATTTGCGCTAATAGGAATGTCCAAAAAATCGTTACGATATACCGCATACAATCACCTCACACTTATTTTTAAGGTCTGTTCTAATAGTATCATACAGGGCCAAAATAATAAATCATATATAATCTCCTTTTTTTCTTAAATAACATAAAAAAATCATTTATCGCTTCTGTCATACTTAAAACATGAAATACTTGGGCAAACTCCCTTACATTTTGCTGAAATGGTCATACATTAGTAAAAGGAAAACCTAAAAAGGAGTTTTGAGAGATGGAGAACCGGAACTTCCAACTGGATACCGAATGGAATATGATACATTATCCAACACAGCAGCCTAACGGTTTCGGTATCTTAATTATTGGTGACGACAGACATTTTGTAGATGCAAAGAATAGCTTTTGGGTACAGAATGAAGGGAAGAAATCAATTATTGATTCATTGCGAAATAAAGGATACACCATTTTTTATTCTAATCTCTATGGAAAGAACTGGGGAAGCGAAAGATCTTTAATGCTTGCTAAAAGACTGTATGAGCATATGATTCGCTCAGAAATCCTCAACCCGAAAATACATTTAATTGCAGAAGGAATGGGAGCATTGGTTGCGATAAAGCTGATGATGGAAATGAAGGAAAATATCCGTTCAGTCGTCTTGTTCAACCCTATTCTGTCTTTAAGTGAACATCTTGAGAAAGAAAAGGAGCATAAATTTTTCTTTAAAAAGCTTTGTAATGAAATAGCAGCTGCCTATGATAAAAATGCTAAAGTTATCCCTGACTTTATAAAAGAAATAAAAGAAAATCATCTAGAAGAGACAGATACCCCTGCGAAAATCATCCATATACTTCATAACGGCAAATCCTATTACCAATCCCAGCTGCTGAAGGAAAGAATTAGAAAATGGGATCAAGAAGAGCTGCCCATCTTCGTATCTTATGTTTTGCCAGAAAAAAGGAGTGCAATCCCCGGGCAAATTATCCGCTTTTTTGGACAGTATGAAAAAACCCTTTAGCTGTCCCTTTTTTTACGTTAGAGAGGCTGAAGCGATTAGTTTCAGCTTCTTTTATTCTAAGATAGCAGCTCTTTGATGATAATCATGATTGCTCTTATCTCTGCATAAGATACACTAACCTGACTTCAAGGAGGCTTCTTTAGATGGAGAATGCAGTAATTGTCGGTACATACCAATTTATCGGCTTTCACCTTTGCCGCTCTTTATTGGAAGATGGAGAAACTGTTTATGGAGTATCTTATCCAAATCTGCAACTGGAAGATTCCGAAGATAAGCAGCTAGAAATAGGAAGGAATGCCAATTACGAAGAAATAGGCTGGGAAGAGAAATTTAAGGGAAACAGCGGCAAGATTATTTATGATTGTTATGACATACTAAACAGCGATAAAATAATCAGCCAAATAAAAAATGATTTGCATATAGAAAGCAATATTCAGGATTTGACAGATAGAAAGCATGAATTAATCTTTCTAGGTAATGTGCTGGATTTCACCCGGCATGAAGAAGAACTCTTTCCAATGCTGAAAAGTATTGGTATTCCTTTCAGGTTTATCTATTATCCGACCGTGTATGGACCATGGCAGCCAAAGGAGTTTTTATTTGTTCAATTATTAGAAGACTGTAATGATATAGAATTAAGCGAGCTGGAGTATAAGGAAGATGCTATTTTTATAGATGATGCAGCAGCTGCAACGAAAAAGCTGATGATGGAAACAAGCACAGCCTGTCTTTTCTTGACGAGCGGCATCAAAAATCATTGGATGCACGGTAAAAAAGCAATAAAAGAGTTTCCGGTAAAAATTCCGCGCTATCAGATTCCTTCCTGCTTACAGTCGTATACAGTTGATAATAAAAACAATATTGCAGATAACTTGGAAATGCAAAGAAGACATATTAAGATGTATAAGTGGTAGTGTAGTAGTTTATATGAAAAATTGCGTGAAAGAAAGGCGTTCAAATGAAAAAAATGAAGCTAATGCTGTCCCTTTTCATCCTGCTGAGCACCTTTTTTCTTGCCTCCTGCGGACAAGCCGAAAAAAAGGGGCAATTGAAAAGTGTAGGATTGCTCGTGACTGGAACGGTTACAGACCAAGTCTGGGGCACGAAAGGATATAAGGGGCTGTTAAATATACAATCACATTATAATGTGGATGTTTATTATAAGGAGTATATTGATTCCCTTGCCCTTGCAGAAAGAGCGATCGAGGAATTCGATCAAAAAGGGGTAAATCTCATCTTTGGGCATGGCAGTGAATTTGCGGATTATTTTAATATTTTGTCTGAAAAATATCCTGACATCCATTTTATCAGCTTTAATGGCAGCGCTAAAAATGATAATACAACTAGCGCCTCGTTTGAAGGCTATGCGATGGGCTTTTTCGGAGGAATGGTCGCAGGCCATATGACAAAGACCAATACAATCTCTGTTATTGGAGCCTTTGACTGGCAGCCTGAGATACAAGGATTTATAGACGGAGCTAAGTATGAGAATAAAAATGTGGAGGTTCTGACTGATTTTGTACAGGGGTGGGATAATCGTGAACAGGCACTGAAGCTGCTCGATTCGGCGATTGCCAAAGATGCTGATATTATTTATCCTGCAGGTGACGGATTTAATATCGATATCATCGAACAAGTAAAGGCGAAGGGCCTTTATGCAATTGGTTATGTTTCTGAACAATCTGATCTTGGCAGAATGACTGTTTTAACAAGCACCGTGCAAAATGTATCAAAAATGTTTGATATACTTGCTGGCAAATTTAACGAAGGCAAGCTCGTATCAGGCGATATATCTTACGGAATGAAGGAAAATGTCATCACATTAGGAAAGTTCAGCCCTAATATTGATGCGGCATTTATCCAAAAAATCAATAAGGAAATGAAGCAATATAAAGAGACAGGCAAATTTCCTAATAACCAATGATAAAAAGCTTGCATTTTGCTCTTTGTGGAGGAGGAGATGCAAGCTTTTTCTCTCCAGCAGGAGCTGCACTAAAGGTTAGTCCATCCATTTTTTTAACATTGGCTTAACTTTGTTAATCAGCGGCTTTAGCTCATTAGCAGAACTCATAAATAGCTCAATATTACTAAAAACTAAGTTCATATCTATTTCGTCCAAAAAGTTCATCACTTTGTTATTATCTTCTGGTTGCTGCGAATCCTCCTCGCGCTGTCTGCCATGCTGACCTAAAATCCAGGAATCTCCTTTCGTTCTTTCCCTTCTTTCCCTTCTTTCATATAAAGCATCATCATGCTGTTTTTTACGATAAACCTTTCTGCCAAGCATGAAGTCATAATAGTAATCTTCCTCTGCTTTCACGCTGTCATCCTGTTCATCGACGGCATTTTGAATATCCTCATCCAACGCAGTTCCCCCCTTTATTCCAGGCAATATTAGTTCTTTATGTTTATCTTATGAATAAATTTAAGAAGTTGTTTAGACAGGCGCTTATAAAGTGAAAAAAAGTTGCATACTATATGAGAAATTTGATAAAATTAGTACCAAGTCATAATAATTGATAATAATATATAGAATACGATTGCGTCGAAAAATGCCTTTCATTTTTCAATTTACAAGCAAATAAAGTATAATCGGACATATTAAAGGAGCTGACAGCTTTGAGTACAGGAATTATTGGCCTTGGCCGTGCATTGCCTGAAAGAATCTTGACAAATTTTGATTTGGAAAAAATGGTGGACACGAATGATGAATGGATTCGTACACGTACAGGCATTGAGGAGAGAAGAATTGCAGATGATAATACAAATACATCTGACATAGCATATGAAGCTGCAAAAAAGGCAATTGAGAATGCTAACATCAGCCCAGAGGATATAGACATGATTCTTGTGGCAACAGTCACACCAGATCAGCCGTTTCCGACAGTTGCCTGCATGCTTCAAGAACGCCTTGGCTGTATTAAAGCTGCAGCAATGGATTTAAGTGCAGCATGCGCAGGTTTTATGTATGGAATGGTTACAGCTAAACAGTTCATCGATAATGGAGCTTATAAATACGTTCTTGTTGTTGGTGTGGAAAAGCTGTCGAAAATCACGAATTGGGATGACCGCAATACAGCTGTGCTCTTTGGCGATGGCGGCGGAGCTGTCGTATTGGGAGAGGTTTCAGAAGGACGAGGAATTCTTTCCTTTGAGCTAGGTGCAGACGGCTCTGGCGGTAAGCATCTTTTCCAAGATGAAGAAGACTTTATCCAAATGAACGGCAGAGAAGTATTTAAATTTGCTGTTCGTCAAATGGGTGAAAGCAGTGAAAATGTATTGGTAAAAGCAGGCCTTTCTAAAGAGGATGTTGACTTGCTGATTCCGCATCAAGCGAATATTCGCATTATGGAAGCATCCAGACAGCGTTTGAATCTTCCTGAAGAGAAGATGTCAAAAACAGTTCATAAGTATGGAAATACAAGTGCAGCTTCGATTCCAATCTCACTTGTGGAAGAGTATGAGGCAGGCAAGCTTAAGGACGATGACGTCATCGTTATGGTAGGCTTCGGCGGCGGCTTGACATGGGGCGCAATCGCTCTGCGCTGGGGCAGATAATTAAAAAATTTTAACACTTAGAGTGTATGAATAAATCAAAGGAGATTACAATCATGAGTAATAGAAGAGTAGTCGTTACAGGTATTGGTGCAGTAACGCCGGTTGGTAATGATGCTGAAAAAACATGGGAAAATATCGTGAATGGAGTTTCTGGCATTGGGCCGCTTACGAGAATAAATGCAGATGAATATCCTGCAAAAGTAGCAGCACAAATCAATGACTTTAACGCAGAAGATTTCATGGATAAGAAGGATGCAAGAAAGATGGATCGCTTTACTCAATATGCTCTTGCTGCTTCTTTAATGGCTGTGAAGGATGCAGACTTGCAAATTACCGAAGAAAACTCAGCACGCATTGGTGTTTGGATCGGTTCAGGAATCGGCGGTATGGAAACATTCGAAAATCAATACGAAATTTTCCAAAAGAGAGGCTATAAACGTGTTAGTCCGTTCTTCGTGCCAATGCTTATTCCAGACATGGCAACAGGACAGGTTTCTATCACGCTTGGTGCAAGAGGGGTTAACTCATGTACAGTAACTGCTTGTGCAACAGGAACAAACTCAATCGGCGATGCCTTCAAAGTTATTCAGCGCGGTGATGCTGATGCAATGATTACAGGCGGAGCAGAAGCGCCAATTACAAAAATGTCAGTTGCAGGTTTCTGTGCGAACACAGCACTTTCCACAAACCCAGACCCAAAAACAGCGAGCAGACCGTTTGATGCAAACCGTGACGGATTTGTTATCGGTGAGGGTGCAGGTATTCTAGTGCTGGAAGAATTAGAGTATGCACTTGCAAGAGGAGCAAAAATCTACGCAGAAATCGTTGGTTACGGCTCAACTGGTGATGCATATCATATCACTTCTCCAGCTCCTGGCGGAGAAGGCGGTGCACGTGCGATGAAAATGGCAATCAATGATGCAGGCTTACAGCCAGAAGAAGTATCATACTTGAATGCACATGGAACAAGCACAGCATATAACGATAAGTTTGAGACAATGGCTATTAAAGAAGTCTTCGGAGACTATGCTTATAAATTGCCAGTCAGCTCAACTAAATCAATGACAGGACACTTGTTAGGGGCTGCAGGCGGAGTTGAAGCGATCTTCAGCATTCTTTCCATTAAAGACAGCGTAATTCCTCCAACAATCAACTATGAAACACCAGATGCTGATTGTGATTTAGACTATGTAGTAAACAAGCATAGAAAACAAGAAGTTAACGTGGCAATGAGCAACTCATTAGGCTTTGGTGGACATAACGCAACAATTATCTTTAAGAAATATCAATAATAATAAAACAGGCTAGCCTTTAATAGGTTAGCCTGTTTTTAATTTATGTTAATAATAATTATTATAAATTAAAATTGACTATAATTAAAAAATGTATATAATTAAATATAGAGTATAAAAAGTTTTTGCGGATAATAACAATTATGAAAATCTTTATTTCTAGAACTAAGTAAGCGCTTGCTTAAGAAGTTAGCTCTTTTCTCATTATGACAGACTGATTATCAATTTAACATCGCTTGTTTAGCAAAGGAGGATAATATGTTAAGTATCGAAAAAGCAATACAGGCATTAAAGGAGAAAAATATTCGCTTAACACCTCAAAGACATGAACTAATAAATATTCTTTCCAAAGGAAATAAACATTGGACAGTAGAGGAGTTATATCAGCTGTTAAATGAGTCCATGCCATCTGTAAGTATTACAACAGTTTATAATAATATAAAGTTATTTTGTGAGATAGGTTTAGTGAAAGAAATTCAGTTTGGAGAATCATTAAGCAAGTATGAATGGAAACAAGAAGACCACTATCATATCGTCTGCAGTAAATGTGGAGAAATGGTAGATGTATGGTACCCAGCTTTAAAGGAGGTAGAAGTATTTGCCCAATCCATATCGAAATTCAACATTAGCTCCCATAACCTCCAGTTCTACGGAACATGCAGCAGCTGTGAACAGAAATAAACAATCTGGGCAGCAGGTTTGTCCTGTATGTAAACAGCCAATCCAAAGATTAAAGCATTCCATCCTTTGCGGCTGCGGATTCAAAATGATCGTAGATAAACGAAAAAAAAGCATTTGAATTAAAACTCTGCACAAAAGATGTGCAGAGTTTTTGTTTTCATTAACTGGTCTTATGAATGAACACCATATGATTTGTCAGAACATAAACTATAACGTTATATTCTCAGTCTGTAGAGGGAAAGGGGGAAATGATTTGGGGTAGTGAACACAAGAGAGTGGCTCGATGAAAAATTTTATAAACCAGTTGCGATTTGCAGTGAGCTTAAAGGCGCCTTCGAAGGAGAGCCGTCAAGACAGGTATATCAGCATCTTGCCAATTTTGGGATGTATAAGCCTTCAAGAAAAACAAAAGAAATATATGATTCACTTGTTAAAGAAGATGTATGGGCGAAGTGTGAACGAATTTACTTAAAATACAAAAGCTTATGGAAAGGTCCTGATATTCCTATTTATATTTTTCCTTTTAATCAATCTTCCAGAAGAAGTGACAAGAAATCAGGGCTGTCATTTCCTGATATGCTATTCCTCTTTATTGGAGATATAGAAGATGAAAAAGAGCTGGAAGCCTTAATAATTCATGAATATCATCATGTTTGCCGAATACACTATCAAAAAAAGGATGTCGATGAATACACTCTTCTGGACTCAATAATTATGGAAGGGCTGGCAGAGCATGCTGTTAAAAACCACTGTGGAGAGAAGTATAATGCAGATTGGTGCCGTAAATATAAAGAGGATGAATTAGAGGGCTTCTGGGAAAAGCATCTGCAAGAGAATTTGGATATTAATAAAAGCGAATATTTGCATGATGCTTTGCTGTTTGGTCTAGGAAGCTTTCCAGATATGCTGGGCTACTGCTACGGATTTTATATGATTACTAAATTTAAAAAACAAAAAAGTTTTTCTGAAAAAGCATATTTTGTTTTGAAAAGCGAAGAATTTTTAAAGTAAATACAGCATAAAAATAGAGAGAAACCTTTATACTATAGGGTTTCTCTTTTTCTACACAATTTAGACTTATTCTAATATTTAAAAAAATATTGCAATTCAAATAAATCTGTAATAGTATTTTAACAAATAGATTTTAATGTAATAAAAGTCACAATATGTCAGAGGTGTAAAATGAACGGTAATGCTTCCACATCAAATGATAGTTATTTGCTGGAGGTTAAAAACTTAGAAACCTCCTTCTCTATCGACGGAAAGCTGTATAACGCTGTCGATAATGTATCCTTCCAAGTGAAGCCGCGCCAAATTGTCGGAATTGTTGGAGAATCTGGGTGTGGGAAATCAGTCCTTAGCCTGTCTATTATGAAGCTTCTTCCTAAAGGAGCAGGAGTTATCCGCTCAGGTGAAATTATCTTTGATGGAGTCCATCTTGAAACAATGGGAGATAAAGAGATAAACAGTATTAGAGGCAGTGACATTTCCATGATATTTCAAGAACCAATGACCTCATTAAACCCTGTTTTCACAATAGGCTTTCAATTAATGGAGGTATTGTTAAATCACCACGATATCACCAAGAAACAAGCAAGACAAAAGAGTATCGAATTGTTGAAAAGCGTAGGTATATCAAGGCCGGAAAAACTGGTAGATGAATATCCGCATCAGCTTTCAGGCGGGATGCGCCAAAGGGTGATGATTGCGATTGCCATCGCCTGCCAGCCGAAGCTTTTGATTGCTGACGAGCCAACAACCGCACTTGACGTAACTGTTCAAGCTCAAATCCTTGATCTCATGAAAGAAATTCAAGCAGAGAACGATATGTCTGTGATTCTAATCACCCATGATTTAGGTGTAGTTGCGGAAATGTGTGATGAAGTAATCGTCATGTATGCAGGCAAAATCGTCGAGAAGACAGACGTTGATACACTGTTCTACGAACCGAAACACCCCTACACAAAACTGCTTTTGGAGGCTATCCCAAAAATGGACGAGGAAGTCGAGCTGTTGAGCTCCATCAGCGGAATAGTTCCATCCTTAAAAAATATGCCCGAAGCCGGCTGCCGATTCGCAGATCGCTGTCCGATGGCAATGCCCGAATGTAAATACATAACACCGATTCTTGCAAGCACTGAAGATGGACATGAAGTTTCCTGCCTTCTCTATGATCAAAGCAAACCGAAGGAAGGAGTGAACGCATAATGACAGCAGAAACTATTAAGGATAAAGATATTTTATTGGAAGTTAAAAATCTTAAAACTTATTTTCCAATAAAATCCGGTTTTTTTGGCAAAACAGTAGACCATGTAAAAGCAGTAGATGGAATTACCTTTGATATAAAACAGGGAGAAACGTTTGGACTCGTAGGAGAATCAGGCTGTGGAAAATCTACAACAGGAAGAACAATACTTCGATTTTTAAGTCCCTATGCAGGAGATATATTCTTTGGAGATAAAGATATTACAAAATTAAGAGGAAAACAGCTTCGTGATATTAGGAAAGATTTGCAAATGGTGTTCCAAGATCCTTATGCCTCGCTAAACCCTATGCAAATGGTTGGGGATATCATTGCAGAACCTATAAATAATTACTTTAGAAATAAACCGAAGGAAGAAACACAAGCAGAAGTAATGGATTTATTGAATAAAGTCGGCTTGCCAACGGATGCTTATTACAAATATGCACATGAGTTTTCTGGAGGACAAAGACAAAGAATAGGCATCGCCAGAGCACTGGCCCTGAAGCCTAAATTAATTATCGCAGATGAGCCGGTTTCTGCATTGGACGTGTCCGTACAGTCCCAGGTTCTTAATCTGCTAAAGCAATTACAAAAAGAATTTGATTTAACTTTTTTATTTATCGCTCATGATTTAAGTGTAGTAAAACATATGAGCGATCAAATTGGAGTCATGTATTTAGGGAATTTAGTGGAGGTTGCCAATAAAGAAGGCATGTACGAAGAGCCATTACATCCCTACACGAAAGCCTTAATCTCAGCTATACCGGAACCTGACCCTAGAAAGAAAAAGAAAAGAATTATATTAGATGGAGATGTTCCTAGTCCTATAAATCCGCCGACAGGCTGCCCGTTTCATCCGAGATGTCCTGCAGCAATGTCAGAATGCAGCAAAGTAAAGCCTGTATTAAAGGAGGTGAAACCATTACATAAAGTAGCTTGCCATCTATATTAAAAAAGCTTTAAGGGGGAGAAACACAATGAAAAAGAAATGGCTGACACTAACTGCTTTAATGTTAATTCTATCTGCCTTTTTGGCTGCTTGCAGTGGTAATGGAGAGAAAACATCAACGAGCGATGGCTCAAGTTCAACAGGAGAACCACAGGATGGAGGAACGCTGGTTTATTCACTAGATTCCGCTCCAGAGGGTTTGTTTAACTGGTCGTTTTACGGTAATGCAACAGATGCGGAAGTTCTTGATTTCTTTGATGAAAGCTTAATCAGCTATGATGAGAACCTTAAACCGCAACCAAATATTGCTTCTTGGAAAACAGAGGATAACAAAGTTTATACATTTACCTTTAAAGAGGGAGTTAAATGGCATAATGGCGAAGAGCTTACTGTTAATGATTGGGTTTTTGCTTTAGAAACAATTGCAAATAAAGATTATGATGGACCACGATATACAAGTGTTCAAACAATTGAGGGAGCTCCTGCCTATCATGACGGCTCTGCGGACAGCATTTCAGGAATCAAAGTAATTGATGATTACAACATCGAGATTACGTTTGATAAAGCAAGAGTAAACAACTTAGAAAACGTGTGGACATATGCAATGCCAGCGAAGGAGTTTGAAGGAATTGCTGTTAAAGACATGGCAAGTTCAGAGCAAGTAAGAACAAAACCTGTTGGGTTAGGACCGTTTAAAGTGAAAAATATTGTTCCAGGCGAATCAGTTGAATTTGAAAGATTTGATGACTATTTCAATGGCAAGCCTCACTTGGATGGTATTGTCCTGAAAGTAATCGATCCTTCTTTAACAATTGGTGAATTGCAAAATAATACTTTAGATATGACAGCATTCCATCCGAGCATTAAGGCGGATATCGAGGCATTGGATAATGTGAATATTGAACAATATCCAGGGTTGTCTTACTACTATATTGGCTTTAGATTAGGAACTTGGGATGGCAGCAAAAACGTGATGAATGATCCTAAATATCAAGATTTAAAACTTCGTCAAGCAATGTATTATGCGATGAATAGAGATGAATGGAATGAAGCATTCTTCTATGGCGTAGGAAAGACCGTTAATACACCAGTTCCATCAAATCACTGGATTTCAGCAGACAACAGTGAATTGGAGCAATATAAATATGATCCGGAAAAAGCAAAGTCCTTGCTTGATGAAGCTGGATATAAAGATGTAGATGGCGATGGTTTCAGAGAAGATCCAAATGGAGAGCCTTTCACAGTTAAGTTTTCTCATTACGCAACAAATAACCCAACATTTGAAACTCGTGCGCAAGCAATTGTTCAGTATTGGGAAGAGGTTGGTTTAAAAACAGAACTTAGTATGACAGATGTTAACCTATACTATGATCAAATTGAAAAAGCTGATAAGTCCATTGAAGTATTCTTTGGCGGCTGGTCTACTGGAACAGACCCTGATCCATCAGGATTGTGGAGATCAGATGCTCTATGGAATTACTCAAGATGGGTAAGTGAAAAGAGCGATAAATTATTGGATGACGCTTTAGACGTTAGCATTGTCGGTACTGACCAAGAGAAGCGTAAAGAGCTTTATGTGGAATGGCAGAAGCAATTTATGGAAGAATTACCGGCACTTCCAGTTGCAGAGCTAGATGAAATAATGGCGCTTAATAAGCGTGTTCAAGGTGTAACATTTGATGTTTCTGGCATGAACAGACCGAACGAATGGTGGATTCAGCAATAACTAGAATAATAGATTTTAACATAAGGAGAAGAGAGTTACATGTTGAAATATACATTGCGAAGAATATTAGGCATGATACCAATGTTGCTCCTTACTTCTGTTGTGGTATTCTCCCTGGCGAAATTAATGCCAGGGGATTCCCTCAGTGGAGAAATTGATCCTAATAACACAGACCCTCAGTACATAGCTGAAATGAGAGAAAAACTCGGATACAATGATCCAGAATATGTTCAATATTTTCGCTGGGTAACAGATTTTATTAAAGGTGATTTTGGTATATCAACCCGCTATAAAATAGATGTAGCCGATCTCATTACTGAACGGCTCCCTAATACAATTTTCTTGGGAATCACTGCTCTAATTATTACGTATATCCTTGCCTTTACTTTCGGGATGATTTCTGGAAGAAAACCTTATACAATTCGGGACAACCTGATTGCAGGTATAAACTATATAGGTCTGGCAATTCCTTCGTTTGTAGCTGGAGTCATTACTATATATATTTTTGCATTTAAGTTAAACTGGTTCCCTTCGAACGGTTCTGTAGGAATTGGTCTGATGAAAGGATCGTTTGAATATTACATCAGTAAGCTGCATCATGTTTTCTTGCCGGCAATTGTCCTTGGTGCATTAGCAACAGCGAGCTATACACAATTTCTTAGAAATGACATCATTGAAAACAGCAGGAAGGATTTTGTGAGAACAGCTAGAGCCAAAGGAACGCATGAAAATAAGATTTATAATGTGCATATATTACGGAATTCAATGATACCACTAGTTACCTTTTTAGGATTTGATATCGCTGCATTAATAGGCGGTGCTGTAATAACCGAAACAATTTTCACTTATCCTGGTATTGGTCAATTAATGATCCAATCGGTAGGAACAAGAGATTATCCTGTTTTGTTAACATTATTAATGCTATTTTCGTTTTTAACATTGTTGGGCAACCTCATAGCTGATATTTTATATGGCGTTGTAGATCCAAGGATAAGGGTAAGTTAGGAGGAAAGGGAAATGGAAGTAATTACTCCGAAAAATAATAATAACTTAAGCGTAGACATAAAAACGAAAAGCCTTTCTCCATGGGCATTAGCCAGAAGTAAATTCATCAAGAATAAGATTGCAATGGTAAGCCTGCTATTCCTTATCCTTGTAACAATTCTTTCTTTTTTAGCTCCGTATATCACAACAATTGACATAACTAAGGTAAATATAGGGCAAATGTCTTTGGAGCCTTCAGGTGACCATTGGCTTGGTACTGATAAAAGCGGAAGAGATGTGTTTACTCGCTTATTATATGGAGGAAGGATTTCCTTGCTTGTAGGCATATGCTGTACTGTAGCTGTCGTTTTCTTAGGCACATTAGTCGGTTCGATTGCTGGTTATTATGGTGGCAGAATTGATAGTTTGTTAATGCGTTTTACTGATTTTATCATGGTTTTTCCGTTTTTAGTGTTTGTCATCGTGCTCAATGCCATTCTTCAAGGTATTGTTTCAGGCTTATGGGTATTAATCATTGTGATAAGTCTGTTGAGCTGGGGTGGAGTAGCAAGGATTGTGCGCAGTAAAATTCTCTCTGAGAAGGAAAACGAATATATATTAGCTGCCATTTCCATTGGCGGTAAACCGAGTAAAGTCATTATTAAGCATTTGCTGCCGAATGTAATGTCTACCATTATTGTGCAGGCTTCTATCCTATTTGCAAGCATGATTGTTGTAGAATCAGGTTTAAGCTATTTAGGGTTTGGTGTACCTCAAGAGGTGCCAAGCTGGGGAAATATGCTGTCTTCTGCAAATGAACCAGATGTGCTCCAAAATAAACCGTGGATTTGGCTACCGCCAGCCATTATGATTACATTGACTATCCTATCCATTAACTTCATAGGCGAAGGCCTAAAAGATGCCTTCAACCCAAAATCCAAACGTTAATGATTAACAGGTTTACTGTACAATTAGAAAAGGCTATAGATATAAAGGTAATAAGTCTTTCTTACATAGAAAGGCTTTTTTGCTTTTTAAATCTATGGAGAGTTTGTACATATATAAGAGAAATGTATCATAATAATAAACATACTATGAATGGGCGAGTGCAAAGATTACATGCTTTCTAGAAAAGAAACTTATAAGAACAATGACAAAACAGGAATAAATTTACTGCTCGATGCCCATACTGATTGACAAACAGTTGTTGAAGCGAGGGATAATAATATGCAATATCTTCATGATGTTTGGGTTAATTGGTTTGAAGGAGAAGAAAACGGTTATAATGTTTGCCATTTCCACGAATGGAGAAAAGAAGATGGGGTGGAGCTGCTTGATCAGGTGCCGCTCGTAAAGATTGATTCGGTGTTGTTTAACTACATAGAAAATGATTTAGCAGAGCTTCCGAGGCAGCTGCTTGAAGAAATTTACCAAAAAGCTTATCTTCGAAAAAACCATGAAAGAATCCAATTGGATTATTGCTTTGTTGTTTCAGATGGAATAGGGATTTTGGTTGTTGATACACTTGGTTATTCCATTCCGATTAGAAAAAGCAGGATGATACCTAGGCAGGAACAGCTGGCATATGAGTTACTTGAAAGCCAAGAGACTATAAACTACAACTTTCAAACAGACAACGAAGAAAATAAGGAGTTTCATATCCTGTCGCCTGAGCCGCAAATGATGTACGGGCTGACTAGAAAAGAGCGTCAGCTTAAGCAATTGTTGTTCATGGCACTCGATCAGCTGCATTCCTCTGAAAATGTTGCAGAAGTGAGATATTGGTATACAGAATGGAGCCCAGAGAAGTATTTTGATATTCAAAGCCTTGAATTTGAGGATGCTTGGAGTGAGCTGTTTGACTGCACGAAATTTGGCTGGTCGCCAAAGCATGAGACGTTTTGTGAAAACATCATAAAAGGACAGCCCTTTTTTGAGAAGCTTTGGGAATTAGAACATGGACCAAAGGTAAATTAAATAACTGCTTTCTTCTATTATAAGACATAAAAACAGGCTGATAGCTATCTATCAGCCTGTTTTTATTATCTGCGCTTGCGGCCTAAGCCCATAGCGTTTTCCATTTTTTTAACCATTTTGTTTGCTGCTTTATTCGCTTTTTCCGCACCTAAATCTAAAATCTCGTCAAGCTCAGGGGAGTTCATTAATTCATTGTATTTCTCTTGAATTGGACGAAGTGTATCAACAACTACTTCTGCAAGATCTGCTTTAAAGTCGCCGTAGCCTTTGCCTTCATACATTTCCTCCAAGCTTGCAATTGATTTCCCTGAAAGAATAGAGTAAATAGACAACAGGTTGGAAACTCCCGGTTTATTTTCAATATCAAACTTCACGATGCCTTCTGAATCTGTAACAGCACTCTTGATCTTTTTGACAATGGCTGACGGTTCATCTAATAGAGTGATTGTTGCCTTTTTATTAGGATCAGATTTGCTCATTTTTTTCGTCGGTTCTTGCAGTGACATGATTCTTGCGCCGACTTTAGGGATACGAACTTCTGGTATTGTCAGAATGTCGTTATATTTCTTGTTGAATCTTTCAGCAAGATCTCGTGTAAGCTCTAAATGCTGCTTTTGGTCTTCGCCGACTGGAACTAAATCTGTGCTGTACAGCAGAATGTCTGTTGCCATCAATGGCGGGTATGTGAGAAGTGCTGCAGAGACACCTTCTTTGCCAGCTGATTTATCTTTAAATTGCGTCATGCGCTCTAATTCCCCTATATAGGAAATACATTGCATCATCCAAGCACCTTGAGCATGGGCAGGCACTTCTGATTGGATGAATAATGTAGCCTTTTCAGGGTTAATACCGACAGCAAGATACAATGCAGCTAGGCTGCGGATATTGTTTCTTAATACAAGGCGGTCTTGCGGAACTGTGATCGCATGCTGATCAACAATGCAGAAATAGCAGTTATAATCATCCTGTAGCTCCACAAACTGACTTAGTGCGCCAATATAATTTCCTAAAGTAATTGTTCCGCTCGGCTGGATGCCGGAAAAGATTGTTTTCATTTGTTTTTCCTCCATTTGCTGTTTGTACTATATAAAGGTTGGACATAGAAACGTCTTTTTAAGCCTGCAAGGAATTTTTTGCACAAAAAAAGACCACACGTCCCTATACGAACATAGGGACGAATGGTCCGCGGTGCCACCCTAATTGCTTAAAACAAGCCACTTTATCCTTGGTAACGAAAGGAAGTCGCTGAAATGTAATATGCAAGAAGTAGCAGTTCTATTTCAGTGCTCAAAAGTCCATTCCTTATAACTGGCTGTTTGTTTTCACCAGACACAAACTCTCTTTTAAACCATTATATAAGTACTACTCTTTATCAAAGCATAAATGTATTAACTATATATGTATAAATTAAACTAAAAACAAGGAAAAATCAAGGGAAGGCAAGGGATATTTTACGCTTAGAGGCCTAATTGATTCAATGAAGATAAAGAAGGGATAACTTTATCAGGAAAATGTTAGGAAATTTTAATTTTCTAGCTACAAAGTATATCAGAATATTATTCACAGAAAAATCTATAAATTAAATTAATTTAGATTATTCTTAATTCTACAAAATTCTACAAATTTCTTGCAATCTAATAGGTCGATATATATAATTGGTTTTACGAGTGGAAATTAAAAGTGATATTTCAGACTATTTGAAACAATTGGATACTAAAGTTTATTTCCTAATTCATTATTATACTAGCCTAATTGTTTAGTAGTGACGAAGGTTACATAAAGGATTGTTTACTATTGCTGAATAGCGAATAAGTGGGCTTGAATTTACAGACTATTTAGGAAATATAAGTTTATGTATTCTTGCGTTTTATATGGGAAAGATAATTTTTGGAAACTCCACTTGTGGACAAAATATATAAGGGGGTAAAACAATGAAAAAGAGAATGCTTGTACTTCTATCATTAGTACTTGCACTTAGTGCATTCCTTGCAGCTTGTGGCAACGGCGACAGCGGTAGCTCAGAAGAGGCAAAACAAGATTTGCGTCTTAACATCAGATCAGAGCCATTCTCACTAAACCCTGGTTTAGCGAATGATTCTACATCAAGCAACGTATTGCTTCAAACTTTTGAAGGTTTAACTCGTATTGATAAAGACGGTGAGCCTGAGGAAGCAATGGCTGAAGACATTCAAGTTTCAGACGACCAATTAACTTATACTTTCAAAATTAAAGAAGATGCTAACTGGTCAAACGGTGATCCTGTAACTGCTGAAGACTTTGTGTATGCTTGGAAATGGGCTCTTGACCCAGCTAACCAATCACAATATGCTTACCAGCTTTACTATGTAAAAGGTGCTGAAGAAGCTAACACTGGTAAAGGTAAGCTAGATGATGTTGGAGTTAAAGCAATCGACGAGAAAACGCTTGAAGTTACTTTAAACAACCCAACTCCATACTTCACTCAATTAACTGCTTTTTACACTTACTTCCCTGTAAACAGCACAATTGCTAAAGAAAATCCAGACTGGTATAAAGATGCTGGAGATGATTATGTATCAAACGGACCATTCAAAATGACTGAATGGAACCACAGCGAATCCATTAAGCTAGAGAAAAACGAAACTTATTGGGATGCTGACACAGTTAAGCTAGCAACAGTTGAATATTCTATGATCGATGATGCTGGAACTTCTCGCAGCATGTACGAAAACGATGAGTTAGACTGGAATGGTCTTCCATTCGATACTGTTTCAACAGATGCTATTAAAGCACTTAAAGACAGCGGCGAGTTGAAAACTCAAGCAACTGCTGGTACTTACTGGTACAAATTCAATACGGAAGTTGAACCTTTGAACAACGTTCATATCCGTAAAGCATTGACATATGCAATTGATCGTCAATCAATTGTAGACCAAATTACACAAGGTGGACAAATTCCAGCAATGGCAGCTGTTCCTCCAACAATGTTCCCTGAGAACGAAGAAGGCTACTTCAAAGACAATGATATCGAAGCTGCAAAAGCAGAACTTCAAAAAGGTCTTGATGAGCTAGGCTTGAAAGATGCTTCAGAACTTCCAACTATCACTTTATCTTACAACACAGATGAAGCACATGCGAAAATTGCTCAAGCAATTCAAGATATGTGGAAAAATAACCTTGGAATTGATGTAACATTAGGAAACGAAGAGTGGGCTGTTTACATTGATAAACTTCACTCTGGCGATTACCAAATCGGACGTATGGGCTGGTTAGGTGACTTCAATGATGCAATCAACTTCCTTGAGCTATACCGCGATAAAGAGGGCGGTAACAACGATACAAACTGGGAAAATGCAGAATTTAAACAATTGTTGATCGATTCTCAAAAGGAAACTGATGCAGCAAAACGTCAACAAATGCTTAAAGATGCTGAAGCAATTCTAATGGACGAGCTTCCAATCGCACCGATTTACTTCTATACAAATGTTTGGGTACAAAAAGACAACCTGAAAGATGTAGTAATTTCTGGTCTTGGTGATGCTCAATTGAAATGGGCTTATTTCGAATAATATAAGTCAAAAGTAAAAAGGTATATGAAGCTTTTGCTTCATATACCTTCCTTTCTAATTAGAGGTGATTAGAAAATATTGGAGGTTTAAATCATGATAAAGTACTTGACAAGACGTCTGCTGTTTATGTTACTTTCTTTACTGCTTATTGTAACAGCAACGTTTTTCTTCATGAGGTTGGCACCAGGTAACCCTTTTACATCAGAGAAACAGCTGCCACCAGCAATTGAAGCTAACTTAAATGAACATTATGGACTAAATGACCCTTGGTATGTCCAATATGGGGAGTATCTACTTCGCATTGTACAATGGGATTTCGGCCCATCATTCAAATATAAGAGCCAAACAGTTAATGACTTAATCAATGAAGGATTCCCTGTTTCCTTAGTTCTGGGAATGGAAGCAATCTTTATTGCATTAGCAGTTGGTGTATTACTTGGTATTATTGCTGCATTGAAGCATAACAAATGGCAGGATTATACAGCAATGATTATAGCAGTACTCGGAATATCTGTTCCTTCCTTTATTATGGCCGCATTTTTACAATATGTATTCGCGATGAAATTAGGCTGGTTCCCGGTTGCAAGATGGGGAACATTCTCACAAAGCGTCTTGCCTGCCATCGCATTAGCAGCAGGGCCAACGGCGTTCATTGCCCGACTTACAAGATCATCTATGCTTGAAGTGTTGAGCAATGATTATATTAAAACGGCAAAAGCAAAAGGCTTGAGCCAAACTACTATTACAGTAAAACACGCTATCCGTAACGCTATTCTTCCAGTAGTATCCTATATGGGACCACTATCTGCAGGGATTGTAACAGGAAGCTTTGTCATTGAGAAAATATTCGGCATACCAGGTCTTGGATCACATTTCGTCAAGAGCATCGGTAACCGTGATTATACAGTAATTATGGGTGTAACAGTTTTCTATAGTATTATCCTATTAGTATCTGTTCTTCTTGTCGACATATTATATGGACTAATCGATCCACGCATTAAATTAGCTGGCGGGAAGAAAGGAGAATAAGCATGCAGCAAATTTCAAAAGATAAATTCAAAGTTGTCGGTAACAGCAGCGCTGAAGCAGAAACGATTTCCAGACCGAGTCTGTCCTTCTGGAAAGACGTTTTTATGCGTTTCAGAAAGAACAAGCTTGCTATGTTCGGCCTTGTGCTGTTAATTATTTTAATTGTTATGGCGTTTTTGGGACCTTTTCTTACACAATATGATTATCGTGAAAACGACTTAATGAAAGCAAACCAGCCTCCAAGTGCAGAGCATTACTTCGGTACAGATGATCTTGGACGTGATATGTTCGCTCGTATTTGGTATGGTGCGAAAATCTCTCTATTCATCGGGATTGCAGCTGCTATCATTGACTTAGTAATTGGTGTAATCTGGGGGGGAATCTCTGGGTATAAAGGCGGCCGTGTCGATGAAGTAATGATGAGGATTGCAGACGTACTTTACGGAATTCCTTACTTGCTTCTAGTTATCTTATTAATGGTAGTTTTAGGTCAAGGATTAGGAACAATGATCCTGGCAATGAGTATTACCGGTTGGATTAACATGGCACGTATTACACGTGGACAAGTGCTTTCATTGAAAAACCAAGAGTATATTTTGGCTTCAAGAACTTTAGGTGCAGGCTTAACAAGAATCATGGGCAAACACTTGATTCCAAATGCAATGGGACCTATTCTTGTAACATTAACTTTGACTATCCCAAATGCTATCTTTACAGAAGCATTCTTGAGCTATTTAGGATTAGGTTTAACACCTCCTTTAGCAAGTTGGGGAACAATGGCTAATGATGGTATCGCAGCGATGAGCTACTACCCATGGCGTGTATTCTTCCCAGCATTGTTTATCTGTTTAACAATCTTTGCATTTAATGTAATCGGCGACGGCATACGTGATGCACTAGATCCAAGACTACGTAAGTAAGGAGTGAGCAAAATGGAAAAATTGTTAGAAGTAAAAGATTTAAAAGTCTCATTCCATACGTATGGAGGAGAAGTTCAAGCAGTACGCGGTGTTTCTTTTGATTTATATAAAGGAGAAACATTGGCTATCGTCGGAGAATCAGGATCAGGAAAAAGTGTAACATCCCAAACATTGATGAAGCTGATTCCAATGCCACCTGGTCAAATTAAAGGCGGACAAATCCTGTTTAAGGGTCAAGATATTGTTCCAAAAACAGAAAAAGAAATGCAAGCTATCCGCGGTAAGGATATCAGCATGATCTTCCAAGATCCAATGACATCATTGAACCCAACGATGAGAATCGGAACACAAATCATGGAAGTAATTATTAAGCATCAGGATATTTCGAAGGAAAAGGCAAAAGAAAGAGCAATTGAATTGCTGAAGCTTGTTGGAATTCCAATGCCAGAAAAAAGGGTTAATCAATACCCTCATGAATTTTCAGGCGGTATGAGACAGCGTGCAATGATTGCTATCGCTCTTGCTGCAAGACCATCCTTGCTTATTGCCGATGAGCCTACAACTGCATTGGATGTTACAATTCAGGCACAAATCCTTGATTTAATGAAGGAATTGCAAAACAAAATGGATACAAGCATCATCTTTATCACTCATGATCTCGGTGTTGTTGCGAATGTTGCAGATCGTGTTGCTGTTATGTATGCTGGTGAAATCGTTGAAATGGGCACAGTAGATGAAATATTCTATGATCCAAGACACCCATATACTTGGGGATTGCTTGCGTCTATGCCTAGCTTGGATAATGATGGAGAAACGGAGCTTGCTGCCATTCCAGGAACACCACCTGATTTGACAAACCCTCCTGTTGGTGACGCGTTTGCACCGAGAAATCCGAATGCCCTTGCAATCGATTATGAGCAAGAGCCGCCAATGTATCAGGTTTCAGAAACGCATTTCGTGAAATCTTGGCTGCTGCATCCAGATGCTCCAGCTGTTGAACCGCCTGCATCTGTGAAGGAGAAAATCCGTCCTTTATCCACTAACTTTGATAAACCTGTACTAGTGAAGGGGGATTTATGAAATGGCTGAGAAATTACTTGAAATAAAAGACTTAAAGCAGCATTTCAATGTCGGCAGACCAAATTTGGTAAAAGCCGTAGATGGTGTATCCTTTGATATCTACAGAGGAGAAACATTAGGTTTAGTTGGTGAATCCGGCTGTGGTAAAAGTACGACAGGCCGATCAATTATTCGCCTTTATGAAGCAACAAGTGGACAAGTTCTATTTAATGGAGAAAATGTTCACGGAAAAAAATCAACTGCAGATTTGAAGAAATTCAATCGTAAAATGCAAATGATTTTCCAAGATCCATATGCATCCTTGAACCCTCGTATGACGGTAGCTGATATTATCGCAGAGGGCATTGATATCCATGGATTAGCGAAAACCAAAAAAGAACGCATGGAAAAGGTATATGAGCTGCTGAATACAGTTGGGTTAAACAAAGAGCATGCCAACCGCTATCCGCATGAGTTTTCCGGCGGACAAAGACAGCGTATCGGAATTGCCCGCGCACTTGCTGTAGATCCAGATTTCATCATTGCCGATGAGCCGATCTCTGCACTTGACGTATCAATCCAAGCTCAGGTTGTAAACTTGATGAAAAAGCTGCAAAAAGAAAAAGGCTTAACATACTTGTTTATTGCCCATGACCTTTCAATGGTTAAATATATTAGTGACCGTATTGGCGTTATGTATTTTGGGAAGCTGGTAGAGTTAGCTCCTGCTGATGAGCTGTACAACAATCCTATCCACCCATATACAAAGAGCTTGCTGTCTGCTATTCCGCTTCCAGACCCTGAGACAGAGCGCACTCGTACAAGAACAGCGTATGATCCTGCTGTACATCAGTATAAAGAGGGCGAAGAGCTTAAAATGCGCGAAGTAAAACCAGGACATTTCGTATATTGTTCGGAGGCAGAGTATAATCAATATAAACTGCAATTCAAAAGTTAATTCATAACGATCTCTCGATTTGAGATCGTTATTTTTTTTGCTTTTTTTCAGTTAATGGAGAATGGCAAGAACATTTAACCATGAATTAATAGAAACAGGCACATAATAAAAGAAAGATTGTGGAGGTGTCGTATGAAATACATTACTTTTTACTTATCTTTTGCATTATGTGCTTTATTGTTAATACCTAACACAACAGGAGCTGAAAAGCCTGATTTGTTATCAGACCAACAAACGGAGAAGCTTCTAAAGGGTTTTCCTGAAGAAGTTTCTGAAAGGAAGAAAACAAGTCTGACATTTCCTTATCCTGACGCAGTCAGAGGCATTTATGTTAGCGGCAGTGCGGCAGGAAACAGCAATCGGTTTAATCAGCTAATTCAGTTTGTGAATCAAACAGATTTGAACGCGATGGTTATTGATTTTAAGGAGGACAGCGGAAAGCTCGTTTATAAGCCAACAAAAGCTTCATCGTTAGCAAACGCAGGTTCTAATAAAGTGAAAAGTATCCCCGCCATGCTAAAAAAATTGGAGAAAGCAGGCATCTATCCAATTGCAAGAATTGTTGTTTTCAAGGACAGTCATCTGGCACAGCTAAAACCAGAGTGGACATTCAGAAATGGCGAAAAGGTTTGGAAAAATGAGCGTAATGAAGCCTTTATTAACCCTTTTGTGAAGGATGTTTGGGACTATAATGTAGCAGCAGCAATAGAGGCAGCACAGCTAGGATTTCAAGAAGTTCAGTTCGATTATGTCCGTTTTCCTGAAGGTTTTGAAAAAAAAGGCGCTAATTTAAGTTATTCTAAAGGTGATTATGGGAAACTGAATATAAGTGAAGGGCAAAGAAGGGTAAAAGCAGTATCTGACTTTGTTAAATATGCGAAGGAAAAGCTTAAGCCGTATCATGTAAAAGTTTCTGTGGATATATTCGGCTATGCGGCAACACTGGAAGAAGCTCCTGGCATTGGTCAGAACTTCACAGAAATCAGCAAAAATGTTGATGTTATTTCAAGCATGATTTATCCAAGTCATTGGGGTCCTTATTTTGGAATAAAAAAGCCTGACCTTGAACCATACCGCCTTGTAGACGCGTACATGAAAGTAGAGAAGCAAAAGCTGACAAGTTTGCGCAATCCACTAATTTCCCGGCCATGGATTCAAGACTTCACTGCTGTTTATTTAGGAAAGGGAAATTATCAGCCTTACGGAAAAAAGCAAGTGGAAGCTCAAATTGACGCTTTATACGCAAATGGAGTGAAAGAGTTCCTTCTCTGGAACGCAGGCTGTAAGTATACAAGCAACGTGAATTACAAACCGGCGGAATCAAAGAAAAGATAGGAGTTTTTCAATATGCATTGGTATGAGAAATTAAATGAGTATTTTCCGATAGAAGAGATGAAATCACAAGAACATATGGAAGCCTTATTAGCAGATTTTCCAGAAATTTATCATAAGGATGAAGGGAAACACCATGTATTGATGTATGTGGAAGTGGAGGATTTTATTTTCATTGATTATCTGTTTGTTTCTGGAGAGTCGAGAGGACAAGGTTTAGGGCATAAACTGTTAGAAAAACTTAAAGAAAAGGGCAAACCGATTATTTTGGAAGTAGAACCAGTTAACTATAAAGATTCAGATACAAAAAAACGCTTGAAGTTTTACAAAAGAGAAGGCTTCCAGCACGCTAAGACAATTGGCTACAGAAGAAGATCTTTAGCAACAAAAGAAGTTAATGTAATGGAAATACTGTACTGGTCACCAACTAATGAATCTGAAGAACTGGTGTATGATGCACTAGTAAGAACATACGAAAAAATCCATACGTATCGTGACAGTGATTTTTATGGACAGTCATACGATCCGGTTGAACAAGCAGTCCAATTTGATGAGGATAAAGAGAAGCGAGATATATTTGACGAAATTTGACTATAATTGAAAACAGATGGAAAGCGTATGTATGTTTCTATCTTATTTTCAATAACTGATTCTTAATTGAGAATGGATAAAAGAGGTTTATGTAATGGGACAAACGGGTACTTACACTAAGAACAGGAAAAATAAAAGAAAAACAAATGCGCCTAAAAAAAATGAAACCTTTTTACATCTCAATCGTCTATAATAGTAAGCAATTTAAATAGCCTGAAATTCTCAAAAATTTACTGGGAAATAAGGAAAAAGGGCGGGTGATCATTGGCGTAAACACTGAAATGGGCTGCATATTAAAAGAAAAAGCAACTCTAAATAAACCTAAACAAATGATATTTAAAAAAACTATACCAAATTACTTATAATTGGTGTATAATAATTAATATAAATTACTTGATTAAATTAATTACAATTTAAGAATATAACATACTCAAGTATTTATTTGAATTAACTAGTGGTCTAAATACATGTCTAAATAAAGGGAGTGTGAATTTGTAAAATGGTAACATTATACACTTCACCAAGTTGTACATCCTGCAGAAAAGCAAAAGCATGGTTAGAGGAACATGAGATTGCTTATAAAGAAAGAAACATCTTTTCAGAGCCGTTATCCATTGAGGAAATCAAAGAGATTCTTCGTATGACTGAAGACGGTACAGATGAGATTATCTCTACAAGAAGCAAAACATTCCAGAAGCTGAATGTTAATCTTGAAACAATGCCTTTACAAAACTTGTTTGAGTTAATTAAGGATAACCCAGGATTACTGCGCCGTCCGATTATACTGGACGAAAAAAGGCTTCAGGTTGGTTATAATGAAGATGAAATACGCCGCTTCCTACCAAGGAAAGTTAGAACATTCCAATTGCGTGAAGCACAGCGTCTAGTGAACTAAATTGATTATTAAATAATAATATATAGGTCTGGCTAGAAAGCTGCTCTGCAATAATTGTGGAACAGTATAGTCAGACCTTTTTTTCTATAGTAGGAAAAGTCCAAGCTCCTTAAAAGGAATTTGGTTTGAAATTAAATTCCTGAGGTAATAATACTAAATATAGCTTGAAGTGAATACGCTTATAAAAAGAATCTCCTTACTTAGGCAAAAACCGTTTAAATAACCGTGAATATAGGCATACATTGGTTTTTGCTGATTTCAGGATATTTTAATTCCATTTAAAGCGGTTTTGTCATAAAATATAAAGTACAAGGTACAATAGCAGTTGACCTTCTATTTTAAAAAATGAAGCATGGGATAAAACGAATATCTGTATGGGGGTTTAGTCCCTTCCATTATAGCTTGAAGGGAGTGTTGCAAAATGGAAATTGAACGTATTAATGATCATACAGTTAAGTTTTATATTTCGTATATTGATATAGAAGAACGCGGTTTTAAGCGGGAGGAAATATGGTATAACCGAGAAAGAAGCGAAGAGCTTTTTTGGGAGATGATGGACGAAGTTCATCAAGAGGAAGATTTTATTTTGGATGGGCCGTTATGGATTCAAGTTCAAGCATTGGATAAAGGACTTGAAATACTTGTGACAAGAGCACAGCTGTCAAAAGACGGTCAGAAATTCGAAATCTCCATTCCGGAAGACAAGCTGAAGGATCTGCCATTGGATGACCGCTTTGAAGATTTAATGGATCAGCACTTCACAGTCAAGGATGGAGACGATGACTTTGGGGAAAACCTTGAATTCCTTATCGCTTTTAAGGAATTTGAAGACTTAATTTCCCTCAGCAAACTTCATGGACTGGAAGGAATCGATACAAAACTTTACACATACAAGAACGAATACTTTTTGTATGTACAGTTTCTTGATGAAGAAACGGATGAAGAAGAAGTCGACAATGCGTTGAGCATCCTACTTGAGTATGGACAAGAAACGCAGACAACCATACATGTTGTTGAAGAATACGGCAAAGCAATCATAGAAGACGAAGTATTTATGGAGCTAAGAAAATACTTTCATTAAATAAATAAAGAGCCTGTTTAATGGTAAGGCAAGAAATTCACATTATAAAGTCTATATATAGTCATGGATTATCTATATAGTAGAAATTGTAATGGTGAGTTTCACCTTACAGGAGAACAGGCTTTTTATTTTTCATTTAATTTTTTCTCACATAGGGCGTATACATAATTGCAATGATGGCAGGTGTTTAACATGAATCATACAGCAAGGCTGGGAATATTTTTAGGAGCCGCAGGCATATTCGTGTATGTTTTTAATTTTTTTATTACCGTTAAGGGCGGAATTATTGGACAGCTTAGCTTAATTATAAGTCTTTGTGTGATATTTATCGGCTTTGTCATCTTCTTTGAAAACAGGCATCCTACACAAACACTGACATGGCTTGTTGTTCTTGGCAGTTTTCCCGTTGTCGGCTTTATATTTTATCTCCTGTTTGGACGTAATTATCGAAAAGAAAGAATTTATCGTAAAAAGTACTTTCTTGATAAACAGGCATTTTTGCGAATTGAAAGAGAAATTGGCACTGGAACAGAAGAAAGGCAAAAGGAAATGGATCTTCATCAGCAAAATTTGTTCCGGCTAGCAGAAAAAATCGGCAACAGCCCCATTTCATTCGGCACTTCTTCCACTATCCTCACAAATGGAGATGAAACGTTTTCCTCCATATTAGCTGAGTTGAAAAAAGCAGAGCATCATATTCACCTTGAATACTATATCGTGAGGCATGACGACATTGGCCAGCAAATTAAGGATGTCCTAATCGAGAAAGCGAACCAAGGGGTGAAAATAAGATTCCTTTACGATGCAGTCGGATCATGGCAGCTTTCGAAGCGCTATATTAATGAAATGCGGCAAGCTGGAATTGAGATTGTTGCATTTGGTCCAGTTAAATTTCCGGTACTTAACAGCAAGTTTAACTTTCGCAATCACAGGAAAATTATCGTTATTGATGGAAATATCGGATTTGTCGGTGGACTCAATATAGGTGATGAATACCTAGGGAAAAATCAGTCGATTGGCTTTTGGAGGGACACGCACCTTTTGGTGAAAGGAGAAGCGGTCCGGTCGCTACAGCTGATATTTTTGCAGGATTGGTATTATATGACGAATAGCAGCTTTTTGACAAATGATTACCTAACACCGATTACGGAAGAAAACACACATGGCGGGGTGCAGCTGATTGCCGGCGGTCCTGACAATGAATGGAGTGTCATCAAAAGTATCTTTTTTTCGATGATGACATCTGCAACGAAATCAATCTGGATTGCAAGCCCTTATTTTATTCCTGATGAGGACATCCTTTCTGCCATTAAGATTGCTTCATTGAGCGGCATTGATGTACGCATCCTTGTTCCTAATAAGCCGGATAAGCGCATTGTATTTCATGCATCCCGATCGTATTTTCCTGAGCTGCTTGAGGCAGGTGTGCGTATTTATGAGTATGAAAAAGGCTTTATGCACAGCAAGCTGTTAATCGTAGATAATGAAATAGCTTCCATAGGGACATGCAATATGGATATGCGCAGCTTCCACTTAAACTTTGAAGTAAGCGCCTTTTTATACAAAACCCAAAGCACTAAAAAGCTGGCAGATATCTATTTGAAGGATTTGGAAGATGCTGTGCAGCTTGAAATAGATTCATTCGGGAAAAGACATGTCGGTTTCCGCATCCTCGAATCAACATCAAGGCTTCTATCTCCCCTTTTATAAGGGAGGAGCCTTCAGTTTTTTCTAATTAATTGTAAAATTTCATTTTTCAAAGGAGCGTGGCAGTCTATTGTTTACTGCGTTAAATAAGGACGGAAGCATCGTTTGCGCCTTGGATTTTAAAGAGAAAAAGGAGCTTCAGGCAGAAAAAAGAAACAGCATATTCTATTGTCCAGCATGCCGAAGTGTGGTTGTATTAAAGAACGGAGAGAAAAGGCTGCCTCATTTTGCTCACCGTAAGGATGTATCCTGCAGTGGAAGCAGTGAGCAGGAATCATCTTATCATTTGCACGGAAAGCTGCAGATATATAATAGATTGAAGGATTTAGGATTAAAGCCAGTACTAGAGCCGTATTTTCCGTCCATTAAGCAAAGAGGAGATATTGGTGTCATGTGGGACAATTCTTATTATGTCATAGAATTTCAATGTTCTTCCATACCAGTGTCCTGCTTGCAAAAACGGACAAAGCAATATCGAAAAGAAAAGTACCAGCCGATCTGGATATTAGGTTATAAAAATGTGAAACGTTCTAAGAGCTTCTCCCGATTTTCTGCTTTTCAATCCTCATTCCTTGTTCCATTTAAGGGCAAATATATCCTCCCAGCTTACTGTCCATACCAAAAATCCTTCTATATTATGGATAACCCGATTCCCATTTCTAAAGAGAAATTTATTACCTCTATTAACAAGCTTCCACTAGCTGCTGTCACCCTCCGTGAACAAACAATAAATCTTAGCAGCAATTTTCCATACAGTGATTGGCAATCTGCCATTCAAAAACAAAAGAATAACCATATACATTATCATTCAAACGAGAATGACCGCTTTTTGCGATATCTCTACAAAAGTGGTTTGCATCCGCATGTTATACCGCCATTCATTGGCATTCCCTTGAAAGAAGGAATTAAACTGTTAACTCCTCCTTTAATCTGGCAGGCATATTTGTATATTGACTGTTTTCTGCCAGCTAGAAAAATTGTTTCTCTTCATAAAGTTTATGATGCTTTTCTAAGCAGAATAAAAAGGGGGGACATCACAGTCCGCAATCTTCCCAATATTATAGACAGTAATTGGAGGAATACAGTTAATGATTACTTAACAGTGCTTGTGAAAATGAAGGTGATAGAAGAGATTCGGCCAGATTTTTTTACAAGCAGTGAGGAAGCTTGCCTTAGCTCAGACTCCCTGGCAAAACACGAGGAGGATTTTTATTTAAGGTTAAAAGGAGGGAGTTTACAATAATAATAGCCAAACGGAAAAATCATTAATGAAATACAGCAAAGCTACATATGATAAGCTTAGTAAATCACAAAAGTTTAAAAATGAGCAGGAATTTAGTTATAATAGATAGAAAATATCGGGTAGGAAAATTTTTTCGAAATCCGAAGGAAAGATTGGAGGATTTACATGTCTAATGAAACAACTGTAAAAAAACTGCCTTTACGTAATGAAGTTCCAACGGAAGACACATGGAGACTGGAAGACATCTTCGCATCTGATGATGACTGGAATAAAGAATTTGAAGAGGTGACGGCCCTCTCGAAAAAAGCAGGGGACTATCAAGGAAAGCTTGCAGAAAGTGCGGATGTTTTGTACGAAGCGCTTCAATATCAGGATACGCTTTTAAGCCGTTTAGGTAAATTATATACATATGCACATATGCGATATGATCAGGATACAACAAATGGCTTTTATCAAGGCCTGGACAGTCGGATAAAAAATTTATATGCACAAAGTGCGAGTGAACTCGCATACATTGTCCCAGAACTTCTATCTATTGATGAAGCAATCATAAAGGGTTTTCTTGAGGAGAAGGAAGAATTGCGCCTGTACGAACAATCATTGGAGGAAATTAACCTTCAGCGTCCGCATGTTCTTTCAGCAGATCAAGAAGCACTTCTTGCCCAAGCATCTGAAGTATTGGATGCATCTAGCAATACATTCGGCATGCTTAATAATGCGGATATAGAATTCCCGAGCATTAAAGATGAGAATGGGGAAGATGTGGAAGTTACACATGGCCGCTATTCACGCTTTTTGGAAAGTGCAGATCAACGTGTGCGTCATGATGCGTTTAAAGCGGTTTATGATACGTATGGGAAATTCAAAAATACGTTTTCATCTACATTATCCGGAACAGTAAAAAACCATACATTTAATGCAAGAGTGCGAAATTATAAATCAGCACGGCATGCAGCTCTTGCAGCTAACAATATTCCTGAACAGGTATATGAAAACCTTGTGGAAACAATCAATGAGTATTTACCATTGCTGCATCGTTATGTAAAGCTTCGTAAAAAGGTACTTGGTCTTGAGAAGCTTCATATGTATGACTTGTATACTCCGCTTGTTAAGGATGTGAAAATGGAGATCAGCTATCAAGAAGCTACTGAACATATCCTTAAAGGACTTGCACCGCTAGGAGAGGAGTATTTATCCATTCTGAAAGAAGGCTTTGAAAACCGATGGGTTGACGTTCACGAGAACAAAGGGAAAAGAAGCGGAGCTTATTCATCAGGAACATACGGCACCAATCCATATATCCTAATGAACTGGCAGGATAATGTGAATAACCTGTTTACTTTGGCTCATGAATTCGGACATTCTGTTCACAGCTATTATACAAGAAAATCACAGCCGTACCCGTATGGAAATTATTCGATTTTTGTCGCAGAGGTTGCGTCTACATGCAATGAAGCATTGCTGAACGATTATATGCTAAAAACAATCACAGATGAACAAGAGCGCTTATACTTGCTGAACCATTATTTAGAAGGCTTCAGAGGTACTGTATTCCGTCAGACTATGTTCGCAGAGTTTGAGCACCTTATTCATGAAAAGGCGCAAAATAACGAAGCATTGACAGCTGATTTATTTACTTCCGAGTACTATGCGCTAAACAAAAAGTATTACGGCGAGGAAGATATCATTATTGATGAGGAAATCGGCTTAGAATGGTCAAGAATTCCTCACTTCTATTATGATTACTATGTGTACCAATACGCGACAGGCTACAGTGCAGCAACAGCTTTAAGCAAACAAATTCTTGAAGAAGGCAAGCCGGCAGTGGATCGCTATATTGATTTCTTGAAAGCGGGAAGCTCCGACTATCCAATTGAAGTGCTGAAAAAAGCTGGAGTTGATATGACAAGCAAGGACCCAATCAGAGAGGCTTGCAAAGTATTTGAACAAAAGCTCAACGAAATGGAAAGTCTGCTTTCTTAATGTTTAAGGCATGCGGCTATTTAGCCGCATGCCTTTTTACTTATGAAATCCTTTAAACTTCTTGCGATTGTTCATAAACGACAAAAATAGAAAGAGCGCGATAAACAAAAGCGGTGAGCTTATATAAAGGGGGATTATATGCATAAGCCCGAGAATATTCAAAAAGAATGCAAACAAGATGCAAAGCAGCAGGGATACAGGGATAATTGCCTTCATGTTAACTCATCTCCTTTCATTAAGATCAATGCTAGCCTGTCAATAATGTATGTTTCTACATCATTAGTTATGAAAGTTTGTCTATTTTGTGAACAAATATACAAACTTATTGATAAGGATAATGATAATATGATATTATTATGTTGTGAAATTAATCACAAACAAACTTATACCCCTTTGTTTGACCGTGAAAAATTTCTCCCATCCCCTTTGTTAATTAATAAAAAAAGGCCTTGCCTTGAGACAGCAAGCCCTTTTTTTATGTCATCATTTATTTATTTATCCAATATATTTCCAAAACATTCCATACTTTGCAGGAATCTGCTCTACTAACTGTTTAAGCTGCAGCTTTTTCATTTCCTTTTCCATCTCTTGGATAGACTTGTTATAAACAACGGAAAGCTCTTTAGAAGCAACAAGGTTAAAGCATTTTAAGAAAGATTCCAATGGGGGAGGATCTGCTTTTTCTGGGACGATTTGAAGCATTTCTTCAATAATTTGTACATATACCTCATAAGGATAATAGCCAGTAACCTTTATTCCTTCCTCCTCAATGTTTTCGTTAAAGAAAACCAATGTCGGGATTTCGGAAACTTCCATTTCAGAAGTAATTTTTAAATCGCATTGGAAAGCTTTCGCAGCACTTGTTGAGTGAATATCGGAAATAAACTCAACAACATCCAAGCCGACGCTTGCCGCACAATTTTTCAGCACGTCAAATGTAGCAATATTTTGCTTTTCAAGAAAGAGCATTTCTTGCAGTTTTCTTAAAAAACGGATGCCGCATTTACGGCCTTGTAATTCAGCTGCTTTTAATGCGATTGAAGCCAAATATGGAGAGACAATGGGATTTTCGAACCAGAGCGAACCGTCGCATGACATTCCTGTTCTGCTCGCTGTTTGTTCCCAAAGTTCAGCGATATTTTCGTATTTCTTCTTTTTATTCATGTTTAATGTGGCTAATCTTCCGCTCAAAACATGCTTTAAGGAAAAATACTGGCCGTATTCAATCTGAAGCTTTTTAATGATAGGCTCTAAAGCCCAACATTCAGGACATAAAGGATCGACAAACATGTATATTTCAAGGGGTTTGCTATCAGGGCAATTGTCATCGGCTGTTTTCGGGATGGATGTAGACAAATCTTTTTCAATCATGTTTAATCACCTTTATCTTTAGTTTTCCTCCGAATTAATCATGTGTTTTGCTGTCAAAGCAAGTCTTGAAAAAAGTCCTTCACGAATGGAGTCGTCTAGCTCAACTTCATCCATTGCTTCACTCATACAGGACAGCCATGCTTTTGCACGCTTTTCCGTAATGGGAAACGGCAAATGCCGGGCCCTAAGCATAGGATGGCCGTGTTCTTCTGTGTATATTTGCGGCCCTCCTAAATATTGTGTAAGAAACTGCTTTTGTTTTCTTGCAGTTTCTGTTAAATCATCTGGAAAGATAGGAGCTAAATCGGGGTGTTTGCCAACACGCTCATAAAATGCGTCAACAAGATTGCTAAGCGTTTTTTCCCCAATAACATCATATGGAGTAGGCATTTTATTGACCATCTTTAAAACTCCTTTTTGTTTGAAATAATAGGACTTTAAGGAAAAGAATATGAATTATTCCTTTTTATAAGATAAAAAATCACTTAATGCTATTTTACCAATGGTCTTTTCATTGTACAAATAAATAGCTTGTAAAACTTTATTATCACATTTTCCGGTTTATGCCTGTTTAATTTACAGCGTCATTTTTTCATAAAAAAATATCCACTAACAAGTACCGGATAAAAGTGTAAGAAAGCAGGCCGGTGAATGTCGGCCTGCAAGTAAAATTGTTATGCTGTATAATGCTGTGTCACTTTTGCGACATAGTTTTGTGTTTCTTTAAATGGAGGAATTCCTCCATATTTGTTTACATTGCCTGGTCCTGCATTATATGCAGCTAGAGCAAGGCTGACATCGCCATCATACTTTGTAAGCATTTGCTTCAAGTACTTAGTGCCTCCCATAATGTTCTGCTCAGGATCATAAGTGTTATTAACTCCCAAACCTCTGGCAGTTGCAGGCATCAATTGCATTAAGCCTGATGCGCCGGCATAGCTTGTCGCGTTTGGATTAAAGTTGGATTCCACTTTAATAACAGAACTGATCAGTTTTTCAGGAACACCGTATTTAGCAGCAGCCTTTTGAATAATATCATCAAAATCTCCATTGCTGCTCGAATCACTTTTCGCTAATTTAGTTAAGCTGATAGGAAGCAGGGAGCTTGTTGCACTTGTCTGCATTAGATTTGAGCTGGCTGCACTACTAATGCCGGCGTAGCTGCCTAGTGTATTCTGCATGATGCTGTCAGCAGCACCTGTCCCGCTCGATGAAAAACTGCCGAGCAGTTCTTGAAATAAATTATTTGAAGAAGAGCTGTCAGCAGTTCCTGCAGTTGACATGTTCTGTAATGCTTGCAATTCAAATAAAACTTTTAATTGATCTATTTTCATGTAGTTCCTCCATATGACTGGTAAACTGAGTTATCTATTTAAATTCCGTTCTTATATTTTTGCTCGTAAAATCTTCTAACTTTATTTTTGGTCTTTCTTACAGGTATTTGAAAGGATTGAAGGAGCTGTTGGAAATATGCCTGTCCTTCTTTTCTATCGCTTACTTCATATTCTAACTCATAATCTTCTATATTTAAATAAAAACTGTGATCGAAAACTAGTAAACCATTTCCAGTTTCTTTTTCTGCTCGGATAGTAGTGAGAGAACCAAAATAATGAATCTTTTCTGGTGCAATACCTAAGGCCAGCAAAAGTGCTGCAAACTGTTCATCCAAAATTCGGCCTGTCTGAATCATTTCCTCGCCAGCTTCTGCAGACAGCTGCTTGTTCGTTTCAAGCAGCCCGTCCTCATGGGGCTGCTTTAACGTCAACTCGTAGCCAGCCTGTTTTTTGCGGATTCGCAGTGCAGAGCTGCGTTCTTTCAAGGCGAAATCTGCCGTGTCAAAATAATGGTTTTCTTGTTTAAATAACTCATTTTCTTTGACTTGATAATGTTCAAGCAAATTGGTGTATTCTTCTTTAGTCAGCATATTTTTAAATTCTATTTCAATGTTTTTCTCCATCATCCAAATTCCTTTCCCGACTGTTTAACTTTTATGCCTTAAACGGTCTTAAGGCAAGGTTCTAATAGATATTATCTCTTTGTTTGTTTCTGACTGCAATGTTTAGGATAAATTTATCCAATGTGGTAAAATAGTGCATAGTTGGAGGGTGAAAAAATGAAAGAAAAACTACAAGTGCTAAACGCAGAAATGACTGAATCTAATTTAATCTTGAAAGTGGAAGAAAGCTATCCGGTTAACGAGCTTTCTGCAAAGGGGCAGATCTTAGTTGATTCTGACGCTTTCGCCTTTATATATTTAGCTGAAAAAGGGGATCAGTACGTATATATTGTACTCGGCAAAGATATTTGGCCGAGCTTAAAGAAAGGCTTAGAGGCCGAATTACCGGTGTATTTGTCAAACGGACAGAATAACCTTGAATTGGCTGAATGGAAAGAGGAAATGGAATACTTAATTGATAATATTGAAGGCAACGGCAATTATGGAGAAGAGATGGAGGCTAGTGTAACAGCCGTTTTTTCATAATATAAACCGACGTACATAATAGAAGAAACCTATTTAAAATGGGGTGTTATATATGCAGTGGGAGCAATTTTTAGCCCCTTATAAACAAGCGGTTGATGAACTGAAAGTTAAGTTAAAGGGCATGAGGAGACAGTTTGAGCATGAAGAGGAGCATTCTCCGATTGAATTTGTCACAGGAAGAGTAAAGCCGATTGCAAGCATTCTTGATAAGGCCAATGAAAAGGGTATACCTTTAGACAAATTAGGAACAGAAATGCAGGATATTGCCGGCTTGCGTATGATGTGTCCGTTTGTGGACGATATTATAAGAGTAGTAGAATTATTAAGGGCTCGCAATGATTTTGAAATTGTGGAGGAAAGAGACTATATTCTCCACCGAAAAGAGAGCGGCTACCGTTCCTATCATGTCGTTATTAGCTATCCGGTGCAAACAATCAACGGAGAGAAAAAACTCCTGATGGAAATACAGATTAGGACGCTTGCCATGAACTTTTGGGCAACGATTGAACATTCGCTTAACTATAAATATAAAGGGCAATTCCCGAAGGACATCCAAATGAGACTTCAAGGAGCTGCCGAAGCTGCATTCCGCCTGGATAAGGAAATGTCGCTGATCCGAGGGGAGATTCAGGAAGCACAAGCCTTTTTCAATCGAAAAAAGGAGCAGAAAGACAGGAAAAAATGATGGAAATCATTTCAAAGAGGAGCTAATCGAAAATGAAATTTGCCGTAACCTCAAAAGGTGATTCAAAGTCGGATAATTTAGTACAGCGGTTAAAGCAATATTTATTGGATTTTGAGCTGGAGTATGAGGAGGAAGAGCCAGATATCGTCATTTCAGTCGGCGGTGACGGCACGCTTTTATATGCATTCCACCGCTACAGCAGCCGCTTGGATAAAACCGCATTTGTCGGTGTTCACACAGGCCATCTCGGCTTTTATGCAGACTGGACGCCTGATGAAATTGAAAAGCTTGTTATTGCTATTGCTAAAACACCATACAGTGTAGTCGAATATCCATTGCTTGAAGTGACTGTTCAGTATCAGGATGAAGATAAGGAAACACGATATCTTGCCTTGAATGAATCTACTGTAAAAAGCATTGACGGCACATTTGTTATGGATGTAGAAATCAGAGGAGAGCATTTTGAACGGTTTAGAGGAGATGGACTATGTGTATCTACTCCTTCCGGCAGCACGGCGTACAATAAGGCTTTAGGGGGAGCGCTGCTGCACCCGTCTATCAGAGCCATTCAATTGGCTGAAATGGCTTCTATTAATAACCGTGTTTTCCGGACAGTCGGCTCACCGCTCATCATTCCTGAGCATCATACTTGTGTGCTGAGACCTGTCAATGAGCCTGATTTTCGTATCTCCATCGATCATTTGACATTATTGCATAAAAAGGTTAAATCGATTCATTATCGAGTTGCCGAAGAAAAAATACGGTTTGCGAGATATCGGTCATTCCCTTTCTGGAAAAGGGTTCATGACTCTTTCATCTCAGAATAGAATTAGGAGTGCAAGGCATGTGACATTTAAGCTAGACTGGGTTATGGAAGAAGACGGGAAGATAATGCTGAAGGAGTTTCTGAAAGAAAGGTCCATCTCTAAGTCTGCTCTGACGGATATCAAGTTCAAGGGCGGCAGGATTACTGTCAATGAGGTGGAGCAGAATGTCCGTTATATGGTGAAAAGAGGCGATCGGATTTCAGTATTATTCCCTGTTGAGAAGCCGAGTGAGGGCTTGCTTCCCGAAGAAATACCGCTGAATATTATATATGAAGATGACTATCTTCTTATCGTGGAAAAGCCGAGCGGGATGAACACCATTCCTTCAAGAGAGCACCCTTCCGGCAGCCTTGCGAATGCTGTTTTCGGCTACTATGTGAAAAAAGGCATTGCAGCAACAACACATATTGTCACGAGGCTTGATAGAGATACATCGGGGATGGTCCTTATTGCGAAGCATCGTCATGTTCATCATCTTTTGAGTGAACAACAGAAGGCCCGCTTGGTCAAACGACATTATACAGCGTTAGCAGAAGGGCTGTTCTCCAATAAGAGCGGCACCATCAATGCGCCTATCGGCAGGTGTGGAGACAGCATCATTAAAAGGGAAGTAAGAGAGGACGGGCAGACAGCCATTACTCATTACAACGTGCTAACTCAGCTGTCTGATTTTGCCGCTGTTGAGCTGTCTTTAGAGACTGGCAGAACACATCAGATTCGTGTACATATGTCTTATATAAGCCATCCATTAATTGGAGATGATTTATATGGCGGTTCACGCCATAAGTTAGGAAGGCAGGCGCTGCACTGCTCAAGACTTGCCTTTATCCATCCAATCACACAGCAGGAAATGGAATTTTCCGTCAGCCTTCCTGAGGATATGAAAAGGTTATTTACATTAAATAACCAGGCTGGGACATAAATATGTAAATTTGCATAAAAACCGAACTATTTTTATTATTTATTGATAAAAAGTTTGGTTTTTTATGTTTTCGTTTAAATAAAATAATAAATAATCTTAGTGGAATGGAGCGGAGGACACTCGACTCCTGCGGGAAATAGAGGCTCAGCTTCCTCCCCGCGGAAAGCAAGTGGGACGAGAGTGCAATGAAACGAACTAATTTTAAAGCCATATTCTATTTTTATTGTTTCAAAGTTAGATGAAATTTTATTATTCTTGTTTAGATAGGCTTATTTTGTTGTGCCATCCCCTTTATTTATGCTAATCAAATGTCCGGAATTTCTCTGCTATATAAGGCATTGCAGAAGAAACCGATTGAACAGTCATTTCAGGGTAGCTTAGTGCGGATAAATGTCCACCAAAAACAGCTCCTGTATCAATATTATAAGTATTGTTAATGGCACGCACCTCTTTAACAGGAGTATGTCCGTAGACAATCGCTACTTTTCCTGTATAAGATTTAGCCCAATCCCGGCGGACTGGTGAACCGTCAGGATGGCTTTCTCCCGTAATATCACCATAAAGAACGAATGTTTTTACCTTCTCAGAATGCTTGCCAATATAATCTTCCTTAATCCCTGCATGGGCAATAACTAACTTTCCACCATCAAGTACATGGTATAAAGGAGAATGATCATACAGCTTCATGAACTTGTTTTTGATAATTTCCCTGTCCTTTTTTTTCAAGCTCTCCAATTCTTCTACTGTTGTTTCCAATCCATGCTTAATTTGCACCTTTCTTCCTAAAAAATAACGGTAAAGCTTGTTGCAGTGATTTCCTGGCACATAATATCCAAGTTTTTTTTCAATAAGTGTGCAAACAACCTCTATTACACGCAGAGAGTTAGGACCTCTGTCTGTTAAATCCCCGACAAAGGCAAGCAATCTGTTCTCTTGATGAACGGGATAGCCTAAATCCCATGTATAGCCAAGCTTTTCTGTTAATGCTTGCAGTTCTTCATAACAGCCGTGTATATCACCGATAATATCCAGTTTCATATTTGTCCTCCCAATTCAATCCTTCGTACCAATTATCTTTTGTAGGGAAACAAAATATTATAAGGTCACAATCTAAAGTTTTACATGTAAAAGAATGGGGAATATATATTAGCTGTCTCCTGTTTCCTTTAGGTTGTTTGTAAAGGTATCATAATTTTTTTATTGGAAATTAGTGAGATGGACGACAAACTCTAAGAGATTTGTTAGTATAGAGAGAAACTTTTGAAAGGAGTATGTTTTGAAAGAGATAACGAGCAGCTATGAAGAAAAACTAGAAGAAATCCTCCATTCTTTACAAAATGAAAACTTACAAACATTCAGAGAAGCATTTTTAGAGCTGCATCCATATGATCAAGCTTCATTTTTTAAGGAATTGGAGAAAGTAGAACAAGAGAGTGTATTTCATTTTTTATCACCTGAGGAGATTGCAGAGTTATTTGAGCATCTCGATATGGAAGACCATGATTACCAGGAGCTGTTTGCAAGACTGCTGCCTTCCTATGTGGCTGACATATTCACACATATGTCAGCAGATGATGCAGCAGATATCCTCATCGCTTTGGAAAAGCAGCAAGCACTTAGTTATATCGCCCTTATGCCGCTTGAAGAGGCAAGCAATGTCAAGGCACTAATGGATTATGAGGAGGAAACTGCAGGGAGCATCATGACACTTGAATATGTCAGCCTGTATTCTCATATGACAGTTCATGCTGCAATGGCCTTGCTTAAAGCGGAAGCACCTAATGCGGAGACAATTTACTATATTTATGTGGTGGATGAACAGAAGCATCTTGTCGGAGTAGTATCCTTAAGGAATTTAATCGTAAGTGATGACAGTACAGTGATTGCTGACATTATGAATGACAGTATCTACTCTGTTTCTGTCACTCAAACCCGTGAGGAAGCAGCAAGGAAGATGCGGGATTATGACTTTCTTGCATTGCCTGTCATTGATTTTCAAGGGAGGCTGCTCGGCATCATCACGATTGATGACATTGTCGATGTATTGGAGGAAGAAGCAACTGATGATTATTCAAAGCTTGCGGCTGTTTCTAATATGGACTATGTTGATCAACATCCCGTTTCTGCTGCAAAAAAACGATTGCCGTGGCTGATTATCCTGTTGTTCTTAGGAATGTTTACGGCAAGCTTAATCGGCAGGTTTGAGGAGACGTTAAACAAGGTTTCTATCCTTGCTGTTTTCATTCCCTTGATTGCAGGGATGGCAGGAAACACGGGGACACAGGCACTCGCAGTTGCAGTGCGGGGCATTGCGACAGGAAACCTGGAGAAGGAAAGCAAGTTCAAGCTGATCATGCGCGAAGCGGGAACAGGACTAATAACAGGTGGAGTCTGTGGAATACTTGTAACATTGGTCGTTTATATTTGGAAAGGCAATATTTTTTTAGGGCTTTTAGTTGGTGCATCTATTTTAGGAACACTAATTGTAGCGACAATTGCAGGTTCTATAATCCCTCTATTGATGAATAAATTAAAAATTGATCCTGCCGTTGCATCTGGACCATTTATTACAACTTTAAATGATATTATCAGTATCCTCATTTATTTTGGAATGGCAACGATGTTTATGGGATTGTTGACCAGTTAAGTTATTTTAGAAAGAAAAAAGCAGTTATCAAGGAGGAAATAAAATGGAACACGGCGCTTCTGTAATGTCCTTAATGATTGTAATCATTGTGGCATTATTGACACCGATTATTTTGCACCGCCTAAAGCTAAATGTTATTCCTGTCGTGGTTGCAGAAATTATCATGGGGCTTATTATTGGAAAAAGCGGTTTTAATCTTGTCGAGCAGGATACTTGGCTGGAGACTTTATCAACATTAGGCTTTATTTTTCTAATGTTCTTAAGCGGGCTGGAGATAGATTTTAAATCTTTTTCCAGCAATAAAAAAAGAGAGACACTGCCGAATGGGAGGCTTGAACCGAAGCCGTTCTCAACATCTGTCATCATCTTTGCCGCTATTTTTGCGTTATCGGTTATTTTGAGTTATCTATTTGTCCTTGCAGGCTTTGTAGATAGTATTTTCTTAATGACTATCATCATTTCTACTATTTCACTTGGTGTGGTTGTGCCAACATTAAAAGAAGCAAATATCATGAAAACGGCAATAGGGCAAATCATCCTGCTTATAGCAGTCATTGCTGATTTAGCGACAATGATATTGCTGGCAGTTTTTGCTTCGATTCATGAAAGCGGCGGTAACACTTGGCTGTTACTAATCCTATTTGCAGCAGGGGTGTTATTATATTTTGCAGGCAGACGCTTCAAAAACAAAAACACTTCAGATTCGATGTCAAGAGGAACAGTGCAAATCGGAACAAGGGCAGTGTTCGCATTAATTATTTTCTTAGTAGCGCTGTCTGAAACTGTCGGTGCAGAAAATATTCTTGGTGCTTTCTTAGCAGGGGTGCTTGTGTCGCTCTTGTCCCCGAATGAAGAGCTTGTGCATCAATTAGATTCCTTTGGCTATGGCTTTTTAATTCCGATATTTTTTGTAATGATTGGTGTTGACATGGATTTATGGTCACTATTTACAGATCCTATGCTTCTTTTATTTATACCGCTCTTATTGCTTGCTTTGCTAGCAAGCAAGATGCTGCCTATTTACTATTTGAAAAAATGGTATGATAACAGGACAATAGTAGCATCAGGGTTTTTATTAACATCGACATTGTCTCTAGTAATTGCAGCTGCAGCGATTGGGGAAAGAATGAATATAATAACCTCGCAGATGAGCGGGATATTTATTCTTGTAGCAATTATTTCCTGTATTATCACACCGATTGTTTTCAAAAAACTTTTCCCAAAGGAAACAGCAGGAGAAAGGGCAGTAAATATTTCAATCATCGGTGTGAATCAGATTACTATGCAGCTATACCAAGAGTTAAAATCCCCTTACTATAAGGTGGAATTCTATCATAAAAAACAAGAAAAACATGATCTGCAAATTGCAGATTCTCTGTTTGAAATCACAGAGCTGGACAATTATACCGAGGAAGTTATCAAGGCTACAAACATTTCGGCAGCGGACATTGTAGTAGTTTCTACTGGCGATAGCAGTGAGAATGAAAGAATGAGTCTTTTATTAAAGCAGGCAGGGATTGATAGGGTTATTTGCAGAATGGAAGATCTCGATAAAGAGGCCTCTTTGCAACAGGAAGGAATTGAAGTGTTTTCATCCTTTACATCAACTAAAGCACTGCTAAAAGCGATGATTCAATCTCCGAGCATCCTTGCTTTGTTAGGGAATAATGAAACATCTTTACATGAAATTACAATTAGGAACAAGGGGTTTGAGGGAATGACATTAAGAAAGTTCCCGTTCACTGGAGATGTTATTTTTGTACGAATTTTCCGTGGAAGAGATTCCGTTATTCCCCATGGAGACACCGAGCTGCAGCTACATGACCATTTAATTGTAACTGGTTCTGAAGAATATGTCAGGGAGCTGAAAAGAAACCTAGAACGTGAGTACTAAGTGGCAACGGAAAAATAAGCCAAATGACTACGGTAACAGCACTTTTCTTTTTGAAGATAGTATAGTAAAATTAGTACTAGGTACTAATAACTTGTAATATAATTTAGGAGGATAAATTATGAGCTTTTCATTAAAGGGCAAAACCTATGTTGTAATGGGTGTTGCGAACAAAAGAAGCATTGCATGGGGGATTGCTACATCTCTTCATAAAGCAGGTGCCCGTCTAGTATTCACATATGCTGGAGAAAGACTGGAGAAAAGTGTTCGTGATCTTGTAGCAACACTTGAAGCAAGTGACAGCATCGTTTTGCCATGTGATGTTACGAATGACCAGGATATCGCACAGTGCTTCCAAACGATCAAAAACGAAGTTGGAACTTTTCATGGAATTGCTCATTGCATCGCTTTTGCAAACAAGGAAGAATTGCAAGGGGATTACATGAATACAACAAGAGAAGGCTTCTTGCTTGCGCATAATATCAGCTCTTATTCTTTGACTGCTGTAGCGAAGGAAGCTAAAGGTTTGATGACAGAAGGCGGAAGCATTGTTACATTAACATATCTTGGTGGAGAACGTGCTATTAGAAACTATAATGTTATGGGTGTTGCAAAAGCTTCACTTGATGCAAGTGTCCGTTATTTAGCATCTGATTTAGGCAAGGACGGCATCCGTGTTAACTCTATTTCAGCAGGTCCGATTCGCACACTTTCTGCAAAAGGTATCAGTGACTTTAACTCAATCTTGAAAGAGATTGAAGAACGCTCACCGCTAAGAAGAACAACAACACCTGATGAAGTGGGAGATACGGCTGTATTCTTGTTCAGTGATATGGCAAGAGGAATTACAGGCGAAAACATCCACGTAGATTCAGGCTTCCATATTATTTCATAAGCAATAAATAAGCGCTGACCTAAAATGGGTCAGCGTTTTTTGTTTTGCAGAATAGAGCAGCACCATGATGAATATCTTTTTTAAAGAAATACCTGACACAAACTCCTTGATTAACATTAAAGCATGCCCCAGCATAGATTAAGATGAAGTAGGCAAAAAAACCTGCTGTATATTATGTATTAGGAGGTGACTTTAACTTTATGAGGAAAAAAACAGCAAGAAAAGCTTCACCTCTCTTGTTTCAGCATACTCCTTTTCCTGCTGAAAACATGCAAAGCACATTCTCTGCTCGTAAAGCGCAAACACGTAAGCGAAGAGAGGAAATAGAAAACGCAGCATTGCAGGCTGCTAAAACTAAAACAGAAAAACAAACCGATAAAGAGCATATCGGTATGATTGAGTCTCCAGGGGCTGTTCGGGATAAAATACATGACTACAATGTAGAGCAGGCGGAACAACAAGAAAGCCAAGAACGGAAACCTGCATTCCGCAGGCTGAAAAGCTTTAGGGAGATGGGGATAGAGGAAAGGCTGACATATCTTTTTAACTTTCCGAAACAGCTTCCTCCTGTTGCATGTATCCTAACGGTTGAAGAAAACCAGCAAATAAGAGGATTTATAACTGGCAAAGATGACAAGAAAGTGTCAGTAAAGTTGATGGATGGCGAGGAAATCTCCCTTTTTACGAAGAAAATTACAGATGTTAGAATGGTCGGTATTTAAGCATCGGCTCAGGAAAAAAACGCACTGTTAAAAGTGCGTTTTTTTTTGCACTTATGTAGCTTTCTTTAGTCTAGGGAATTAAAGAAAAGGGAGCCAGCACCTATTACCAGTAATAATAGGGAATAGGCAACAAGAGCAATTTGCGTAGAATGATTTGCTTTGTGGAAAATCTTTATCAACACTCTCACCTCCGAAGTAAGATAAGATGAAGTTTCCTATATTGCAAAAAAAATAAACAACCAGCCATATAAAATGACTGGTTGTAGGGTGTAAATTACGCTTATATTAATCACAGATGTCTAAATCAACGTCAGCAATGCATTGTACGGCACAGAAGCATTTCAAGTCAACTGTAATGCAGTCGCTTGTGCGACGGAATCCATCCACTTCACAGACTTTGCCAAGGTCAATGCCTTTTGGTCCTGTGATATCAAGTGTTTCTCTGCCAGAGTGAGTGTTAGTAATTGGTGCAAGCACTCTCAATACTGCACAGCAGTTGTCAAACACATCTTCTACGCGGAAGAAGATAGACACACATGCACAGTCATCTCCTCTGAAGAAAGCATGGAAAGGTGATCCGTCAGCTGTTTTTAGAACAAATACACGAGTATCTGCTTTACTGCGTTTTGTTGGGGAAACAAGTGAACCTAGTGGCTCAGAAAAGCAGTTTGTTTCACATTCGCAGTTGTCTTCTGCACTATCTTGAATATCTTTAATGGCGCGAACCACTTCGCAAACACAGCTAGAAGTACCGAAAACATCATCTTTTTTTCCACAACCCATAATTGATTTCCTCCTTGTTTGTTTCTTTCTTTGTGATACTACACTACTAACATATTGCCAAAGACCGTTATGGGTTACGGACAAACGCCTTTTTTCTTGAAATTTAGGCATATGCCCAAATTTCCAAGTGTGTTTAGATGTCTGTCATGAAAATAGGCACTGAAAGACTGCTTTCTTCATATTAGTGTGTGTATAGAGGAGGGTAATAAAAGTGAATATAGAGTGGATAGAACTGCTGCTGTTAGTGTTAGCCACATTTCGCCTGACTAGATTATTAGTGTTTGACCGCATAACGGAATTCCTTCGCATGTTAGTGCTTGATGAAAAGCTTGAAAAAAATGAAAATGGTGAAGATGAGATATATTATGTTCCAAAGGACGGTTTGGTTAGAGGCTTTTTAGGGGAATTGATTAGCTGTTATTGGTGTACTGGAGTTTGGTCAACTGGCTTTCTTGTCCTATTGTATTATTTCCTTCCAAGCATTTGCACACCAGTTGTACTGATACTTGCCATTGCAGGGGCTGCTTCTATAATCGAGGCTATCGTGCAGAAATTGACGGAATAACATTGAAATTCATTTTCTATATTTAGGCTAGTTGTTTACACATAGACAAAAAGAGCCTCATACAATATGGTAGACATATTCTAATGTCATTCTAAAAAAACGGGAGTGCTTGTAATGATGAAAAAACTGACAAAAAAAGAAGAAGCACCTGCTGCTATTTCCCGGAAAAAAAAGGTGAAAAAGAAAGGCTGCGGCTGTGGGAAAAAAGTTAAAACAAATGGCTAAAAGCCAAGAAAGAAGAGCGGATCTGCCGTTCTTTTTTTTGTCTTTACAAAAATTGGGGCTGTATGCTTCCTTTTTTTTTTCATAAAAAACAGTAAAAACGAAAAAAATAAACAAAGGAAAAACATACATCTTTTACATAGGAAGGGACAAATATGACACATCAAAAACGTTTTTTTGTATTTTTTATTTTCATGTGCTTTCTTCTGGCCGGTTGTGAAGAATCATCTCCTTCCAGCCGGACCGCTTTATTCAAAAGGGTTGATCCTGCTCCATTAACAGTTACCAAAAATCCAGATCAGCTTGAACAAATATTAGTGCGTCAAGTAAAAGATGAAGCAAGTTCGGTTAAATCCATCTATGACGTAGCGGTGATTAAAGGCCAAAAGGAAATTCTGGTTGCTTATAAAGTAAAGCATATGTCCAGGTTTAGAATGAAGGGCATTGAGAGTGACTTGAACAAAATCTTAAGTGATAAGTTTCCCGACCATACATTCACTGTATCAAGTGACTATAAGATATTTCTAGAAGCGATAAGGCTTGGGGATAAGATGAAGAATGCCGATTACAGTGAAAAAAATGCGGATAAGCGGCTTAAGCAAATAATCAATCTCACCAATGAACTAACATAAGGAGAAGGTATTAATGGCGAAGAAAAAGAAAACACCACAGCAAAAACAGTATGAACAATTAGAGAAAAAATACGAAACGAAAAGACCAGTAGTAAAGAACTGCATAAAGGCTTTTTTTGTCGGAGGCTTTATTTGTATGCTCGGACAGCTGCTGTCTTTTATGTATATTTATTTTTTCCACTTTACAGAGCAAACTTCCGGAAACCCTACAAGTGCCACAATCATATTCCTGTCTATGCTGCTCACCGGATTTGGCATTTATGACCGGCTTGGCCAGTTTGCCGGAGCTGGAAGTGCAGTGCCGGTTTCAGGGTTCGGGAACAGCATTATTTCTGCGGCAATAGAGCATCGGACCGAAGGCTTTGTATTAGGTGTAGGAGGAAATATCTTCAAATTAGCAGGCTCCGTTATTTTATTTGGTGTCTTTGCTGCCTTTGTTGTTGCTTTAATTAAAACGCTTATTCTAATGGCCAGGGGGGTTATGTAATTGCTTAAAGGAAAACAGTCATGGCTTTTTGACAATCATCCTGTCATACAGTCTACAGGTGTAGCAGGCGGTCCATTTGAAGGGAACGGAAACTTAGCGAAGGATTTTGATATTTTGCATGAAGACTTATGGATGGGCAAGACATCTTATGAGCAAGCGCATAGAGTGCTTTTGGAGGAAGCAACAGAGACTGCTTTAAAAAAAAGCGGACTGTCTGCAGAGGATGCCCAATTTTTTATTGCAGGCGACCTTATCAATCAAATCACACCAACCAGCTTTGCTGCCCGTGACCTGAAAGTGCCTTATTTCGGCTTGTTTGGCGCTTGTTCTACCTCGATGGAGGGGCTGGCAATGTCTTCTTTTATAATCAACTACAAAGGTGCTAAGAATATCCTTACAGGTGCTTCGAGCCATAACGCAGCTGTTGAAAAGCAGTTCCGCTATCCAACAGAATATGGCGGTCAAAAGCCGCCGACAGCACAATGGACTGTCACAGGCGCAGGCGTTGCTTTGTTAACAGAAAATGACGGAACGCATGAAAATTGCCCGTACACGACGTCAGCAACAATAGGAAGAGTAATGGATATGGGTTTAATTGATCCATTTAATATGGGCGGGGCAATGGCTCCAGCTGCTGCTGATACTATTTGTGCCCATTTCAATGACTTAGGTGTTGATGCATCTCATTATGATTTAATTGTTACTGGTGATTTGGGTAAAATTGGCAGAGATTCTGCACTCGCACTTCTTGAGGAAAAAGGAATTCATATTGATAAAAATAAATTTAATGACTGCGGTTTACTTATCTATAAAGCTGATCAGCCAGTCCAATCAGGCGCTAGCGGTCCTGGATGTTCTGCGACTGTATTATACGGTCACTTGTTGAACGAAATGAAAAGAGGTGTTTATAAGCGGATACTTGTCGTGGCGACAGGTGCATTGTTATCTCCGCTTACGGTTCAGCAGGGAGAATCTATTCCATGTATTGCTCATGCAGTATCAATCGAAATATAGAAGGGAGGAAATTGAGTATGCTGCCAATGTTTTTTTGGGCATTTGTAATAGGAGGCTTGATTTGTGTAATTGGCCAGCTAATGTTTGATGTGGCCAAGCGTACACCAGCACATACTTTAACGACTTTAGTTGTGGCAGGTGCTATATTAGATGGACTAGGTCTGTATGAGCCGTTTGCCGACTTTGCCGGTGCTGGTGCAACTATTCCTATTACGAGCTTCGGTAACGCACTGGTTCATGGTGCTATGCAAGAAGCAGAGACACATGGGTTAATTGGGGTACTCACAGGAATGTTTGAGGTTACCAGCTCAGGAATTTCAGCCGCAATCGTCTTCGGTTTTATTGGCGCTTTAATTTTTAAACCAAAGGGTTAAGAATTCTTCCGTTTCATCCGCTAATAGTCAATCGTACAAATTCACATAGCTTAGGAGCTTGCCTATACACAATACCTCAATTTCCATATGCTATTAAAGAATAAAGGAGAAGTGAGGTGAAGGTGTATGTGTTTCGGCGGATATGGATATGGAGGCGGCGGCTATAGCGGCGGCGGTTATGGTTCTTCATTTGCTTTGATCGTTGTACTTTTCATTCTATTGATTATTGTTGGAGCTAGCTTCTACGCTTAATAATTAGTAAATGAACGAAAGGATAGGCTTTCCATGGGAAAGCCTATCCTTTTTAATTTTTTTAACTGAAAATTTTCACCTTTTACTTTTACCTACATACTATGTAAAGTAGCTCAAGAAGGAGGAAATACAGGTATGAATAACAACTTCTTTAAGAATATAGAATCAAAAACAGGTGTGAATATGAAAGACATTTTTGACCTGGCTAATTCATTACAAAATGCAAACTTCAAAGATGAAAACACAGTAAGAGGGGTCATTCGCCGAGTATCCCAAATCGCTGGCAAACCTGTTCCTAAAGAAACAGAGGACAAAATTGTTCAATCCATTGTTAAGGATGGGAAACAGCTTGATTTCAACACACTATCCAAGATGATTAATAAAAAGTGATTTGGCGGGTAACCTCTTGTCTAAAGGTTACCCTTTTATTCTTTATTCTTGTGTATTGGTGCCAGTCTTAAAGCAGATAAGAACCGGGATGCTTTTGCTTTTCTTCCCCTCAAGTGCATCGGAATGGATACATACAGCTCTGCCATTGATCTTGTCATCGCAACATATAATAGTCGCCTTTCTTCTTCCATAGGCAGATTGTCGCCATTTCGGAAGGCTTCCAATGCATAATCGTGAGGAAGGGAACCGTCAACACCGCCTAGAATATAGACGATTTTATATTCAAGTCCTTTGGCACGATGAATGGTTGTCAGGCTGATTGCATTTTTTGTATCTTTATATTGTTTTTTCAGTTCTGCGTTCATGGCAATCATATGGTCTGTATAGGCAACAAATTCAGCAATGGTGCCAAACTTTTTAGCGACAACTTTAAGATCTCGAAGATCGTCAGAGCCTTTATCCCATTGATTTCCTTCATTTCCCCGTTTTTTAATGAACTCTTGGAAGCCGAGTTCTTTTTCAATAAAGGCAATGGCCTCTAAAGGGGGAGTTGATTTTAGTTTTTTCAGAGCGTCTGGAATTTTTTTTAGTCTCGATTCCTGAAAGGCAAATCCGGTTTTAATTTTTGCGAATCCGTCAGCCAGGCTGCAATCTTCCAAAATACTTAATGCTTTTAAGTCTTGAAGCACACTTTTCTTGAGAAATAATGTCGGCAGCAAACTGTTAACAGCATGCTGATCATCTGGGTCAACAGCAAGCTTTAAGTAAGCAATCATGCTTTTGACGATAAAGCGGCTGTAAAAGGAACCAGAATCCTGCTCGAGTCTAAATGGAAGACTTGAGGAAGACAGTCTTTCAAACATTGCCCTGCTGTTTGTATTAGTTCTAAACAGAATGGCGAAGTCCGTCGGTTCTGCCCCTTTTTGAATTTTTTCTAATATGTCTGTGACTATCATTGTTGCTTCTTCCTCTTCATCATAAGGATAGAAGAGGAGGGGATTTTGTCCAGTATAGGTCGCAGCCATTTTTTTGGGACGTCTGTTTTTGTTTGCTTTTATAATATCATTTGCTGATGATACAATTTCATTAGTAGAGCGGTAATTATTCTTCAGATAAATAATTTTGGCGTTTTTAAAGTCCTTTTCATAATCCAGCAGGTATTTCGGGTCACTGCCTCGAAATGCATAAATAGCCTGATCATCATCTCCAACTGCATAAATACTTTTCGCTCGTTGGGACATCAATTTTATCCATTCATACTGGACTTTATTAATGTCTTGAAATTCGTCTAGCAGGAAATAGGAAAATCTGTTTTGGTATGTTTCAAGTATTTTAGGATTTTCAAGGAAAAAGTAATATCCGCCGACAAGCATATCGTCAAAATCATATTGGCCTTTGTTATGCTTTGTCTCTTCATATTTTTTGTAAAGTGGCAATACCTTCTCTTCCCAATCAGAAGCAGGCTTAATTTCATTTGGAAATTGCAAAGAATTCTTCCATGCTCCAATCAATTGAAGGGCAGCATCATATGGGAATTCTTTCATATCAATTCCTAATTCTGTGCCAATTTCTTTTAGGATTAATTCTTTCTGCCAGTTGCTGCTCAGCAAATTGGTCCTTTTCCATTTATTTGGTTCGTGAAAAAGGAGTATTTGATACAGGATACTGTGGAAGGTCCCTGAAACAATCCGGCTGATTACCGTTTTGGTCATGTCAGGATACTTCATAAGCCGTTCTTTCATTTCTAATGCAGCTTTGCTCGTAAATGTTACTAGCATGATGGAGGCAGGATCAATTTTCTTCTCATGGATGAGATAGGCAGTTCTCGCCGTCAGAACTCGTGTTTTTCCGCTTCCGGCACCTGCAACAACCAATACTGCTTCCTCATCTGTTGTGACGGCATTGCATTGGGATTCATCAAGCTTGACGCCACTAAGGGAAAGAGCATGAAGATAACTGTCTGGCGCGTTATAATCAGGTCTGCTCACCTTAGCAGCAGTATCTGTAACAGTTTGGATGATTTTAGGCTGTTTAAAGCTAATTTCTTCAATCGGTGTTGAAATGCTTCGAGATTTAGGAAAACGAAATCCGTTTCTTTCTTCATATTCAACAGCAGCAGCTGCTTCACTGACAGCTGGAGTAATATTTTGCTGGCAAGGCTCTGAAGTGGAAGCATGGTAAAAATGCGGTTTTGCTTTAATACCCAAATAAAGCTTTACAGCCTCACCGCAGACTGAGCAAGCAAGAAGGCCTTTTTTTCCAGCTTCATGCCAAGTCTGCCAGTCGCTTCTCGTATCAGCATATAAATGTATCAATCTATCATAATAGTAGGCTGTTTCCATAGTTAAACCTCATTTTCATACAATACTTCTTTTTTTAACGTACTTATTATCATAGCAAAATAAAAGAGTATATAAAAGGGAAGAAGGAAGTTTAACAAAACCATTAATTGGGTATGGATAAAAAAATCAAGTAGGAGGCAATTCGTATGGGTTATATTCTTCCAGTAAATAACTATCAATATGAACAGTATGTTAGACAGGATATCGCGCAAAAAATTAGACCTGTTAAGAGCCAAAAGGTTTTTGCACCTGCTGTTATTTCCAATACATATGAGAGATTTGACCAGCCCTATTCTGCACATAATAAAGAGGCTTCCAAAAGGAGAATGGAAGATGCGGAGAAGCTCATTGCCGAACTGACAGGAAAAGGTCGGCAATTCAACAAGCTTGTCTAATTAATAGCTTTGAACATATAAAGGAGCATCTTCCTGCCATTCAGCATACAACACTGTTTTAGGAGAATGAATTCCTATTTGAGCTAATTCTGCGTTTAGCTTTTTTTCATCCCAGCCGACAGTAGTCAAATTTTCCTCGATGATTTCTCCATCTAGTATGAGACTTAAAGGCAGAGTGCTGTCTTGGACATTCAGCTGCATTTCTGTCCGGGAGGGACTTGTATATGCCTGTTTTTTAATCGTGTTAACCGTTCCATCTGTTTCTAAAATAGCATAATGGCATTCTTGGATGGAGAAAATATCCTTGGAACGGAGAAGATGCTGAAGCTGGTTCAAATCGAGATGGTTTTTCTTCAGTTCATCATAATCTATCTTTCCTTTTTGGATGATGATAGATGGCTTTCCTTCAAGTAAGCTGCGTGAGCTCCGGAACTTTTGTGTCAAAAATTCTGTCAGGAAGATTAAAAAACCCCAAATAATGACAGCATATAATATTTCCTTTATGCCTGTATTGTCATCATACATTGCGTTTCCGACTAATTCCCCAATAACTAGCACACAAACAAAATCGAACGTTGTTACTTGGGTTATAACGGTTTTACCGAGTATTTTAGTAAAGAGAAGAAGTGCAATAAATCCAAAAACAAGCTCTGAACCAATATGCAGGAAATCCATAAGTTTATCATCCTTTCTCCTCCGTTATTCTAGACAAGAACAATAGAAAATAAACAAAGGGGAATGTCGGCTGACATTCCCCTAAAAATTTGTAAGTTCTCTTATTCATTATTACCGAGACGGAAAGTCTCAAATACAGTCCAAGAGCCGTTTTCCAACTCATACAAGAGATGAAAGCGGTCCGTACTTTCCTCATGGCTGAAACTGCGCATTCTTAAGCTGCTGTATAGATCGAGATGCTCATCGTTAGACAGCTGCTGCCCAAGTGTTACGTGAGGAATGAAAGGATGCTCCTCGGGCACACCGATTGTGTTAATGATTTCCGTATGTAGATCCTCTAAATCGGAATTTTGTTCGATCTTTAAATAAATAACATTATTAACAGGCTGAAATGTGCTTATTTTCAAAACTTTAATCGCGATGGAATGGTAATGGCTCGCCACCTTTTGCAACTTGGCACTGATTGTCTTAATTTCATCATTGTCTGCGTTGAATTCGCCTACTAGCGTGATGTGAGGCGGTACTAAAGCGTATTTCGGATCATAGCGTTTACGGTAAGAATTAGCTAAATCTTGCAGCTCTTTTCCTGGAAAAATAGCGATGCCATATTTCATGGTTGAAACCCCCATTTCTTCTCTTCAATAATGTATATTCCTTAAGACAGGTATTCATTGCCTTACAAGCAGTTTTGCAGTATCTGTAAGATATTATAACAAATTTATAAATTGATGTTCAAAAATATCTGTTTTTTCATTATTTTCATATATAAAAAATTGTTCTAACTGCTATACATATGTAACAGAATAGTCCTCAAATAAGGCTGCCAATATTTCCATGTATGATTTCCTTCGTATTCTTCGTAATGATAATCGGCATTAGATTCGTGCAGCAGTGTAGCCAAGTTCCGGTTTGGTTCAAGGAAGTCCTCGATTGTGTTGCTGGACGTTTTAACTGCTGTTTCCTCGCTTCCTATTATATGGAATATTTCGAGAAGATGAAAGGTCTGAAAGGCGTTTACTTCAGATAACACTTCCTCGTTAACATATGGAGACTGAAGCATCACTTTGCCGAATGTATGTGGATATTTCAAGGCTGCTCTAAGCGAAACGGTTGCTCCAAGGGAATCACCGATAAGTCCTCTGCCGAGCCCCATTTGGTATGTCGGAAATTCACTATCCAAAAACGGGACAAGCTCATGTGCGAGAAAGCGGATATAGCTTTGTGATTTTTCGCCATCTGGGTGATATTTTGACCTTCTGTCTGCAACATCCGCATATGGAATACCAACGATTATTGTTCCTTCTATGTCGTTATTCAACTGCAGTTCATCTGCAGTTCTGCCAATCCTGCCAAGCTGGAAATAATCTTTCCCATCTTGGGCAATCAAAAGCTGGTATTTATATAAATCAGAATAGTTTGGTGGTAAATAGACGAGCAGCTGAATTTCTTCATTCAAAGCATTGCTGTAAAACATGATTTCTTTAATTGTCCCTTGAGTAGACATAATATGCTCCTCCATTTTTTATTATTATTTACGTTTAGTTTAGCATAAAATCCCTTTTCCTTGCAGATTCTCCGTTTATTTTCATAAACTGCTAATTCACTATATATTGTGTACATTCGGTGAACAAACCTACTATATGTTGATGTTTTTAGAGACGGTTATTTATAATGAGGAAGAATTGAGTGTAGAGGGAGAGAAGGAAATGGGTACATATGAAAAATTAATGAATGAATTTGCTGATATAACAACAGGGGAGCGCATAGACCTTATCCAAGAAAATGCCAACATGGACGGTGTTTCTCCGATGAGCCATATGATGCATTTTGCTTCTGCTTCAACAAAGCATTTTACAATCGAACAACTTTTGTCAGAAGAAGCGAAAAATGCGTATTTAAGCGGTTATATCCATATTCATGATTTAGACTTTTATGCGTCAGGAACGGCTACATGCTGCCAAATCCCAGTCGGCAAGATTTTAAAAGAAGGCTTTAATACGGGCCATGGATATATGAGAGAACCGAAGAGCATTATGAGCGCCATGGCGCTGACATCAATAATCCTGCAGGCAAACCAAAACCAGCAGCACGGGGGACAAGCAGTGCCTTTGTTTGATTATGACTTGGCTCCATATATCAAGAAATCCTATATGCGCCATAAAAACCGACTTGAAGGGCTTTTTTCAAGTGTCAAGCAAAGGGATGAAATTGCCTGGAAATGGACAGAGGAAGAAACCTATCAGGCATGTGAAGCGTTTGTGCATAATTGTAATAGCATGCATTCAAGAGGAGGGGGGCAGACACCGTTTGTCTCTGTTAATCTCGGTACCGACATATCAGTGGAAGGAAGATTGCTTACAAAAAGCTTGCTGCTTGCTGTAAAGGCAGGATTAGGGAAAGGGGAGACGCCAATTTTTCCAATTATCGTCTTTAAAGTAAAGGAAGGTATCAATTTCAGCAAGGAAGATATAAACTATGATCTTTTTCAGCTTGCAATCGAGACAACAAGCAAAAGATTGTTTCCGAATTTTCTTTTTCTGGACGCACCGTTTAACAAAGAACATTATGACGGCACACCAGAGTCAGAAGCAGCAACAATGGGCTGCAGAACGAGAGTGATGGGTAATATTCATGGGTCAGCCAGCTGTATTGGCAGGGGAAATCTGTCTTTCACAAGCCTTAACCTACCCCTTATCGCACTGGAATCCAACACTGTTGAGGATTTTTTTACACGCTTGGACAGTTATATACATATTGCCATTGAGCAATTGTATGATCGTTACGAGTATCAAGGGAATAAAAAGGCAGCAAACTTCAAATTTTTGTTCACTCAAGGAGTTTGGAAAGGAGGGGAGGCGCTTAGCCCTGAAGATAATCTTGAAGAAATCTGGAAACAGGGCACGCTGTCTCTTGGGTTTGTAGGCCTTGCTGAAGCTCTGGTTGCCTTAACAGGCTTTCATCACGGAGAATCAGAAGAGGCTTATAAGCTTGGGTTGAAAATTGTTGCTCATATGAGAAAAAGAACAGATGAAGCAACGAAAGCTAAGCAAATGAACTATTCTCTTATCGCCACTCCAGCTGAATCGTTTGCAGGCAAAGCGCAAAGAGAAGTCAGAAAAAAATACGGAATCATAAAGAGGATTACTGACCGGCCTTATTTCACAAATAGCTTTCATATCCCCGTTCATTACAAAATTATGGCAATTGATAAAATTGAAAAGGAAGCGCCATTCCACCCGTTGACGAACGGAGGCCACATCACTTATTTAGAATTGGATGGGGATGCAAGCAAAAACCTTATAGCAATGGAGCAGATTGTCCGGGCAATGAAGGAGGCCGGCATTGGATATGGAAGCATTAATCATCCTGTCGATCGGTGTCTTGCTTGCGGGTATAAAGGGGTTATAAATAACAGCTGCCCTAGCTGCAATATTGCGGGAGAGGAGAATTTTGAGCGTATCCGGAGAATTACAGGCTATCTCGTCGGGTCACTAGATAAATGGAACTCAGCTAAACGGTCGGAAGAGAAGGACCGAGTGAAGCATAGATGAGAGTGCTAAATATTATACAAGACAGCATTGTAGACGGCCCGGGACTGAGAAGCACTGTTTTTTTTGCCGGCTGTCCTCATCGATGCAAGGGGTGCCATAACCCGAACAGCTGGAACAGAAGAGGCGGTACAGAGATGGAAGCTGCTGATATTTTTAATATATTGATGGCCAATCCCTTTAATGATGTCACCTTCAGCGGCGGGGAGCCTTTTTATCAGAATCATCATGAGCTCCTCACACTTGCATCAGAACTGAAAAGGAATGGAAAAAATATTTGGTGTTATACTGGATATAAATGGGAACAATTAATTAGCTGCGCAAGCAGCAAAGCCGTTTGCGAATATTTAGATGTTATTGTAGATGGCCCGTTTATTATGGAGAAGAGAGATTTAAATCTGCAGTTTATGGGAAGCAGCAACCAGAGACTGATTGCTGTTTCCCGCAGCTTGGCAGCGCAAGAACCCATTCTTTTTGAATGATAAAAAAGGCATGTGCTTTTCGCACATGCCTTTTAGCTTCTATATTTACGCTCTTAAATTTGGAGATAACGGCTTTTCTTCTTTGTCTTTCATGATGTACTTTCGCAAGATTGGCAGCACCCATCTGTCTAGGCCATAGTAGCCTGCATTTGCGCCAGCAAACATAATGATCATTCCCATGAGTATATCTGTTGGGTTATGAGAAATCGTACCTGCGAGAATGAAAGAGAAATTCATCACAACTCCAAAGAATGTAGCTGCAGTTGTCAGACAGCCAAGAATTAAGCCTAACCCTACCAGCAATTCGCCAATCGGAATTAATACGTTAAATAGTCCAACATTAGGAAGTGCAAATCCTTCTATAAAGCTCGTATACCAGCCGTAAACGGCACCGTCAGGACCTGTGACAGGATTTTTAATCGCATTTGTTAAAAATCCGCTTGCATCAAAGCCCTCGCCAGTCAGTTTTCCGAAGCCGGATTTAAACCAAGAATATCCAAGGAATAAACGAATAACAGTTAAAACAATGGCAGCAATCTTATTTTCTCTAATAAAGGCATTAATCATAGTTTTCATCCTTCCTTTATTTCAATATTTCTTACAAGTTAAATATAGCAAAAAAAGAGGGAAGAAAATGATTATTGTGAAATAGTTCACAAAGAAGCCAAGATATTGTGTCTGATATTTGAACATTTATTAAAGAGTGTGTCAGAAATCACTGTAATGTGATTAAGGAGAAGCTCCCAGTTACGAAGGGAGCTTTACTCGATGCTTGGTTTTATTACAGAAGCTGTTGTATTTCTATTGATGATTAGCAATAATTGCTCTGCCATATAGCTTGAGCTGTATTTAAAACCGCCTTTAATCCATTCAACGAGCAGACCAAAGAGGGCGTAGGCAGAATAACTAGCAGCTAGTTCTTTGTCTATGGGGGAGTCCGCTACAGGTGTATGAAAATCTTGGAGCGATAATTCCTTTAGAATTTCACACAGTCTATACTGGAAACTATGCAGCAATTCTGCATGGATAATCAGCTTATAAAAGTTTGCGTTTTTTTGGACATGGTCGAACAATTTAATGGCATTTGCCGTCAGTTTACTTACTTCAAAGATTTCGGAATTTTTATAAGGCTCCCGGTAAGAAGCAACCAAATCAGTAATAATGTCATCAATAATTTCATTCAGCAAATCTTCCCTATAAGTATAATGCTTATAGAAGGTGCCGCGATTCAAGTCTGCTAGCTGGACGATATCTGTTATGGTTATTTCCTTAAAGCTTTTTTCCTGCATAAGGGAAAGAAATGCTTCTTTTAGTGCTCGTTTTGATTTAATCACTCGCCTATCAAGGTATTCATTTTTATTAGACATATTCCACCTCTAATGTTCATCAAAAAGGATTTGGCAGCAGAAAGCCTGCGATTTGTTGACTAATAGACAAATTCCACTTTATTTGCTGATTGTCCTTCATCGTTTAGTGTCATTATACTATAAGTGTAGTAAAAATTCGCAGTGTTGAAAGCGTATTCTAACAGTTTATATATGGGGGTATCTTAATGAGACTTGAAAACAAGGTTGCAATCGTAACAGGTGCTGGTTCTGGTATGGGAAAACAAATTGCTCTTCTTTATGCAAAGGAAGGAGCAAATGTGGCTGTATCAGACATTAATTTGGATGCAGCAAATGCAACAGTAGAAGAAATAAAAGCAAATGGCGGCAATGCATTCGCAGTATCAGCGAACGTGGCAAAAGAAGAGGACATACAAAATCTTATAGATACAACAGTGCAAAACTATGGAACGCTCGATATTCTTGTTAATAATGCTGGAATTATGGATAATTTTGAACCTGCAGGCGATATTTTGGACGAGAATTGGGAAAGAGTATTTGCCGTCAATACAACAAGTGTTATGAGAGCAACACGGAAGGCGCTGCCGATTTTCTTGGAAAAAGAGAGCGGTGTGATTATCAATGTAGCTTCAGCTGGAGGCTTGCAAGGAGCAAGGGCAGGTGCTGCTTATACAGCTTCTAAGCATGCTGTTGTCGGCTTCACTAAAAACACTGGCTTCATGTATGCCCAAAAGGGAATTCGCTGCAATGCAATAGCTCCAGGAGGCGTGGAGACTAATATCAGTGCTTCAATGACAAATGTTAACCCATTTGGAATGGGCAGAGTACAACCGGGGCTAGGTGTAAACCCTCGTATCGGCAAGGCGGAAGAAGTCGCAACTGTTGCTCTATTCCTCGCATCAGATGAATCAAGCTTTGTTAATGGAACAGTGATCACTGCAGATGCAGGGTGGACAGCATTTTAATAAAAACAGGCGTACCAGAAGGTACGCCTGTTTTCTTAGATTAAAGTACTTTGTTTAAGAAGTCTTTAGTCCGTTCGTTTTGCGGATTACCGAAGATCTCCTGTGGAGTGCCTTGTTCGACAATATAACCGCCATCCATAAATATAACTCTGTCTGCTACTTCTCTTGCAAATCCCATTTCATGTGTCACGATAACCATAGTCATGCCTTCTTGTGCCAATTGCTTAATAACATTGAGCACTTCTCCAACCATTTCAGGGTCAAGGGCACTTGTTGGTTCATCAAACAGCATAATATCTGGATTCATTGCAAGCGCACGGGCGATAGCCACCCTTTGTTTTTGACCGCCAGATAACTTCGCTGGGTTTTCTGGAGCCTTATCCTTTAATCCAACACGATCTAAAAGCTGAAGGGCTTTTTCTTTTGCTTCTGCCTTGGTTGCTTTCTTTAATTCGACAGGAGCAAGTGTAATATTCTCCAGAACACTCAAGTTTGGAAAGAGGTTAAAGTGCTGGAAAACCATTCCGATATTTTCTCTTACCTTGTTAATATCAGTGTTTTTATCTGTCAGCTTTTGGTCGTTAACAACAACTTCTCCGCTTGTTACTTCCTCCAGCATATTCAAACAGCGCAGCAAGGTACTTTTTCCAGAACCAGAAGGACCGATAAGGCAAACGACTTCACCTTCTTGGACCTGCACATCAATCGATTTTAAAACTTCAAGGTTTCCATATGATTTTTTCAGATTGGTCACTTTAAGCTTTGCCATTTTTAATCCTTCTTTCTAAAACATTTGATACTTTAGTTAGTATTGTAATAACAATTAAGTAAATCACGCCGACGATAATCCACATTTGGAATGATTCCAGATTTCTTGCAATGATGATTTTACCGCTTTGTGTCAATTCGTTTATGCCAATAATAGACAGAATCGATGTATCTTTCAGTGTTATGACAAACTGGTTAATAAATGCCGGAATCATCAATTGAATAGCTTGTGGAAGAACTACCTTCATCATAGCTTTTCCATAAGGAAGTCCTAAACTGCGGGCAGCTTCCATTTGGCCTTTATCTACAGATTGAATACCGCCTCTGACGATTTCAGCCATGTAAGCACCAGCATTTAAGCTTAATGTAATGAGACCTGCAACAAATGCAGTGATTCGGAAATCAAATGCAGCCGGTATACCAAAGTAAATGAAGAATACTTGGACAATCAATGGTGTTCCACGGAAAATATCAATATAAATCATTGCAATAGTGCTTAAAACTTTACTTTTTGCAATTCGCATTAAGCCAAAGACAATTCCCACTATTGTTGCAATAATTAAAGAAACAACAGTAAGGATTAATGTCATTTTTAATCCTGTCATCAAGCTTGGCATGCTTTCTTTTAGAAGTCCGAAAAATCCAGTGTCTTCTGCAGCAGCAGTGTCAGAGCCTGTTTCCAAGTATTTATCCATGATTTTCTGGTATTCACCAGATGCTTTTAAGTTTGCAAGTCCTGCGTTAAACATTTCTAAAAGTTCCGTGTTTTGGCCTTTTGAAACAGCAAATCCGTAAGAAGCGCCTGCTTCTTTTTCAGTCACTGTTTTTAAGCCATTGCCTTGTTTAATTCCATATGCTAATACAGGGTAGTCATCAAATACAGCAACGGAATTTCCTGTTTTTACATCTTCGTACATATTTGCAGAGTCATCAAAAGTAACAATATTAAAGCCGTATTCGTCTTTAATGCTTTCAGCGAAGCTTGCACCTTCCGTTCCTGTTTTTACAGCGACCTTTTTGCCTTTTAGGTCATCGTAGGAAGTAACAGTGTCATTATCTTTACTAACAGCCATGATGATTCCAGAATCAAAATATGGATCAGAGAAATCAAATTTCTGTTTTCTTTCATCGGTAATGCTCATTCCCGCAATAACTGCGTCAACTTGCTTTGATTCTAATGCCTGAACAGCAGCATTAAACCCAAGCGGTTTAATTTCGTATTTAAAGCCTTGGTCTTTTGCAATTGCTGCAACAAGGTCCATATCAATTCCAACGAATTCACCACTCGTATCTTGGAATTCAAATGGAGCAAAAGTAATATCTGTAGCAATCTGATATGTTTTTTCTGCAGCCTTCACATTTGTTAGTGGAGAAAGCATGCTTAAGGTAGTCAGTAAAACTACAAAGAACAAAATTAACTTTGGAAATCTTTGTTTTATCTTCATTCATATAGCTCCTTTTGTACTTTTTCTGTGTTGGGAAATTAGGATAAATAAATCCTTTTTAATAAACATTTGTTTGTATGTAAGATAATCTGACATAAAACATAATTAAAATCATACTAAATAAACGCAAAATTGTACAGATATGATTTTTAATTGAGTATAATTTACCTTTTTATTAATAATTGCATTAGTTCTTTCATACAGCTTGTTTTCTGATATGAAAGAGGTTTCATACCTAGCGATGAAGAAGGTGACGGCAAAATTTCTTCCATGATAGTTTTTTTTGTTTGGCGTTTGCTTGATAAAAGAAATGCTTTTTCTAAGTCGTTTTATTTTTTCTTACAATGGTGTATCTAATGCCTGTAATTGAAAAAAATTTTCTATAGCTTTTTAAAGAGGGAAGGGGAATGGGGGTGGATGCTTAAAAGCGTACATGTTTATGCACGCTTTTAAGATAGGTTTACTTAAATTGATTGTCTGGGTGAAGATTGTTTTGCATGAGTTCTTGTACTTTGTTGATTTGATCTGTTGAGGCAATCTCTGTTTTGTACCAGCCTTTGTCATCCATGATTGAAAAGAGCTCGTATTGGTTGGAGCTGGCATTGGCATAGGCTCCTTCGTAAATCTCTCGCAGTCCTTGATGCTTTGTCTCGAGTATAACGTTATTGATGCTATGGCAGCGGCCTTTTTCAAGCTCCAAACAAAGCTGGAGCAATTCCCGGTCTGTCAGTCCGCGTCCTTCGATATTGTTTGGCATAAGATCATTCCTTTCCCATAAGCTATTGAATATTTTGCGTCCTGTTAAAATATTGGGATAGGTCGGCAATCTTTAACTGGTGCTTTTCTGCCATTGCTTCCAATATGTTTTTTAATGTTTCATCCTCACATTGTGTTGCACACCAATTTAATGTTTTAGCGGTAATTGCTTCTGCACGTATCTCATCCTCAATAAATGCCAGTTCCTTCATTGTTAGTTCGGTCAAAGCTTACTTCACCTCCCACAACCATATATGCTTAGTATTGTTTCGGTACAGCTGTTTTATCCTTGTTTGCAGATAATGGCTGTTTATTACGAAGATATTCGGATTTAATAACATGCTCTTACGCTATATGAGCCATAATATAGGCATCGATCCGATTACGATAGAAGGGGCTTATTTAAATTAGATTTGTTTATGCTATAATAGTATTAGAACCAAGTACTAAAACTAGGTGTAATATTATGAATACGACTTGTCGAACTAGGGGGACAATATGGAAGATTTATTAAAGCTAAAAGGCAAAAATATCGTCATTATGGGCGTTGCAAATGAACGGAGTCTAGCTTGGGGTGTGGCTAAATCATTATTTAAAGCAGGTGCAAATCTGATATTTACATACCGTCTTGACCGCTCTCTTGCTAAGTTGAACAAATTGCTGGCAGATAACAGCTATAATGCCGATTTGATTGTGCAATGTGATGTTAATAGTGATGAAAGCACAAAAAATGCCTTCCAGGAAATTGGGGAAAAGGTTGGCGTGATCCATGGAATCGTCCACTCTGTTGCGTTTGCTCATTCGGAAGATTTAAAGGGAGATTTCATTAATACTTCAAGAGAAGGATATGCATTTGCACAGGATACTAGCAGCTATTCATTAGTTGCTGTTGCAAGGGAAGCGAAGCCCTTCATGACAGAAGGCGGATCTATCACGACAATGAGCTATCTAGGAGCAGAACGTGCTGTAGGCGGATATAATGTGATGGGTGTTGCTAAAGCAGCACTAGAATCTTCTGTGAGATACTTGGCATTAGACATGGGTAAAGATAATATCCGCGTTAATGCAATCTCTGCTGGAGCAATCCGCACACTCGCTGCTAAAGGTGTCGGTTCATTTAATGAAATTCTTCATAAGATTGAAGATACTGCGCCATTGAAACGGAATGTAACACAGGACGAAGTTGGTGACATGACATTAGCTATGATCAGTGAGCTGTCCAGAGGGGTTACAGGCGAGATCATTTATGTAGATTCAGGCTATAACATTCTAGGGTAATATAAAGCAAAAAAACGAGGCTATGATATAGCCTCGTTTTTTATTATTTAGATTTTGTTCTAGGCGTTGATCTTCTAATGAAAAATGCTAAAAGAAGAGCTAGTGCCGAGATACCTGTAGCAACGATAAAGGCATCGTTAATTCCGTCAATTGTCGCTTGCTGAACTGCTTTCCCATAAATAGAGGATACAGCCAGTGCCTGACCAGAGCTTGTCGGAATGCCAGCTAATGCTGCAAAGCCTTGACCAAGCTGTGCCATTTTTTCGGCGATAAATGGATTATCACTTGTAATAATATTGCTGTAATTAGCAGTATGGTATGTGGATCTGTTTGTCATTACGGTAACAAGGAATGCTGTCCCAATACTTCCTGCAACTGTTCTTGCAGTATTAGAAGCAGCTGTACCATGACTTGTTAAATGCATAGGCAGCTGATTCATTCCTTCTGTCATAACTGTCATCATGATAAACGACATTCCGAACATGCGGAAAATATAAAGCATCATGATATGTGCATAAGTTGTTTGCATCGTCAATTGGGTAAAGCCCCATGTTGTCAAAACAGTAATGACAAGTCCAATAACTGCGAGCGGTCTTGCCCCGAAGCGGTCAAACAGCTTACCGGCAATCGGCGACATGATACCCATCACGATAGCACCTGGGAGCATTAATAGGCCAGAATCCAATGCTGTAAAGCCGCGGATGTTTTGCAGGTAAACAGGGAGCAAGATCATCCCAGCAAACATTGCCATATTAACAACCATGCTTACTACTGTAGTTAAAGCATAAATATCATATTTAAATACTCTTAAATCAAGCATCGGTACATCTGTTGTGAATTCACGCCATACGAATAGAACTAAGAACACAATCCCGATGAAAAGAGATAAGACAACTACACTGCTGTCCCAGCCATCGTTTCCAGCTTCACTGAAACCGTACAGTAAGAAGCCCAACCCGATAGAGGAAGTAATAAAGCCCCAAAGGTCAAATTTAGGATTTGTACGCGGTGTAACATCTCTCATCCAAATGGAGGCGATAATTAAATCGATAATACCAAAAGGAATGACTAGATCGAAAAGCACCCTCCAAGAATAGTGTCCGATAAGCCAACCTGAAAGTGTCGGTCCGATTGCAGGGGCAAAGATCATGGCAACACCCATGATACCCATTGCAGTTCCTCGTTTTTCAGGAGGGAAAATAGTTAAGAATGTTGTCATTAGAAGCGGCATAATGACACCTGCTCCGGCTGCCTGAATAACGCGTCCAACCATCAGCATGCTGAATCCGGTGGAGACAGAACAAACTAATGACCCTATCGTAAAGGCACTCATTGCAAGGATTAATAGTTTCCTTGTACCAAGCTTGCTGATTAAAAACGGAGTAATTGGAATGAATATACCGTTTGTCAGCATATAGCCTGTTGTCAGCCACTGCACAGTGCTTGTTGATACATTCAAGTCGTTCATAATATGCGGGATGGCAACATTCAATAATGTTTGGTTCAAAATCGCAACGAATGCGCCGAGCATAACTGCAGCAATAATTTTGCCTTTACTGCCTTCAAAATCAACCTTCGCTTTTTCTTTTACTGTTTTTTCTACTTCAGGTATTTCTTCTTCGCCAGGTTTTTCGGCATCATCTACATCTACGACATACTCTAGGCTTGGCTCTGTAATCGCAGATTTTGCTAATGTATCATTTATGGCATCATCCATCGGACTCTCTTCAGCGATGGAGCTGGTTTGCAATGTTTCTTTATTAAGGATTGGTTCATCCTTTTCATAATTTTTTGCCGGTTTTGGCTTCCTGCTTTGTTTCCTAATCAGGTAATTGATGGTGAGGAGCAATATAATGCTGATCACTGCATAACTTGCGATATATATCGTCATCGTCATCACCTACTTATGAATTCGCACAGTTACATTCATACCAGGTACTAAATCTAAACCACCATAGTTATCAATCGAGATTTTTACAGGAATGACTTGCGTTTCTTTTGTGTAGTCGCCTGAAGAATTGCTGCTAGGAAGCAAAGAGAATGTGCTTGATGTTGCTAAGCCTAAAGAATCGACTTTACCAGTAAGAGTTGTATCTGGATATGCATCTACATAAAGATCGACATCTTGACCGACCTTTACATCATTTAAGTCCGTTTCATCAACATTTGCTGTAACCCAAAGATTGTTCATATCATATGCTTTAGCAAGAGAAGTACCTGCTGCTACGAATGAGTTTTCTACTGCTGAAGATTGGACAACCGTGCTGTTAGCAGGAACGTTTACATTGATTTTTGAAGTTCCAGTTTCTGTTGTTACTTCAACTGTACCGATTTTTTCGTTTTTGCCGAATTTTTCTCCGACATCACCGCTCCAGTTCGTTAATTTACCTGTTGCAGGGGAAGCAATGCTTACTTGCTGTCCAGCGATTTGGGCATTATCTGTTGAGATATACGAAACTGATTTGTCATAGAAATAATAGCCGGTAAAACCGCCGCCTACTAAGACAACTAGTAGGATGATGTTAATAAGTATCATGCGTCTTGCATTCATTCTTGAAAGTCCTCCTTAGAATTGAGAATCGTTAAGATTTTGTTGTTTAATTCAAGCAGTTTTTGTATATCTTCGTCTGGGAATTGCATTATTTCTTTTATTTTGCGGGCAACGACAGAGTCAGAATGCATCAGTGCTTCTAATTTTTCATTTCCTAGCTTTGTCAGATGTAGATTGACAGCTCTTCTGTCGGTTGTTTGAGTTGTCCGTTCAATCATATCCTGCTGCACAAGGCGGTCAATCACACCGCTGACAGTACTTTTTGTCAGACGTAATTTGTCTGCAAGCTCGCCTAAGCTTATATTCGGCTGAAATGAAACCCGATATAAAGCTTTTAGCTGAACAGCAGTCAAACCCATCCGGTCTGCATCTTCCTTTAGGAGCTGATAGTAAGCCTTGCTTATTCTTGCGTACGATCGAATCAGCTCATTGTTTAAAGCTTCTTTCACGCCATGCCTCCTTTTCCCTTATGAAATAAACTACCCAACCAGACATAAAAAATGCTGGAATTAATACCTTGTCAAAAATAGTTCGTATACGAACTATATCGCAAGAGCTATCTTCGCATAATTAATTAGGAGTATCATTAAAAGAAGTTAAAAAAATGATGAGAAAATAATGAGTGGAAAGTAGCTATATTAAAATAGAAGGAAAGCGGTTTATTAAACAGAGGAAAGACCCTTTTCAAAGGAAAAGGGCCATAGAAATCAACTGTTTAAATCATATAATCCTGGGCTGTGCTCATTTGGCATATCAGGAAGTTCAGGGACAGGATAGCCTTGAGGAGGCTCAACGACTTTAAGCTCTCCTTTATTTCTGCTTGGTGACTCACCTTGGAAAATCTCGCCGATTCTAGTGTCATCAAGACGGAAGTTGAATTGAGCATTATGGAAGCCTAAGTCTACATACTTGCGGCATTCAGGGTACTTATTGATGTCATAGTTTGGAACTGGGAATAGTTTTGCCCAGTTTACGCCTAATGTTTCAAGTGCTTTGGCGAAGGCATTTTGGTGTGCGTTGTCACGAACAATTAAAAATGCCAAAGTTTCACGGAATGTTTTGTTTGAGCTCATTTCATATAAACGTGATTTTTGCAAAACACCTGTTGACTCAAGAACTAAGTTATCAAGAAGATCAGCAACTAAGTTCCCGTGGCTGTATACATAGTTTCCTGTCCATGGGTTTCCACCGGCATCAACTGGCAGAGAAGCCTGTGCACCCATTATATAATGATGTGGGTTAACATTTTCTGTTGCAACATGAAGTGGTGCATTGCTTTCGCCAACAGAACCTACACCTATATCACCTGAACCATTGAGCAGCTGATTAATAGTTGTCTGAACGAGCTCCACATGGCTTAGCTCTTCAAGGAATACACCACGAATCAAGTCGCGATATTGTTTAGCTTTTCCACGGAAGTTAGCACTTTGGAAAGAGAACTGCATCATTGTTCTCATTTCTCCAAAACGCCCGCCTAATGCTTCTTGAAGGACTTTTGCTGCGGCTGGGTCTGGTTTATCAGGAACAATTACATTTATTAAATCTTCTTTATAGAAATACAAGATGATACCTCCAATGGTATTTTTTTAATTTTTATCATTTTTTATTGTTGATTAATTTTCTTTTTTTATTCCACCCTTTTTAGAAACGAACCAAAAAGGGGATAGTAAATATATAATGAACAATCGAAATTGTTAAAATATTTTTTTCGAAAATAATAGTTGATGAAAGAAATTTTTTTTCGTATAATAAGTACATAGGAAATGAAAACACTTACAAATAAACAACTTTGACTAGGAGGTACATCATATGGATGCCTACTTATTAATTATCACACTAGTTTCAATCGTCCTTGTTATATTAGGAGTTTCCCTGTTTAAATGGCATGCATTTATCAGCTTAACAGTTGCAAGCTTATTTCTAGCCATTTTCTCAGGACTATCTTGGGATAAAATTGTAAGCGCTTATGAGACGGGCGTAGGTGGCGTATTAGGTCATTTAGTCGGGATTTTGGCGCTTGGAACAATACTTGGAAAAATGCTGTCCGAATCTGGGGCAGGGCTGCAAATTGCAAACTTCTTTGTTAGAGTTTTTGGAGAAAAGAAACTGCCATGGGCAATGTTCTTCTCTGGGTTTATTATCGGAATTCCCGTTTTCTTTGAAGTTGGTATTTTAATACTGCTTCCACTTGTTATCTCTATACAGAAAGCAACAAAGAAAAACATTCTTTTGATTGCTTTGCCAGGTATTGCTGGTTTGTCAATCGTTCATGGTTTAGTGCCGCCGCATCCAGGTGCTATTGCGGCAATCGGAATCTTTGATGCAAATCTAGGAAAAGTATTGCTTTACTCACTTATCATTGCACTTCCAGCCGGGATTGTCGGCGGACCGCTGTTTGCTAAATATATTTATAAACGTGTTGTACCACAAGGCGAGCCAGAATTAGTTCGTGTGGAAGAAAAAGACGAAAAGGCACTGCCAAGTGTAGGTATTTCTTTCTTCTCTATCTTGCTGCCTGTTATTTTAATGATTATCGGAACTGCTGCACCATATATGAAATTCTTGCCTGGTGAAGTTCAAAAAGCACTAGCATTTATTGGAAGTCCATTGGTTTCACTGCTGCTTGCTGTATTCTTTGCATTCTATTTCCTTGGCTTCAAGCAGGGAATAGGCAAGGAAAAATTGAAAAAATTCACAGAGGACTGCATCTTGCCAGTCGGATCAATCGTGTTAATCATCGGTGCTGGCGGAGCATTTAAACAAGTGCTGATTGACAGTGGTGTTGGTACTACAATCGGTAATATGTCTGAAAGCTTATCTTTGTCTCCATTAGTTTTAGCCTTTATGATTGCAGGACTTATCCGAATTGCGACAGGGTCTGCGACAGTTGCTTTAACAACTGCAGCAGGAATTGTGTCTCCAATAATTGCAGGTATGTCTGGAGTTAATGTGGAATTGCTTGTATTAGCAACAGGAGCAGGTTCCTTAATGTTCTCTCATGTCAATGACGCTGGTTTCTGGATGGTGAAGGAATATTTAGGATTGTCAGTAGAGGAAACATTCAAAACTTGGACAGTTCTTGAGACGGTTCTTTCATTCGTTGCCTTTGCAGGAGTATTGATTTTGGATCTGTTTGTATAATAAATAAAGAAAAAGGGTGCCAACCTTGAAGCTGTCAAGGTTGGCACCCTTTTTATGTTACATTCTCGTATCGGAGATAGCATTTCTGATTTTCTTTAGTGACTTATTGGCTGTATCTTTATTTAAAATCATCATATTAACATACAGAGCATCAATCAGGCTTAATTGAGCAATCCGGGAGGAAAGGGCCTCAGACCTGAATTCTGTTTCCTCTGAGCTTGTAAACAGTGCCACATCTGCATGTTGAGCGATTGGTGATTTTGGATATCCTGTAATGCTAATCGTTTTGGCGCCATTGGTTTTTGCTGTTTTTAAGATATTGATTGTATCTTTGTTCGTACCGGAATGGGAGATGACGACAGCTACATCACGATCAGAAAGCTGGGAGGCAGACATCAGCTGAAAATGTGAATCAATGAATGTAAACGCTTTTATTCCTGTGCGCACAAATTTATGAAATGCATCCATTGCAATGACTGCTGATCCTCCAGTTCCATAAAACTCTACACGCTGTGCTGCAAGCAAAAAATCTGCCGCTTTTTGTATGGACGAACCGTTTACCAGCTGCAAAGTATTTTCCAATGTGCGAATATTCGACATAAACACCTTTTCTGTCACTGTTTTCACATTATCCTGTTCATTTATCTCTTCATGGATATGCTGGATAGGCTCAATGATTTCAGATGCGAGCGCGATTTTCATCGCTTGATAGCCTTTAAAGCCTATTCGTTTGCAAAATCGAAATACAGTTGCATCTGCAACGTTTAAATCCTCTGCAAGCTCATTGATTGTACTGTGAATAATTTTTTCAGGGTTTTCTAATATATAATCTGCAATCTTTTTTTCTTTTTCACTTAGTCTTGCATAATAGGAGCGGATTTTTCCTAAGCAGTTTTGTGCCATATCATTTGATTCCTTTCGACATATTATAAGTATAGTATAGCATATTCAAAATTAGAAAAAATATTTTTTAATACGCTTTCATTAATGAAAAAAATTTCGTATAATAAAGATGAGAGAGAAAATTTTTTTCATGAGGGAGCGTTATAAAAATGAATATTGGATTAATAGGTCTAGGAAAAATGGGATTCAATTTAGCAGAGAATTTATTGGATCATAATTATAGTGTAACAGCTTTTGACTTAAATGTAAGCGCTGTAGAAAAAATTTCAGCAGCTGGTGCCCTTGGTGTAAAGACAATAGCAGATTTAGCTGCTAGTTTGCCAAGTCCGCGGGTGATTTGGGTAATGGTACCATCAGGAAAAATTACCGAGGATGTTATCTTAGAGCTTAGCGAGCAATTAGAAGAAGGGGATATTATCATAGAAGGTGGCAATTCCCATTATCAGGACACAAAAAGGAGAGCAGCTGAGCTGAAAACAAAAGGCATTCATTATCTTGATGTAGGCACTAGCGGGGGAACAAGTGGAGCTAGAAACGGTGCGTGCATGATGATTGGAGGAGACAAAGACGTCTTCACAAGTGTGGAAGGCCTTTTTAGAGATATTTGTGTGGAGAATGGTTATTTATATACAGGAGAAATTGGCAGCGGCCATTTCTTAAAAATGGTTCATAACGGAATTGAGTATGGAATGATGCAGTCAATTGCAGAGGGGTTTGAATTGCTTGAGAAAAGTGAATTCAACTTTGACCATGAGCAGGTTGCGAAAGTTTGGAATAATGGCTCTGTCATCCGCTCATGGCTGATGGAATTAACACAAAATGCCTTCTCGAAAGATCCAAAACTTGAAAGCATTAAAGGAGTAATGCATTCATCAGGAGAAGGAAAGTGGACACTGGAAACAGCACTTGATCTGCAAGTGGCGATGCCTGTGACTGCGATGTCGCTTATGATGCGCTACCGTTCGTTAGAGGAGGATACATTCACAGGAAAAGTCGTAGCTTCATTAAGAAATGAATTCGGAGGCCATAGTGTAGAGAAGAAGTAAAAAAAGCTGCAGCTAATTGCTGCAGCCTCTTTTTATTTAACCCACTTGCGCTGGAAGTCAGCGATATACTCATACTCATTATTAAGCAATCTGGAGATACGGATAAAGATTGGTGTTAAATCTTCATAGATGACAACATTCTCTTTGATAGGCTTATGAGCATGTGTGCTGCCGACAAGCTCTTTCATAATGCTGAAATCTTCAATTTCTCCAAGTCCATACATGCCGAGAACGACTGCACCAAGGCAAGAGCTTTCAAAGCTTTCAGGGACTGTCACTTCCTGATTAAAGATGTCAGCCATCATTTGCCTCCAAAGCTCAGACCGGGCAAAACCGCCAGTAGCCTGGATTTGCTTCGGCTCACCGATTACCTCCTGCAAAGCAAGCATTACTGTATACAGATTTAATATAACGCCTTCAAGCACAGCTCTCACCATATGTTCTTTCTTATGGTGAAGACCAAGTCCAAAGAAGGAGCCTCTTGCGTTCGAATTCCAAAGCGGAGCTCGTTCCCCTGCTAAATATGGATGAAACAGAAGTCCGTCTGCTCCAGGAAGAACGCGGGAAGCAATCTTCGTTAACACTTCATACGGATCAATGCCTAGACGCTTTGCAGTCTCCACTTCTGATGAAGCCAGTTCATCACGAACCCATCTGAACGTCATTCCGCCGTTATTGACAGGACCGCCGACTACCCAATGGTTTTCTGTGAGGCAGTAGCAGAAAGTCCGCCCTTTTGGATCTGTCACAGGTTTATCTGTTACAGTTCGGATTGCACCGCTCGTGCCGATTGTGACAGCTACCACGCCAGGATCAATAGCATTTACACCTAGATTGGATAGAACTCCGTCATTGGCTCCAACGATAAAAGGAACTTCTTGAGAGAGACCGAGCTCTAAAGCAAGCTCTTCCTTGAGACCTGTGACAGCGTGTGTTGTCGGAACAGGTAAAGGCAAATGGTCTGGAGTTATTCCAGCAATTTCAAGTGCTTCTTTATCCCAGTCAAGCTGTTCTAGGTTAAACAAACCTGTAGCAGAAGCAATGGAATAATCGACAATGAATTCTCCAAAGAAATGATGAAAGATATATTCCTTTATACCAATAAATTTAGCAGTTTTTGTGAAAATCTCCGGATGATCAGCTCTAAGCCAAGCGATTTTTGCAAGAGGAGACATCGGATGGATTGGAGTGCCTGTGCGCTTGTATATTTCCATCCCATTTAACTCATTCTTAATTTTATCTGCCCATTCAGCTGAACGGCTGTCTGCCCACGTGATGCATTTAGTCAGGGGTTTGTTTTTATCATCGAGAGCAATTATACTGTGCATCGCAGCACTGAAGGAAACAAGCTTTAATTTCTCCAGCTCGACATTACCTTTTTTCAATGTAGTCTTGATTGCTTCTTTCGCAGCAGAAAGTATTTCATCAGGGTCTTGCTCGGCAATGGCAGGTGCAGGGCTGTAAAGCGGGTATTCAACATGATGCATGCTGATTACCTTGCCAGCTTCGCCGAATAATACAGCTTTTGTGCTTGTCGTTCCAATATCAACACCTAAATAGAAGGAATCCTTAAACATTACGAAATCTCCTTTATCATAAAATCCTTAAATATAAATTAAGAGTAAACGGTAACAAAAAAAATTTCTAGAAAACATAAACTTGTTAGAAAAATTTTTTCTTCTCTTTTATTTTAAAGCATCTTTTTTATTTTTGGAACTGTTTTCATTAAAAGAATAAAAGAAACAGGACAAGAAATCAAACATCACGGCGACAAATATCCCTTCGTAACTCGAATTATAGGGAAATTTTTGTAAGGGATATTCTTGAAAAAGCGGAAGCGGGCACTTAGACTAAAACTTGTAATTGGTAGCGGTTACATATTGCGCTATTAGGAATGATCCCCGTCTGACATCATAGAAATACAAAATTTTTTCTTTAAGTTTGTAAGCGGTTGCAAGTTTGTCTGATGTTTTAAAGAGATGAACGTGTTAGACTCTGAGTTTATTTAAGGGAGTGGGGTCCTCTTAGATAGTCAGAAATCAAACAGAGAAAAGAGGGGAAGAAACATGAAAAAAAGCAAGCTGATTTTGTTAACAATCGTCATGATTTTAGTGCTTGTGCCAATACTGCAAGCCTGCAGTTCCAAATCAGGCACTTCGGGGTCAGACGATACAGTCCAGCTCACCTTCTCAGCATGGGGAAATCCAGCTGAGATAAAGGTGTATCAAAAAGCGGTCGATGGATTCATGAAAGAAAATCCAAATATTAAAGTGAAGTTAGTACCAATCCCAAGTGATGGGTATATTCAAAAGCTGCAAACACAGCTGCAAGGAAGCCAAGCACCAGATGTATTCTATGTCGGTGACGGTGATATTTCCAAAATTATTGAAACAGGCAAGCTTGCACCGCTCGGTGAATTTATGAACAGCTCGGAAAGCTATGCAAAACCAGATGAATTTGCAGAAGGGTTATGGGGAGCGGCTAAAAAAGACAATGAGATTTACGGCATCACAGTCGATTGCAATCCGATGCTTATATATTACAATAAAAAGCTGTTTTCAGAGCTTGGAATTAAGTCTCCTCAGGACTATTATGACGAAGGCAAATGGAACTTCGAAGCGATGAAGGAAGTGACTGATGCCCTGCGTGACGGCGGCAAATACGGATTAATTGTTGATAACTCATGGAATACTCTTTTCAGCTGGATTTGGGCTAACGGCGGGGAAATTTACAACAAAGAGACTGGCGAATTCATTCTCGATCAAAATGAAAAAGGAATTGGCGCAATGAGTTTCTTGGAGCAAATGATTAAAGGAAAGAACTTCACTTATTCAGGTTCTCTGCCGAAAGGTCAAGGCTCTGAGGCGATGTTTATGTCAGGGCAAGTTGGCATGGTTACTGCAGGCAGATGGTTCACACCACTTTTCCATGAAAATAAATCATTAGAATGGGATTATATTTCATGGCCATCTAATACAGAAAATAAGCAAGAGCCTGTTGCCATTCCGACTGCATATCTAGCTGCTAATAAAGATTCAAAAAATAAAGAGGCGGCGATGAAATTTGTTTCTTACTACACATCTAAGGTAGGGCAAGAGCAGCGTCTTAACGGTATCGGAAATGCAATTCCTTCTATCAATGGTATTGATGAAGCAATTACTAGCTCCAATGTTCCAGAGCATGTCAACTATATTATTGAAGCAAGGGAAAAAGGCTATGCAAACGCAATTCAATCCACCATTCCTGGGTTGGATAAGGAAGTCAATGACATTATGGACTTGATGTATCTTGGCAAAGATGATGCCCAGACAACAGTAGATAAACTGACGAAAAAAGCGAAAGAAATGATTGAAGAACATAAAGCGGAATAAAAAAGTAAATGGAGGAAGGGGAAGGAATTCCTTTCCCCCTTCTATTTTAAAAAAAGTGGGTGAACGCTGATGAGAGGCCGACAAAATCTTTGGGGATATGCATTTTTAGCTCCGCAATTAATCGGATTAATACTATTTTCATTGATTCCAGTTATCTTCACATTAACATTGAGCTTTATGAAATGGGACGGGTTTGGCGCTAAAGAATTTATTGGGTTAGCTAACTATATCGATCAATTTCAAGATGCCGACTTTTGGAAGGCCTTAGGAAATACGGTTTATTATACAATTTTAGTCATTCCTGTCAGTATCGCTTTGTCATTAGCGGTTGCAATTGCTCTCAATAAAATTAAGGGCAAAAATTTCTACAGACTTTTTTATTTTATGCCTGTTGTTACAAGCTCTGTTTCTATCGGGGTTATCTGGATGTGGATTTTAAATGGAGACTTCGGCATATTAAATCAAATTCTAGCAAACTTTGGAATTAAAGGACCAATGTGGCTGACAGACACAAACTGGGTCATGCCATCGATTGCTATTCTAAGTATCTGGTGGGGACTAGGACATAATATGGTTATTTTTTTGGCAGGCCTGCAGGGGATTTCTAAATCCTATTATGAGGCGGCAGAAATAGACGGAGCAACAAAGTGGCAAAAGCTTCGCCATATTACCTTGCCTCTGCTATCACCAACGACCTTCTTCATTGCTATAATGGCAATTATTTCTTCTTTCCAAGTTTTTGATCAGGCTTATGTTATGACAAGCGGAGGACCTGCTAAATCGAGCTACACGTTTGTGTATCATATTTACGAAGCCGCCTTTGTTGATTTCAAAATGGGTATCAGCTCGGCAGCAGCAATGGTATTGTTTGTCATCATACTCGCATTTACGCTAATCCAATTCAAAATGTCGAAAAGGTGGGTGCATTATGAAGATCAATGACGTACCGGTTAATACAGCCCCCAAGCCTGTGGTTCCATTGCCAACAAAGAAAAAAATCTCTGTTCTGCGCATATTGCTCCATCTTGTCCTAATTGCTGGTGCCTTTTTGATGGTTGCACCTTTCCTTTGGACAATAAGCAGCTCACTGAAAGATATGTCGCAAATTTTCCTTGTGCCGCCGAAATGGTTCCCTAATCCTATTAATTTCCAAAACTATCCCAATTCCTTAACAGCCATGCCATTTGCAAAAGCTTATTTTAACAGCTTCTATATAACAGCAGTTGTTGTGCTTTTAAACTTGCTGACTTGTTCCATGGCTGCATTTGCTTTCGCAAAAATGCGCTTTTGCGGTTCCAATCTGCTGTTCATTATGTTCTTGGCAACAATGATGATACCGAAGCAAGTGACGATGGTGCCATTGTACTTAATTATGGATGCCTTTGGCTGGATTGATACACATCTATCCTTAATTGTTCCAGCTGGCTTGTTTAATGCATTCGGGGTGTTTTTATTGCGGCAGTTTATTAGAGGGATACCGAATGAACAAATCGAGGCAGCTGTATTAGATGGGGCAAACCCAATTCGGATTTATCGAAGCATCATACTGCCATTGATCAAACCAGCACTTGCTGCCTTCGGAATATTTGCCTTTATGGGAATATGGAACAGTTTTTTAGAGCCGCTGATTTATTTAACTTCACCAGAAAACTTCACTGTTCCGCTGCTCTTGAATACCTTTAAAGGCTTATATTTTACAGACTGGTCCTTGATGATGGCTGGAACGACCATTTCCATTATTCCAGTTATTATTGTCTATATTTTTGCCCAAAAACAAATTATTGAAGGCATCGCCTTAACGGGCTCTAAAGGCTAAAGTCATTGATGGTTAGAACTATCCTTAATGAGGTGATCTTATTAACAAGCTGATGAATGCGTGCACATGGTTATACCGCCTGCTGTATGCTAATCTTCTCTGGCTGCTGTTTACAGCCGCAGGACTTGTCCTGTTTGGAATTTTTCCTGCAACTGCAGCCATGTTTTCTTTAACGAAACAATGGCTCGAGGGAGCGGGAGATGACCATATGTTCCGAGAGTTTATGCTAAAGTTCAAAGCGTATTTCATCCAGGCAAATATTTTAGGGGCAATCGTTCTATTTACTGGTATCTTGCTGTATGTTGATTTCCAGTTTTTTTTACAAGCAGAGAGTACTATTTTTGTAGTTTTCAGATATACTCTACTGACTATTGCATTTGTTTATATCATTATGCTTCCATACTTATTTCCTCTATTAGTGGAAAAGAAACAAACTATAAGGGAAGTGCTGAAAAGTATGCTGTTTATGAGCATTACCCGGATTGCACACAGCGCAATTATGGTGATCGGCACTATCACGATTTTTGCTGTTTTCAGCCGATTCGCCGGCTTCTTCTTGTTATTCCTAGGAAGCACGATAGCGCTGTGGCTGACTTGGAATGTTAATACAGCATACAGGAACATACTGCGTAAACAAGCATAGCGGTTTTATAGAAGAATAGAGGGGAGAAAAACATATGTCCAAAATTACTTTCATCGGAGCAGGAAGCACTGTGTTTGCAAAAAATGTACTAGGAGACTGCATGATGGTCCCTGCACTGGAAGGTTTTGAGTTTGCTCTGTTTGATATTGATGAAGGCCGCTTGAAGGATTCGGAAAATATGCTGAACAATTTGCGTAACAACTATAATTGCTCTATTACGATAAAAGCTTATTCCAATCGGAAGGAAGCATTAAGAGGAGCAAAATATGTCATAAATGCCATCCAAGTTGGCGGGTATAAGCCTAGCACAGTTATCGACTTTGAGATTCCGAAAAAATACGGTCTGCGTCAAACAATTGCAGATACTGTTGGAATTGGCGGTATTTTCCGCAGTTTACGGACTATTCCTGTCATGCTTGAGTTTGCGAAGGATATGGAAGAAGTTTGTCCTGATGCCTTGTTTTTAAATTATACAAACCCAATGGCAGCACTTACTGGTGCGATGCTCCGTTATACGAATGTTAAGACAGTCGGACTGTGTCACAGTGTTCAAGTTTGTACATCCCATCTTTTAAAGTCTTTAGGGATAAAAGCCAGTAATGTAGAGGAGAAGATTGCCGGGATTAATCATATGGCATGGCTTTTGGAAGTAAAAGCAGACGGGCAGGACTTATATCCAGAAATAAAGAGGCGTGCGAGAGAAAAGCAATTGCAAAAGCATTCGGACATGGTCCGGTTTGAATTGATGGAGAGATTTGGTTTTTATGTGACTGAATCATCAGAGCATAATGCTGAATATCATCCATATTTCATTAAGAAGCGCTATCCTGAATTAATTGACCGCTTTCAAATTCCGTTGGATGAATATCCGCGCCGCTGTGTTCAGCAAATCGAAAACTGGGAAAAAATGCGCAAGGAGCTTGTACATAACAGCAATCTAACACATGTGCGCTCTCATGAATATGGTTCAAGAATTATCGAAGCGATGGAAACAAACAACCCTTTCAAATTTGGAGGCAATGTTTTAAACACAGGCGGCTTAATCAGCAACCTGCCTGAAAAGGCATGTGTCGAGGTGCCGTGCCTTGTTGATCGCAACGGGATATTGCCATGCTATATAGGCGAGCTTCCAGAGCAGCTAGCTGCATTAAACAGAACTAATATCAATACACAGCTGCTGACAATTGAAGCTGCTGTCACCCGGAAAAAAGAATATATTTATCAAGCAGCCCTGCTGGACCCTCATACTGCAGCTGAACTGTCTATTGATGATATTGTTGCCATGTGTGATGATTTAATTGAAGCACATGGAAGCTGGCTGCCGAATTACGAATGAAAAATGGATGCATCTATTATGGATGCATCCTGTTTTTTCTTTATTTAATTTTCAAAGCAAGATTTTGATTAACAGTACAATAGAAATGACAGTTTTTACTCTGCTGTTTCTTTAAGCTTTCTATAGATGCCGGGATATGCAATTGCACCTTTTGATAGTCATTGTAGCGCAAATAAAGATTGTACACTGATTTTGGAAGAGCGCTTAGCCACTCGAGCGGAATGGCTATTATTCCTTCACCATTTTCATCGACGGATGCAGGAAGGCTGAATTCTGATGCTGCGGACTGCCTGTCCCGTAAAAGAAGTTCTTGGATCGCTGCATCAACACCTGTTGCCTTCAAATGAAGGCTAATATGGTCCGTGTTAGGGGTGCAGTTGGCAAGCTCTGCATGAGCTGGAAGCTCGATATATTTATAGGGCTCTGCTAATGGTGACACCATAAAGACTTGATCATCTTTAAAATGAAAGTTCTTTATTTTTGTATTCGCATGCCAGCGGGTGAGTTCTTCCACTTCCTTATAGCAACCGTTTTTAAAAAGCTGATAGCATGCTTTGTTAATAGGCTTAAAGAAATGATCGCTAATGTCATAATCTAAACTCTTAGCTGTCCTTAATGTTTTTTTCATTGTCCATACATAGGCTTTCCTTTTCAAATAGTCATTTGCTTTATGCTTTACTGAAGATTTTTCACTTCGCAAAGTATGGTAACGGTTGATAAAGCCGGTAAAGCAGTCAAATTCATATAATCTGTTCAGTATCATCTTTTTTATAACAGGATCAAGTTCTTTGCCCTTAAAGTAGCGAATCACCTTTTGATTACATTTCATCTTATGTAGGACATTCGTTCTTGAAGTTAAGGAATCTTTATTTTCGTTTTGTCTGTTTAAATAGTAAATGACATCTTTTGTTGTTGAGATGGATTTACAGCATGCGAGCACATCCATAAAAAATTGCTTATCTTCGGCAAATTTCATGGCAGGAAACTTTAGGCCATTTTCTTTAATAATGCTCGTTTTCATCATTCTTGCTCGTGGTCCTAAGTGATGAAAGATATGGGGGATAGAAACTGGCGGAACATTCCTTCGCTCTGTGCTTGATTCATGCTCTCCCACGATTGCTGTACCGTCTGTCCGTATTTTCACAGTTTTACCCACGATATAATCATCATTTGTTTCTTTAAGCACATTATAAAGCTTTTCAAGCCCGGATAATTCAAACCAGTCATCTGCATCAAGGAATGAAATATAGGGAGCCTTAGCAAGCTTTATACCTAAGTTTCTTGGGTAGGCAGGTGTCCCTGTATTCTTCTTTAGGAATGCTAGCTTAATATTTGGATGTTTCTTGCTGTACTCAAGCAGAATGGAGCGGGTATTATCTGTTGAACCGTCATCCACGAGGATGTATTCAATTTTTTCTCCTAATGTTTGATTCAAAACAGAATCGATTGTTTTTTTTATAGTGGCATCATTGTTGTATACAGGTGTAACCACCGTTACAATGGGGGCTGCAGTCTGGTTGGGATGCTGGAAAAGCTCATAATCGCTGGCAGTTTTAGTTTTCGGCCGAAAAAAGAGTAGATTCATCTATCATCCAAACTTTCTTTAATGTATTTATTTGAAGCTATTAGTTAAACTAGTGCTATCACCATTATGAAATATTTAGTATAAAACTATACATTTTTCACGAAATTATGCTAGTTTTAGAAATAAAATCCAAGGGAAAGGGGAGAATAAAATAGAAGTATTGACAATATAAAGGGCAGTCATTTATAATCTGCTTGTAAGCGGTTTCGATTGATCGCTAAAAAAATAGGTCAGATAATCTAACAAAAACCAAGCATTATTTTTAATATTTGCTAGAATTGGTTTATATTGAATTAACTGGTCTAGACATCTAGTTATATAGTTGATAAATCATTTTCAGTTAGAAGGGATCATGTTATGACAATGAAGGAACAAGGTGAGCTTTTGCTTCTTAAAGACTTAACCATTTACACAGAAGAGGGAGTGCTCTCAGATGGTTATTTGCTTATGGAGAAAGGAAGGATTCATTCTTACGGAAAATTAGAGGGGCTTGAGAAGACAGAGAACGTGCAAACAATATCATTCCCTAAAGGAAGCAAGCTTATTCCAGGGATGATTGACATTCATATTCATGGGGCGAAAAATGCCGATGCGATGGATGGTTCACACGATGGACTAAAGACGATCGCCGAAATCCTGCCATATGAGGGAACAACAAGCTTTTTAGCGACAACGATGACACAAGGGCAGGAAGAAATTGAATCTGCGCTTACGTGCATTTCGGCATTTATAGAAACAGACAACAAACCAGGCCAGGCAGAAATTCTGGGCGTTCATTTAGAAGGACCATTTATTAATGAAAAGAGAGCAGGAGCACAGCCGCTCGATGCAATTAAAACGGCAGATATTGAGCTTTTCCAAAGATGGAATCAACTGGCTGGTAACCAGATTCGACTGGTTACATTAGCGCCTGAGAAGGAGAATGGGCTAAAGCTTGCAGCTTACTTAAAAGAGAATGGTATTGTCGCGTCAATGGGACACACAGATGCTGTTTATGAGGAAGTAGTTGAAGCCGTACAAGCAGGAATGAATCATGTTACACATCTATATAATGGCATGAGAGGTTTCCATCATAGAGACCCAGGCACAGCTGGAGCTGTCCTCCTTCATGATGAGTTAACAGCAGAGATGATTGTAGATGGAGTTCATATCCATCCAGAAATCGTCAAACTGACCTATAAACAAAAGGGGAAGGATAAAATCATTCTGATAACAGACAGCATGAGAGCAAAATGGCTTGAGGATGGTGTTTCCTCACTAGGCGGTCAGAAAGTAATTGTAAAAGACGGCAAAGCGTTGCTCGAAAATGGGGCTCTTGCTGGAAGCACTTTAAAGATGAATGATGCACTCACCAATATGATGGCTTTTACAGGCTGTTCGTTAGAGGATGTCATCACAATGGGTGCTTATAATCCAGCTAAACAAATTGGCGTTTTAGATAGAAAAGGCAGTATTAAAACAGGCAAGGATGCAGATTTAGTCGTACTAGATGACAACAATAAAGTAATCTTAACCATTTGCAGAGGAATAATCGCAGCAAAATCCGGAGGTGCAGAATAATGAAATGGATCGAAGTAGATAACTATGAAAAAATGAGTGCGCAGGCAGCAGATGCCATCATCAGACTTGTGAAGGAAAAGCCTGATGCTATTCTTGGTTTGGCAACTGGCGGAACACCTGCTGGGACATATAAACGTCTTGCAGAAGACTTTAAGCAAAACAAAACATCCTATGAAAACATCAAAACTGTTAACTTAGACGAATATGTGGGCTTAGAGGCAAATAGTGAACAAAGCTATTCCTATTATATGGATAAGCATCTGTTTGATCATATTGACATTAAAAGAGAAAATGTTCATCTTCCAAAGGCGGAAACACCGCCATATGAACAAGATGCCGCAGAATATGAGGAGCTGATCGACAAATTAGGAGGAGTGGACTTACAAATTCTTGGTATTGGCGAAAATGGCCATATTGGCTTCAATGAGCCGGGCACATCATTTACCTCGAAGACAAGTGTTGTCGAATTGGATGAGTCAACAAGAGAGGCAAATGCAAGATACTTTGAAAATCGCGATGACGTACCGACACATGCGATTTCTATGGGGATCTCTACCATCATGAAAAGCAGAAAAATTATTTTGCTCGCTTCAGGCAGCAAAAAAGCGCCGATCTTATATAATCTTTTCCAAACAGAGGTGACAGAGGATATTCCTGCATCTATTCTGAAGCAGCATCCAGATGTAACAATAATTGCAGACAGTGAAGCTTTGGCAATTTTGAAGGATAAAGAAGGAAGTGTGTATCGTTGATTATTAAGGATTCCCATATTCCAATCTATTTTCAGCTGGAAACGGAAATAAAGGAGCTTGTAAAGGGCTTAAATCCTGGGGACCCAATTAGTTCTGAAAGAGAATTTGCAGAGAAATATGACATCAGCAGAATGACTGTCCGTCAAGCTATCAATAATCTTGTCAATGAAGGTATTTTAGTTAGAAAGAGAGGCAAAGGAACCTTCGTTGCAGCACAGAAGGTAGAGCAGCCTCTTTCCGGCTTGACGAGTTTTTCAGAGGATATGCGTTCAAGGGGGATGAAGCCGCAGACGAAAATCCTTTCTTTTCAACAAATCAGTTCTGACAAAAATATTGCTGCAAAGCTGAAAATAGAAGAAAACATGCCGGTATATGAAGTGAGCCGTCTAAGGCTAGCAGATGAAAGTCCAATGGCGCTGGAGGTTTCTTATTTACCGGCCCATATTATCACTGACCTGACCGAAAAAACCATTCACGCCTCCCTTTATGATTATATTGAAAAGGAGCTGCAGCTTACAATCAGCCATGCATCACAAACGCTGGAGTCATCCCTTGCTCAAGGAAATGAATGCAATTTATTAAAAATTGAGGAAGGCGATCCTGTGCTGCTTATTGAACGCTACAGCTATTTGGAAAATGGAGCGGCCTTTGAGTATGTTAAATCCATTTACAGAGGAGACCGCTATAAATTTGTCATCGATATGAAGAGGTGAAAATATGAGCGAATTAAGAGGAACAGAGCAGCGCAATCCACACAGTCTTCATTTAGATGAATGGTCAACACTAGAGATTGTTCAATTTATGAACAAGGAGGATGAAGGAGTTGCTCAGGCAGTCCGTGGAGCACTGGCAGAAATTAGCCTTGCCGTCGATGGGATTGCTGACAGATGGAAGCGCGGCGGCAGATGCTTTGTTGTTGGGGCAGGGACGAGTGGCAGACTGGCGGTAGTTGATGCAGTAGAGCTAGTTCCGACGTTTTCAATCGCGCAAAACAGATGGGTGCCTCTCCTTGCTGGCGGATATGAAGCAATGTGGAATTCCCTTGAAGAAACAGAGGATGATGATAACTGGATTATTGCTGCACTGAACAGCCACTCTCTTGCAAAGGACGATGTGGTGATAGGGGTAACAGCCAGCGGGTCAACACCTTTCGTTCTCGCTGCTGCAAAACTTGCAGCTCAAGTCGGTGCGATGACAATTGGAATCAGCAACAATGAACAAACTGTTTTATCCTCTATATGCGAAATCGGGATAGAGGCGCCAACAGGACCTGAAGTGATTAGGGGATCAACAAGGCTGAAGGCAGGCACAGCTCAAAAAATGATTTTGAATATGCTGTCAACAGCAACGATGACAAAGCTCGGCAAAGTATATCAAAATGAAATGGCAGACATGAAACTGATTAACAAAAAGCTTGTGGACAGAGCTGTGCAGATGCTGATTAACATAACAGATACAACAGAGGAAGAGGCGCGGGCTGCTCTTATGAGTGCAGACCTTAACTTGAAATCAGCAGCATTTTTGATTCTGACAGGTGCAGCAGCTGAGGAAGCAGCGGAATTCTTAACACAATCAGAGGGGCATTTAAAAAAAGCGATTCAGCTTTATTTCCAGGACGTAAAGGAGGGGAGGGCTTAAACGAACAAAGAAGATTAATCTAAGCTATTATATATAATTTTTTTACTTTGAAAAACTAAAGGGGTAATAGTATGAAAGCTTATTTGCAAAAACTTGGTCGAGCTTTAATGCTGCCTGTAGCTGTATTGCCAGCGGCAGCGATTTTAATGGGGATAGGTTATGCAATCGACCCTTCTGGATGGGGAGCAGACAGTCCAACAGCAGCTTTTCTAATAAAGGCTGGTTCTTCCATTCTTGACAATATTCCATATTTATTTGCAGTTGGGGTTGCATTAGGATTATCTAAGGATAAGGATGGATCTGCTGCGTTAAGCGGTTTAGTAGCATTTCTAGTTATTAAGACATTGTTATCCACAAATTCCGTTGCGATGCTTCAAGGAGTTAATCCAGAAGATGTGAATATTGCCTTTACAAAAATTGAAAATGCCTTTATTGGGATGCTTTCTGGTATAGTCGCATCGATTATGTATAATCGCTTCAGCAAAACACAGCTTCCAGCCGCATTTGCATTTTTCAGCGGCAAAAGGCTTGTTCCAATTCTAAGTGCTGTCAGTATGCTTGTAGTTGCTGTTATCTTATTATTCTTATGGCCGGCTATCTACAGCGGATTAGTATCATTTGGAACACAAATCAGTAAGCTAGGAGCAATCGGAGCAGGTTTATATGGTTTCTTCAACAGACTGCTTATCCCGACAGGTCTCCATCATGCGCTGAATGCCGTATTCTGGTTTGACTTAGCAGGTATTAATGATATCGGGAACTTCTGGGCTGGCAAAGGGGAAAAAGGTGTGACCGGTATGTATCAAGCAGGCTTCTTCCCTGTTATGATGTTCGGATTGCCAGCAGCTGCTTTGGCAATGTACCATACAGCTAAGACGAAAAGAAAGAAGCAAGTCGCATCCCTTATGCTTGCAGCAGGAATTGCGGCATTCGTAACAGGTGTAACAGAGCCAATTGAATTTGCCTTTATGTTTGCAGCACCTGGATTGTATTTAGTTCATGCCGTGCTTACTGGTTTCTCACTGGCAATCGCGTCCTTCTTCCATTGGACGGCCGGGTTCTCCTTCAGCGGTGGCTTAATTGATTTTATTTTAAGCTCACGGCTGCCTTTGGCAAACCAGCCGTATATGCTGATTGTTCAAGGGTTGGTTTTCGCCGTTATTTATTATACGCTGTTCCGCTTTTTAATCACGAAGTTTAACTTGACGACACCAGGACGTGAGGAAGAGACTGCTGAAGAAGCAGCGGTAACAACACAGACTGGTGATAACAAATTTGCTGCAATGGCTTCACAAATATACGAAGGTTTAGGCGGAGATGAAAATGTCGCTTCTGTCGATAACTGTGTAACAAGATTAAGAATTGAAGTGAAAGACATGAATGCAGTAAATCAGAATAAAATCAAAGCGACGGGAGTGCCGGGAATTAATATCGTCGGCCCAACTAGCATTCAAGTCATTGTCGGCACACAAGTGCAGTTTGTTGCAGATGAAATAGAGAAAATCAGACACGAAGACTAACAGCTGTCTCTTAAAATACGAACAAATCCCGATTAAAAGGTAATCGGGATTTGTTGTATGTTAATGGAGGCGTAACTCCTGTTATAAATAATCTTAAGAGTGATATTCACAAGAATTCTGCTCTTTTATTAAAAAAGTAATTTTCTAAATAATTTTATAATGATATGATATGTAACAAGATTAAAGAGATTTGGTTAAAGTGAAAACTGGTCAGATATTCTGACAAGTGTCTCGTTTTTTTACATGAAAAGAGGTAAACTAACGCAAAAGAGTGTTTTTTTTCTATTTAATAGGGAATGTTGTTTTTGGATATAGTTCGTATTTTGCTTGGATTTTATTATTTTAGAACTGTTTTTTTATAATTTTTTATTTAAAAAGCGCACATTTTGTTGTAAATAAATAAAAAGGTATGTATAATACAGGTATAAACAGTTTGGCAGGTGATTATCATAGATTCGAATGAAACGAAAAGATTACTTTCTCAAATCTATAATAAAGTATCAAAGGAATTGTTTGGTGCTGGTACCACATTGCTGAAAGTAACCATCGATCAAAACGTAATAACCTTGCAAGCCAAGCATCCGAGGGCTTCCCGATCAGCTGCACTGGAAGGGGAAGTGCCGAGCTTAAAGCTAGAGGTGGATTTCCATCTGTCTCTATTGTTTAAGAAAAAGTTCAGGCAGCAGCTTGAGGAACAAACAGGCTGGAATATTGAAGCTTTATTAAGAGATTACGATTCATTCACTCAATTTGCTTTTACAAATATCGTCTTAAATACTAAATAATGAGGATTTTTGCTTGGATTTATCTGAGTGAAACGCCAAAATATAAGACTAAGATAGTTTTCCCTTTGTTTATCAAAGAAAAGACAATCTTAAGTAGAAGAATGATTCTATTTAAGATTGTCTTTTTTTGTTTTGCTTCGCGCCTTTAAGGCGGGCAGGATAAAAAAAGGGAGTATTATACAGCATTTATTATAAAAAAATACCTAATAGAAATGAAAATGGAGGAGCATAAAAAATGAAAAAAATAGTTCAAGCATTTGCAGCATCATCTTTACTGTTATTGGCAGCTTGTGGTTCTAATGATTCAGGCAGCAACGAAGGAAAAGAGAAACTTGTTGTATCGACATGGGGCTTTAATGAAGACTTTTTCCGTGAAGAAATTTATAAGCCTTTTGAAGAGGAAAACAATGTAGAAATCGTTTTAGATACAGGCAATAATGCTGATCGTCTCAATAAAATCAAGCAAGGCAATTCAGATGTAGATGTTATTTTCTTATCAGACTACTATGCACAGCAAGGCATTCAAGATGGATTATTTGAGACGATTGACCGCGAGAATATTCCTAATGTTGACAAAATCTATGATGTAGCGAAAGCTCCGCTAGGGGAAGAATACGGACCAGCGTACACAATTGCTCAGTTTGGAATTGCTTATAACCCTGATGAGTCTCCAATTGAAATCACTTCTTGGAAGGATTTATGGAGTGCAGATTTAAAAGGGAAAATTACCATTCCAAGCATCACTTCTACAACAGGTCCGATGATGGTTGATTTAGCATCACAGGTGAGCGGTCAAGAAACATTTAACGAAGATGCAGCTTTCACATCCTTGAAAGAAATTATGCCAAGTGTTGTGAAGGAATACGGACAAACTTCTGAATATGTAAACATGTTTGCACAAGGCGAAATTGCAGCTGGACCAATTATGGAAATGTATTTTGCTGACTTGAAAGAAGCAGTTCCAAATGCAGAATTTGTAACACCGGCTGAAGGTGGTTATGCAGTAATGAACACAATGAATGTTATTAAAGGAACAGATCAAAAAGAGCTTTCTGAAAAATTCATCAACTACATTCTCGGTCAAGAAGCTCAAGAGAAATCAGCAAAAAATAAAGTGGATTCTCCTGTAAATATTGATGTTGAGCTGACAGAAGAGGAAGCTGAGGGACTAACATATGGAGAAGACTTGATTAACAGTCTTCACACAATGGATATGAAATTCGTTAATGAGAACTTGAGCAAGTGGATAGACCGCTGGAACGGTGAGCTTATTCAATAAGAGTAGGAGGAACTTGGAATGCCTGAAAAGCTGATACTTGATGTGGATACAGGGATTGATGACGCGATTGGCATTTTGCTCGCCGTTAAAAGCAAAAACTTTGACCTGTTAGGTATAACGACAGTGAGCGGAAACGTCTCCTTGAATACCGCGACTATTAATACATGCAAAATACTTGATTTGCTTGGTAGTACAGAAATACCGGTTGTTAAGGGAGCAGAGTCTCCCTTGTTTAGAAAGCCGGTTTTTGAACATCGTATTCATGGAGAGGATGGCCTTGGCGGAGCGTTAAAGGATATCCCTGTAAGCAATGAGATAAGCGATGGCTTTGCACCAGACTTCATAATCAATTCAATTTTAAGTTTTTCTGGAGAGGTTACCTTAATCTGTACCGGTCCTCTTACCAACTTGGCATTGGCTGTGAAAAAATGTCCTCAAATTACGAAGCATGTCAAAAAGGTGATTTTCATGGGCGGTGTAGTAAGAGGTGTCGGCAATATTACCCCAACAGCTGAGTTCAATGCTTATGTTGATCCAGAGGCTGCAAAGATTGTCCTTCAGGCTGGCTTTCCGTCCATTGTACAGGTTGGCTTGGATGTAACTAGAAAGGCATTGCTTACTAGAGATCATATTCAACAGTTGAAAGATGAAAAGCTTGCGAGCTATTTAGATGAAAGCACAAGCGATTATCAGCAAAAGTACTACTCCCGCTATAATGTGCATGCATGTGCCATGCACGACCCGTTAGCGGTCGGAATTGCCATTAACAGCAAGCTGGTGGTAACAGAGAAGCATTATGTGGATGTGGAAACAAAGAGTGAATTATGCGATGGTCAGTTTGTGTGTGATTTCCAAAACCGCTTGAACAAGGAGCCTAATTTAGAGGTATGTCTTGAAGTGGATACGGAAGCCTTTTTTGAAATGTTTATTGAAACTTTAAATTCTAAAAACTAAACAGGGAGTGATGAGATGAAGAAAAGATATCTATACCTGTTGCTTCTACCAGGATTGCTGTTTTTAACTGTCTTTATGGTTATCCCAATCTTGTCGATGATTGGTACAACCTTTCATGATAATGGAACAATTAGTGTAAAAGGATATATCGATTTTTTTAAGGATGATTATTTCATCAAGATTTTACTGACTACCTTGCGTGTCAGCTTGTTGACGACGCTTATCTGTATCTTGATTGGCTTTCCGGTCTCTTATTATATTTCTAAACTTCAAGCTCGGAAAAAGGCAGTTTTCCTGCTGTTAACTATTTTTCCGTTGTTGACAAGCCCTGTTGTCCGCTCATTTAGCTGGATGATTATTATCGGGAAAAACGGAGTTCTGAACAAGATTTTACTAGGAGCCGGGCTTATCGACCAGCCGCTTGAAATTTTGTATACACCAACAGCTATTATTATTGGTTTAGTGCATTTATTCCTGCCTTTAGTAATTGTTACACTTGTTGGAGTAATGGAGAATATCGAAATGGATTTACTGCAGGCAGCAGAGAGTCTTGGGGCATCAAAACTCGGAGTCTTCTTGAAGATTGTTGTGCCGCTTTGTGTGCCAGGGCTGGTAATCGGCAGCATTCTCGTGTTTGTCGGCAGCTTTACAGCTTATACGACGCCAGCATTGCTAGGCGGAAAACAAAGGGTTATTTCGACGTTTTTATATCAAAATGCGATTACATTAAATGATTGGAAGCTAGCATCCATTGTAGCAACAATCATGATTGTGGTGACCTTTATTATTATTTCCATTATGAATGGAGTAGCAAAAAAACTTAATCCGAAGGGGTAGAGGTGTATGCAGGAAAAGAATAGAGGGTTGGCCCTGTTTACCTTCCTCGTTTTTGTTTTTTTACTAGGGCCTTTGCTTATTATATCAATTACTTCATTTGAGGGCGGAAGCATCTTGAAGTTCCCTCCTGAAGAGTATTCGTTTAAATGGTATGAAAATATTTTTCAAGTAGAAATGTTCTTGAGCACATTCAAGACATCTATCCTTGTTTCCATTGCCGGAAATATTTTAGCATTATTACTTGGCGTGCCAGCTGCATATGCGTTAAGCAGATTTGACTTTGCGGGTAAGGGAATTATCAATGGGATTTTTGTTTCGCCAATTCTTATTCCGGGAATTGTGTTAGGTTTTTCCTTCTTACGTTATATTGTGGTTGCATATGAGCTGCCGATCTATACTTCCCTATTTATCGGTCATACTGTCATCATGCTGCCGTTTGTTATTCGTGTTATCTCGTCAAGCTTAACAAACTTTGATTTTTCGATAGAGGAAGCTGCACTTAGTTTAGGAGCAAGCAGAATTGGCACCTTTTTCTCGATAGTTGTCCCGAATATAAAATCAGGCATAATTGCAGCTGTAATGATTGCCTTCTTAGAGTCATTCAATAATGTTGATATCTCTGTTTACATGACAGGACCAGGTGTGAGCACATTCCCAATCCAGATGCTGTTGTATGTAGAGAACTACTTTGACCCTACTGTTGCAGCTATATCTGTACTGTTAATGATTATTACTGCATTGTTCATGTTTATAGTAGAACGATTAATGGGATTATCCTATTTTACAAAAAGATAGAAGGGATTGTTAAATGTGGCTTTGTTTACATTACAAGACATATCTGTAGCTTATAACAAAAAAGAAATTCTTAAGGATTTCAATCTTGAAATCGAAAAGGGGCAGCTTGTATCCCTGCTTGGACCAAGCGGCTGCGGCAAGACAACAACGCTTCGTCTAATTGCCGGTTTCCTGCAATCAAATAACGGGAAGTTCTTGTTTAAAGATAAAGATTATACAAAGGTTCCTGTTAACAAAAGAAACTTTGGGTTTGTGTTTCAAAACTATGCTTTGTTCCCCCATATGACTGTTGCTGATAATATTGCCTTCGGTCTTCGTTTGCGAAAGGTTCCGAAAGCAGAAGCTGTGAAGCGAGTAGAGCGCATGTTGGAAATCGTCAATCTAGAAGGATACGGTAAAAGATACCCTGCAGAGCTCTCAGGTGGACAAAGACAACGGGTCGCAATCGCAAGAGCACTTGTCATTGAACCGGATATTCTCCTTTTTGATGAACCATTAAGCAATCTCGATGCTAATTTGCGTGTCAATATGCGTGTTGAAATAAGAAGAATACAGCAAGAGCTTGGAATAACAACGGTATACGTTTCTCACGATCAAGAAGAATGCTTCTCTATTTCTGATCAAGTAGCCATCATGAATAAAGGCATCATCGAGCAATTGAGCGATCCTGCAACCATTTATAAATATCCTGCAACAAAATTTGTCGCTGATTTTATCGGCTTCAAAAACTTTATTGAGTTTGATAGAAGAGAAGATAAAGGGGATATAGTGGAGCTGTATAAGAATGGCAGTATGTTTACTGTTGAAAAACATTCCCATATGACGCCAGCTAAAAAGGTTGGAGCTGTCCGGCCAGATGACTTCCTGCTTGCAGAATGGAACGAAACACAAGTCCTTCCTTCTAATGGCATACCAGGAAAAATAAAGATTACAACATTCCTCGGCAGAAGCTATCAATATGTTGTCAGCACACCAATTGGTGAATTTACTGTTAATAAAGAGATGACAGCACCATTTAATGTCGGACAAGTTGTAGTCCTGATTATTCCAAAGGATCAGATGGTGCTTGTAGAGTAGGAGGGGTCAAACAATGAAAGTAGATATGCTTATTAAAGAAGCAATGGTTTTTAACAGCTATTTCAAACAGTTCACAAAAGCAAATGTCGCTGTTAAGGATGGCAAGTTCTTTTATATAGGTGCAAAAGGCAGTGAAACGTTTACGGCAGAGAAAATAATAGAAGCTGCTGGCATGTATCTTGTTCCAGGATTGATTGATATCCACCTCCATATTGAAAGCACGATGGTTACTCCAGCGACATTTTCATACGGTTTGCTAAAAAATGGGGTCACCACGATTGTACCTGAGCCTCATGAAATGGCAAACGTGTTTGGAATAGCAGGTGTAAAAGAGATGATCAAGGCAAGCAAGAACTGTCGTTTGGACATGTTCTATGCTATTCCAAGCTCGGTTCCTGCAACTAGTATGGAAACTACTGGCGGAGCAATTGAGATAGAAGATATCGAAGAATTGCTGCAGACAGAGAGAATAAAATGCCTTGGGGAAATCATGAATTATTATGATGTTATTTCCAAACCAGGCGGAAAAACAAACAAGATATTATCATATATGTCAGAGAATTATCCTGAGCTTATTATTGAAGGACATGTTCCAAAACTCCTTGATCTCGAATTACAGAGTCTGGCATTTGCAGGAGTTACATCCGATCATACCCATCAAACAGTAGCAGGGATGAAGGAGCGTATAGCAATAGGGATGTTCCTTGAAATTCAAGAAAAATCAATGACAAAAGAAGTTATAGATTATTTAATTGATCAAGATGTTGATGAGCATTTCTGTTTTGTGACAGATGATGTAATGGCAGATTCCCTGCAAAACAGAGGGCATTTAAATGTTCTCCTGAAAAAAGCTATCGCAATGGGCATGTCTCCTGAGAAAGCGATTTATGCTTGTACTTATACACCAGCTGCCCGCATGCGAATGTATGACAGAGGCGTAATTGCACCAGGCAAGCTCGCAGATTTTCTGCTAATTTCAGAGTTAGAAAGCTTTCATATCCAAGAAGTATATAAAGAAGGAACAAAGGTCTATGATGAGACAATTCCTTACGTACAGGAAGAAAGCAGCCAAGCATTTCCGAGCAGCTTCTACGAAAGTGTAAATCTAAACAAACTGGATGAAGATGCTTTTCAAGTGAAGCTTATGAAAAATGATGGCAAAGTAAAATGCCGAATAATGAATGTGAAAAACGGCTCTACCTTCACAGAAGAAAAACATGATGATTTAAATATAGAAGCGGGTATGCTGCAGTGGGAGGAAAGTGAATACGGACTTCTTGCTACATTTGAACGCTATGGCAAGAACGGCAATAGTGCAAGAGGGCTTATTGGCGGGGATGTCCTGAAAAGAGGTGCTGTTGCCACAACTTATTCACATGATAACCATAATCTCCTTGTCCTAGGTCAAAATAAAGAGGATATGGTGATAGCAGCGAATGAAGTAATAAAGCAGCAAGGAGGAATCTGCTGTGTTCATAATGGCGAAATTCTTGCAAATGTGCCGTTGCCTGTTGGCGGTATTCTTTCAGAAGAGCCTTTATCTATCATTTCTAAGCAGGTAGAACAATTAACAGCAACACTCCAAGCGCTTGGCTATGAACATTATAATGCGATTATGTCGTTAAGCACTTTATCGCTGCCAGTAAGTCCTGCATTAAAAATTACAGATCATGGCTTAATTGATGTTAATAAAGGGATGGTTGTTCCTTTAGTGGTTAAGTAAGCAATAAAAAAAGAACTAGATTTAAATAAAGTGTACCCTTTGTAAAGGACATTTTATAAAAAGTCTATGCTGCTGTAAGAAGATGATCTCTGTATTGAACAGGGGTCATCTTTTTTAAGTTCCATTGGTATCTATAGTAATTGTAATAAATCATATATTGTTTGATTTCCTTTTTTACTTCATCTAAACTTGTACATGTTTTAATAGAGGCTTCATCTTTAAGATGGCCAAAGAATGATTCTTGGGGGGCATTATCCCAACAGTTTCCTCGTCTTGACATAGATTGGCGTAACCCTAATTTTTTTACTGCTTTTTGAAAGATAGGACTTGTATAATGAACACCTTGATCGGAATGAATGAAAGCATCTTTTGCACACGTAAAGTTTCTGTTCTTCTTTAACTTCTTGAGAGTGACTGTTGCCAATTCCAAGGTCATTCTATCCGATACATGATAGGCTAGAATTTCACCAGTTGAACTGTCCTTAACTGCTGATAAATAGGCTCTTAGCCCTTTGCCGAAGGAAAGGTATGTGATATCAGTCAGAAGCACTTTCCCTGGAATCCCTTGCTTAAATTGTCTATTTAAAAGGTTTGGTACAACACGGTGTTCCATTGTAGCTTTCATCATTTGTCTATAAGGATTTGCCTTTCTAATCGGACAAATAATATTGTATTTCTTCATAATTCTTCGTATACGTTTTAAATTATAGACAACTTTAAATTGACCCGCCAAAGTCATTTTAATTTGGCGTGCCCCTTTCTTACGATTCTTGAAATGAAATGCTTTTAAGATGATTGCCTTCACTTCTTCATCCTGTTCATCTTTTCTCTTTCTTTGTTCGTGTGACTTTTGAGAAAAGTAATTATAGTAGCCACTTCTTGATACACCTGAGATATCACATAAATAACTCACCATATGCTTCAATTGGTATTTTTCAATTACCGAATGTATGAGGCGATATTTTTGGAAAGGAGGGAGAACTACTTTTTCATCCTCCTTTCTGCCAAACGAATCTTTTTTAATAGTTCGTTTTCTGCCTTTAATAAATTATTTTGAGCTTCTAGTCTTGCGTATTTCTCTTCCATGCTAAGTTCTCTTTCACTAGGTCTTCCTGAATTCTCGTTTCTGGTATCTTGTAACCCAGATACCCCATTTTCACGATAGTTAGCACGCCATCTCTTTCCCGAAGAACTAACTCGAGGCATACCAATAATATCTATATCGAACCCGCATTCCTCAAATATTACCCTTGGTAGCTTACCTTTTTCGTTTTCTGCGATAAAAATATGTTTAAACTCTTCCGTATAAGTGATTCCTTTTGCACTTACAGATTTAACGTACTTATTAGCTGATAGTAGTTTTATCTCTTTCTCTGTAAAAATCCTATTACTCATAAAAAATCTCCAGTCCCATGTTGTTTTTTCTCTAGTTGTGTTTCTTTATTATACAAAAAAGCACCCTATAGGTAGACTTTTTTTAGTGTCTACTCTATAGGGTACATTTTAAATGGATCTAGTTCTTTTTTTATATTTATTTAATGCCCTTCATTTTGCCTTGAATCATTGGTGATAGAAGGAATAATACAAGAGCTAGTACAATCGAGCAGCCACCGATGATGCCGAAGTACAACATTTCAGTTTTTTCTGAATAGAACTTAACAATTTGTGCATTCAATCCTTGTGCTGCGGCATTAGATAAGAACCAAAGGCTCATCGTTTGTGCAGAAAATGCAGCCGGCGCTAATTTTGTTGTTGCTGATAATCCTACAGGAGATAAGCAAAGCTCTCCAATTACAACGATAAAGTAGCTAAGCACAAGCCATAAAGGATTAACAAGCGAGTTCGCTCCGCCAAAATAAGCTGGAAGCAGGATTACTAGGAAAGAAAGACCTGCAAACAGCAATCCTATTGAGAATTTCTTTGGGATAGAAGGCTGGCGGTCACCAAGCTTAACCCATAGCCATCCTATAATTGGTGCAAAGATAATGATAAACAGCGGGTTCAATGATTGGAATAGTGTTGGCGATAAGTGCAAGCCAGCAAATTCAAGCTGTGTACGTTTATCAGCATATCCTGCAAGAATTGTAGAACCTTGCTCCTGTATTGCCCAGAACATTACAGATGCTAAGAACAATGGGATATAAGCAATCAAACGAGAACGTTCGTCAGATGTTGTTTTTGGACTGCGGTACATTACCGTAATATAGATTGCTGGAATCAAGAATCCAAGGATACCGACTACAATAGCAAAAGTGTCAAATGTAAGAAGGCCTGTTGGAATAGTAATGGCTAAGATGATAGCAAGAACAACGATTCCAATACCAATAATAGAATAAACCTTTTTCTTTTCAGTAGCTGAAAGAGGATTTGCAACAAGGGTACCTGCCAACCCAAGGTTTTTCTTTTTTGTAAACATAAATACTAATAATCCAATAAGCATACCGATTGCAGCAAGACCAAAGCCTAAATGGAAGCTTGTGTTCATGCCGACTTCACCGACAATCAGCGGAGAAAGGAATCCTCCAAGGTTGATACCCATGTAGAAGATACTGAATCCTGCATCGCGGCGATTGTCTTCCTGTGAATAAATTTCACCGACAATACTTGATACGTTTGGTTTCAATAAGCCTGTACCAATAACGATTAGCACCATTGATACGAAGAACATGCTGATGCTTCCTGGTACTGCTAAAACAATATGACCAAGCATGATGAAAATACCGCCATAAAATACTGCTTTAGAAGTACCAAAAATTCGGTCAGCTAACCAGCCGCCAATGATTCCTGACATATAGACAAGTGAACCGTAAATAGACGTAATGGCAAATGCAGTAGTTTCAGGAATGCCTAGTCCGCCTTTTGAAACTTCATAATACATGTAGTAAACAAGGATAGCTTTCATTCCGTAGTAAGAGAATCTCTCCCAGAACTCTGTGAAAAACAGAGTGAAAAGTCCTTTTGGATGACCAAAAAAACCCTTTTGCGGAACACTGTCCACAATTTTCTGTTTATTTAAGTCTAGCATTGTTTTAACCTCCTCTAGTATTCTAATATAATACTGAAAAAACAGATGTTTTGTCAAAAAAATTTTTAATATATCGAACGATATTGTTCTGTAAAGGATTAAACAAGTTTTTCCATTTTTATAATCAAAATAGTTTTATATAGTTTTAAGTAGAATTTTGTTATTTTATTATATCTATATATAGTTTTTAGGTATAATTTGGAATAATTAGAAATGTAGTGAAAAGGAATGGAAATATGTACATTCGGTTAAATTAACAAATGTTTGTAAATTTAAGGAGGTTAAAAAACATGAAGGATACAAGTGAGTTTGTACAAACATTAAAGGAAAACAGTAAAAAACAAGAGAAAAACAAACATAAAGGAAAAGGCCATCCAGAAAGCAGCCTTCCTAACAAACAGCATTGATGTGAAAGCTGCCTGTTTTAATAAATGGGCAGCTTTTTTTCTTTCTGCCAATTCTAATTTTCCCCCAACTAGCACCTTTTTAAACGAAACGCATAACTTAACAAGGGCTGTTTAAGGAGGGAGAACAGATTGAAAATTGAACGTGTTGTCACTTATTACGGTTATGATCTGCTTATTAATGAAGAACTACATAAGAAATGTTTAAGTTGTCAAAAGTGGTATGCTTTTGCAGAGGAATTAGGCTTTTGTCCAAACTGCATGAAATCCATTAGAGAGAATAAGCGTATGTAAATGGAAGCATGTTTTCCTAAATATCGGGTATTCTACTTATTAGACAATTAATGTGTGGAAGGGAGTACAAGAATTTATGAAGGAAATGACTGTTTACTTAAAGGAAGCAACAGAAGCACAGCCAATTAACTCATTAGAAGCAGCTTTAGTTACGACAGAAGGGATAGAGAGAGCCCTTGTTGATGTTTCGGACGGAGAAGTCAAAATTGTTTATGATGAAAACCAAATAACAAAGGAAACAGTACTAGAGAAGATAAAAGAGCAAGGGTTTCATTCTATAAGCTGACACTAATATAACTTAAGTAAAGAAAACTGTCCTATTAGTCTAGTAAATGCATATAAATAAAGTAAGTTTGCATGCTAATAGGAGGAGCTTATGTTTTCTTTAATCGGTAAGGCCGTGTTAGGAATGGCGTTGCTCAGACTGCTGTCAGGATGTATTGAAATAACAGCAGCAGTATTGATGCTAAAGTCCAATCAAATAGAAAAAGCCTTAATTATCAATAGTTCTCTTGCAATTGTCGGTCCGCTCATCCTGATTGCCACGACATCAATCGGCCTTTTCAGTATTGCTGACAAAATTTCGTTCGGGAAGATGCTATGTGTGCTAACAGGAGTTGGCTTTATCTTGTATGGTGTTAAGGGCAGCTGAATAATAATAAACCTGATAGACTTCTATCAGGTTTATTTTGCTTTTTGTTTATAGCAGCTCTAGCTGGTTGCTGTCTGGTTTTTTATTTTGTCTGTTTCTTCCTCTATAGAAACAACATCAATTCGTTCAAATAACGGCTCTATATCCTTTATAAAAGCAGGTATCTTTTCCGTGTATTCCCAAGACCATTTTTCAAGCTGAAATAGAGATTTAAGTTTGTTTGAACTAAATGGTAAAAAGGGATGGAGCATCTGCCCGATATTTATTAACAGGATGCAGCAATCATAAATCGTCTGACGGCATGATTCCTCGTCTTCCTTGATATCAATCCAAGGTTTCCTATTATCAAAATATTTATTCGAATATCGAATAAGCTCAAACAATGATTGAAGTGCCTGCTTTATTTCTCCTGCTTCTATTTTTTCAGCCACTAGTATGTAGCTAGTATTAATTTGCTTGCGGACTTCTTCGCTTGTCTCCCGTTTTTCCACATTATTTGAATAGTATTTACTGATGAATTTCACAGTCCGATTCACAAAATTACCAAAGCTGCCGAGAAGCTCACTGTTATGGCTGTAGATGAATTCGCGCCAAGAGAAATCAGCGTCCCGCTTTTCAGGAGCATTGATTGTAAGAAAATAACGAATAGAATCTGGGTGATATTTCTTGATTAAGTCAGGAATCCAAACAGCATAGTTTTGGCTTGTAGAAATTTTCTTTCTCTCCAATGTCATATATTCATTGGAAAGAATATAGTCCGGCAGTGCTTTGATGTTTAAGCCAAGAAGGAGAGCCGGCCAAATAATAGTATGAAAGGGAATATTGTCTTTCCCATGCACATAATAAGACACAGTATTCTCATTCCAGTAATCTTCATGCTTTCCTCCGGTTTTGTGAGCCCAGTGTTTGCTTGCTGAATAATATCCAGCAACAGCCTCCACCCAAACATATATTTTTTTATCTTCATAGTTAGCGATTGGAACACTCACACCAACAGGCAAGTCTCTTGTTACAGCTCTGTCGCGCAGTCCTTCTGTTAAATATCTTTCTGTCAAAAATCTGGCATTGTTTCTCCATGTCTCATTCTTTGAAGAGCTTTTCAGCAGTTGCTCAAGCTGCTGCTGAAAGGAGCTTAAGGAGAAGTAAAAGTGCTCCGTTGTTCTAACAGTAGGTTCATGCTGGCAAAGCTTGCATTTTTTATCATGAAGCTCCAATGCTTCTAAAATGGCAGAGCAATGATCACATTGGTCTCCCCGTGCCTTATTACCGCAGGCTGGGCAGATGCCTTCAACAAAGCGGTCTGGCAGAAATTGAGCACAGTTTATACAGTATGCCTGCTCGACCTCTTTTTTATATAGATGACCATTTTTTTGTAAAGCTAAAAATAGCTCCTGAACGGTTTTATGATGATGGTCTGCATCTGTTCTTGTATAAAAATCATAGGAAAATCCTAGTGCTTCAAAATCATGTGCAAATTCCTGATGATACCTGTCTGCGATTGTTTTTGGCTCAACGCCTTCTTGGTTTGCCCGAACTGAAATGGGAGTACCATTGCAGTCACTGCCTGAGACATAAAGTACTTTTTCTCCTTTTTGCCGGTAAAATCTTGCCAGAATATCACCGGGCAATAAACTTGCGATATGGCCGATATGCAATGAGCCATTTGCATATGGCCAAGCTCCTCCAATAAAAATAGTCATCCTGCATTCCTCCTAAAAAGTTTTGGAAAAATGAACAAAGCTGCAAAATAAAAAGCCCCGCCCTTTTCCATAAGAAAAGGACGGGGCTCTATGCCGCGTGTTACCACCTTTGTTCACTGCTTGCTCACACAAGTCAGCCTCTGCAAGTACACCCAGCTTAATAAAAGCCTTCATACTGTGACATGGATAACAAGTGTCAAATCTTGCCGCAGCCTACTAATTAATATGTTCAGTGCGGAGCTCAGAGTCCATTTTTCTAATAGATATCAATGCTTCCTTGCAGCAGGGTGGAAGCTCTCTGTAAAAGATAATCTATTGTACTTTCCCTCATCAACGCTACATTTTATATGATTGGATATATTATAAGCTTTGTAATTACCAAAATCAACCATAAAAGAACAAAAGAAGAAAATTAAAATAAAGCGTTTACATTATTAATGAAAGCATTTACAATATAATTGTACCAACAAATATAAGACGTTCTAATAAATAGATGGTTAACATTAGATAATGGAGGTTCCATATTATGAAATTCCCTAAAGATTTTTTATTCGGTGCAGCATCGGCTTCTTACCAAGTGGAAGGTGCGTGGAATGAAGACGGTAAAGGTGTGACTAACTGGGATATCTTCTCTAAAATACCTGGAAAAACATTCGAAGGAACGAATGGCGATGTTGCAGTTGACCATTATCATCGCTACAAGGAAGATGTACGATTAATGGCTGAAATGGGATTGGAATCCTATCGCTTCTCCATATCTTGGGCACGGATTATTCCAGATGGTGATGGAGAAATTAATGAAAAAGGAATTGAGTTTTATAATAATTTAATAGATGAATGCCTAAAGTACGGAATTGTCCCGTTTGTGACTCTTTACCATTGGGATCTCCCGCTTCCATTAGAAGAGGATGGCAGCTGGACAAATAAACGCACAACAAATGCGTTTGCTAAATATGCGGAAGTTTGCTTTAAAGCATTTGGAGACAGGGTTAAGCATTGGATTACATTTAATGAAACAATTGTTTTCTGTACGCTAGGGTATTTAAACGGTGCTCATCCGCCAGGATTAGTGAATGCGCATAAAGAATATTTCCAGGCGACACATAATGTGTTTCTTGCCCATGCGATGGCAGTGAAGAAATATAAAGAACTAAAGCAATACGGGGAAATTGGTATTACGCATGTATTCAGTCCTGCATTCGGCGTGGACAGCAAGGAAGATAATCGGTTTGCTGCTAATCATGCGAATTACTACCAAACATATTGGTACTATGACCCTATCCTTAAAGGCGAATATCCGCAATATGTATTGGATGCACTAACGGAAAAAGGACTGACGCCAGATTGGACAAACGAGGAGCTTCAGCTTTTGAAAGAAACAGCTGGCTTCAATGATTTTATCGGGCTTAACTATTATCAACCGGCACGTGTTGAAAAAATTCAAGGGTCAGCTGAAGCAGTTGAAATCAGCCGAGACAATGCGACAGGCAGGCCTGGAAACCCATCCTTTGACGGGGTCTACAAAACGGTCATGATGGAGGACAAAGTGTATACAAAATGGGGCTGGGAAATCTCTGCAGAAGGATTTCTTGATGGCTTGCGAATGCTAAAAGAAAGATATGGAGATGTAAAACTGTATATTACGGAGAATGGTCTTGGTGACGAAGATCCAGTCATTGAGAATGAAATTGTCGATGTCCCAAGAATTAAATATATTGAAGAGCATTTAAAAGCAGTAAAAACAGCAATTGGAGAAGGTATCCATTTAAAAGGATACTACGCATGGTCTGTAATTGATCTTTTAAGCTGGCTGAACGGTTATAAGAAACAGTATGGATTCATCTATGTGGACCATAAAAACAATCTGGCAAGAAAGAAAAAGCTTTCCTTCCATTGGTACAAGCATATTATTGAAACAAGAGGAGAAGAGCTTTAATTGTAGTCTGTAAGTATTTAAAAGGGGTATTCTTCTAGGTAGAAGTCTGCCCCATTTTTATCGAGAGGAGAAAAGCATATGACAGTCAAATACCAAATGGTTGCCAGTGCCCTCGAGAATGATATTCTAAAAGGGAATTTCCAAGCGAACGAAAAGCTCCCGACAGAAGAAGAGTTGATGCATAGGTTTCAAGTCAGCCGTAATACCATTCGAAGAGCATTAAAAATATTGGCAGATGAAGGCTATGTCTATCAAGTGCAAGGTAGCGGTCTTTTTTTGAGAGAGTTTTCCAGGCCTGGCTGTATAACGATTCGAAAAATGCGGGGGCTCACTAGTGAGTTGGCCGGGGCTGATATGAACAGCTCTATCATTGAATTGTCACTCGTGCTGGCTGACAGCAAACTGGCTGCTAAAATGAAGTGTAAGCCTGGTGATTCTCTTTACTATATTAAAAGACTTCGCTTCGTAAATGGCGAGCCTCTTGTTTTAGAAGAAGCTTACTACAATAAGACATTGGTACCATATTTGAATACAGAAATTGCTGAATCATCTATATATCGATATATAACAGAAGACTTAAGACTAAAGGTAGGGTTTGCCGATAAACTCATTTATTGCGAGAAGCTTTCGAAAGAGGATGGTCTTCATTTAAGTTTGCCAGAAGGAGACCCTGCCTTAGTTGTGGAAAATACCGTTTTTTTAAATACAGGAGTTGTATTTAACGTTTCTCTAGAAAAATATAATTATGCTTCAGCAAGACTGCTGGCATTGACGTTTTAAAGAGGAGGCCGCTTATAAAGCGGTTTTTTTCATTATGAAAAAGGGGGGAAGTACGTTTGACCCTTATTGACAATAAATTTTTTGGCCCTATACTATTGTATATCGGTTAATTTTTCTGAATAGTATGTAAATTATTGATGGGCCATACACGTAAATCAAAAGATATTTAAAAGATTTGCCTAGTCCCCAAACAGGAAGATACTTGCATATAATAATAATGAAGAGGGAGTGTCAAAGTTTATATAAAAGCATTTTACCAGCAATAGAGGTTAGTATGCTGACTTATTATCATTGCTGGGTATCGTAAAATTATAACAATACTTGTCTTTAAAAACGGCACACTTATCGTGACGAAGATAAGGGGAGATTAACAAATAAAGAGAAGTAAGTTTTAAAAGAGCATCGAAAAAAAATATAATGGCTAAAAGCATGGATTATCAGGGGGAACACTATTATGGAGGAATATTTAAAAGAAAGGGAAAAAGAGATGATTGAGCTGCTCAAGAATCTCGTAAATATTGACAGCGGAAGCTATGTAAAAAAAGGAGTCGACCAAATTGCAGACATCTTAGAGAGTAAGTTTGCAGAGGCTGGCTTTGTTTCAACCATAAAAAAAGAGAAGAAAACAGGAAATAATCTTGTTTTGCGTCATAAGGATGCTAGAGATCCGAAAGTTATTATTGTTGCCCATATGGATACTGTCTTTCCGGAAGGCACTGCAAAAAAACGCCCGTTCCGAATAGAAGGAAACAGAGCATACGGCCCTGGAGTTGTTGATATGAAGGGCAGCCTTGTATCTGTTCTGTATGCAGTTAAAGCACTAAGAAGCATTCATTCTTCTGCACTAAAAAATGTGGAAATAGTCTTAAATAGTGACGAAGAAATCGGTTCAGCTAATTCAAGAAAGCTTATCGAACAAACGGCAAGAGGGAAGGATTATGCCCTAATTGTGGAGCCAGGCAGAAAGGATGGTTCGATTGTATCTGCTCGAAAAGGCGGGGGACGCTATACGATTATGGTCAAGGGAACCAGTGCACATGCAGGTGTTGAGCATGAAAAAGGGAGAAGTGCAATTGAGGAGCTGGCATACAAAACCATTAAGCTTCAAAAACTGACTAAATACCAAGAAGGAATAACTGTTAATGTAGGAATGATTGAAGGAGGAACATCCATCAATACGGTTGCTTCATCTGCGAAAGCTGGAGTGGATGTTCGTCTTGTTAATATGGAACAAGCTCCTCTTATTGATAAGCAAATCCGCGAAATCTGTGCTGTTTCTGACGTGGAAGGCACTGAGATTGAGGTGAAGGGGAGCATAAGCAGACCGCCAATGGAGAAAAACAGTCAATCAGTTCAACTATTAAAAATAATTAAAGAAGCTGGCAAGGAACTTGGAATTGAAGTCAAGGACACCTTTACCGGCGGAGGCTCTGACGGAGCATTTACAAGCTCGATGGGAATTCCGACAATAGATGGACTTGGACCAGTTGGAGGAAATGCCCACAGTGAGGAAGAATATTTGGAGTTGGATACTTTCATTGAGCGGACACTGCTTCTTGCAACAGTATTAACAAAACTGACCGCCAAAGTGAGAATGACAGCGTAAGCTAGATAATGCTTAACACAAAAAAAGCGAATCAATGATTCGCTTTTTTTTGTGTGTATTATTCGCCGCGCACAGCTTTAATGGCTGCAGCTCTGTCTTCACTGTCATAAATAAAGGAACCGGCAACAAGAACATTTGCACCTGCTTCTTTGCAAAGGACAGCTGTTTGTTCATTTACACCGCCATCTACTTCGATTTCAAGTCCTGGATTGAACTGATCAGCAAGTTTACGAACTTCTGTTATTTTTGGCAATACGCTCGAAATGAAAGCTTGTCCGCCAAAGCCCGGGTTTACCGTCATGAGCAATACCATTTCAACATCTTGAATTACATGCTTAATCATCTCAACTGGTGTGCTTGGATTTAGAACAACACCTGGTTTTGCGCCATGCTCTTTAATGAGCTGGAGTGTGCGATGAAGATGAGGACATGCTTCTGCATGTACTGTGATAATATCTGCACCAGCTTTAGCAAATGCCGGGATATATTGGTCTGGATTTTCAATCATTAGGTGGACATCCAATGGAAGTGTTGTAACCGGTCTGATTGCACTAACAATTAGAGGGCCGATCGTGATATTTGGAACGAAATGGCCGTCCATAACGTCAACATGGATATAATCTGCTCCGCCGCGCTCCACATCTTTTATTTCTTCTCCTAGTCTTGCAAAATCGGCAGACAGGATGGATGGTGCTATTTTAACCATAATAATTGCCTCCACTTATGTAATAATTTGCAGCAAGCTTTCCATTACGTCGCCCATGACTTGGACAAAAAAGCTTTATATGTCTTCTTAGAAAATTATAACAGAGCCTACAAGAAAATTGAAGTATACGGAAACACAGCCCATTGAGGAAGAAAGACAGCAAAAAGACCTAATATCCTCCTAGCTTAAAAGCAAGAGATATTAGGTCTTTTGAATGGATATTACATAGATTGTTCGATTGCTGTTTTTACGTCCTCTGGAGAGTTCTGATAGCCTTCGGATATGCATTGTACAAGTAATTCCTTGTTTTTGTATTGTTCAGGCTTGTTCTTATTATAGTAATAACGTACACATTCTTCTTCTTTAAAGAACGCTTTCCCGATTTTTAATAATGCAGTGACTGGTAGAGCACTAAAGGCAGGCGCGTTTGCTGCTTCAGCTGGTTGAGCCTTAACTTCTTTAACTTCTTGTGTGGATGCTTTTAATTCTGCTGCAGGCGCTTGTCCTTGGCCTTCATGATGGAATTCTTGAACCACTTGATTAATTAAGTTTTCCTGAGAAACAAGCTGCTTTAAAAGCTTTTTCTTTACACGTTTCTTTTTGGACTGCAATCCAAAGGTTTGGAGGATATAATGCTGCAGCTCAGTGTTTTCTGCTAATTCTTCATGTGTTTTGTAAATCGAATTCATTGCTTAACTCCTTTTTTTGCTTCTATCTATTTGCATATCTTATTCGAACAAATTTTTTGCACTTGTACTATTATATACTAATCTATGAAAAGTACAAAATATCCTTCGTGTTGCGAAGTAATGCTCACGAAAAAAGAGGAGGGCAGAGGCCCTCCTTTTAAGTATTTAAGCTCGTTCTTCAAACAGTCTTGCAATTTCAACAATAGTATTAGTTGCTTTTTGCATGTTATCTACTGAAATATACTCATATTTACCATGAAAGTTTTCTCCACCTGTGAAAATATTAGGTGTCGGCAGCCCCATATAGGAAAGCTGGGACCCGTCTGTTCCTCCGCGAATTGGTTCAATAATCGGTGATATTCCAAGGTTTACCATTGCTTCATGTGCAACTTCCACGATTTCTTTAACAGGTTCAATTTTTTCGCGCATATTATAATATTGATCCTTTAGGTCTAGGACTACTGTCTTTTCTCCATACTTCTTATTTAATTGAGCTACAATCTCAGATAAATTTGTCTTTTTCTCTTCAAACAGTTTTCTGTCAAAATCACGGATTATATATGCAAGCTTCGTTTGTTCCACATCACCTTCAAAAGATAGAAGATGGTAAAAGCCTTCGTAGCCGGATGTTTTTTCAGGGGCTTCTTCAGAAGGCAAGCTGTTTTGTAATTCCATCGCGATTTTCATAGAATTGACCATTTTTCCTTTTGCTGTGCCAGGATGGACATTTGTACCATTTACCGTGACTTTTGCCCCGGCTGCATGAAAGCTTTCATATTGCAGCTCGCCTAATGGACCGCCGTCCACTGTATAAGCAAAATCTGCTGCAAATGCTTTGACATCAAACTTATGAGGCCCTCTTCCTATCTCCTCGTCAGGAGTAAAGGCAACCCTGATTTTCCCGTGCCTAATATCAGAGTTCTTTAATGTAATAAGGGCAGTCATGATTTCTGCAATGCCTGCTTTATTGTCAGCACCTAAGAGGGTTGTTCCATCTGTTGTAATTAACGTATGACCTTTGTAGTTTGCAAGCTCTGGAAAATCAGCTGGAGATAATACAATATGTAAATCAGAATGAAGGACAATATCCCCGCCGTCATAATATTCTACTATTTGCGGACGGACATTTTTCCCAGTAAAGTCAGTTGCTGTGTCCAAATGGGCCAGAAAGCCGATAGTTGGGACACTTTTCTCTGTATTGGCAGGCAGTGTTGCCATAACATAGCCATTTTCGTCTATTGTCACTTCTTCCATGCCAATTTCTTGTAATTCATTCACAAGCTTTTTGGCTAGTGTCAGCTGTCCAGGTGTAGAGGGGCATGAAGTGCTTTCCTCGTTTGATTGTGTGTCAATGACAGCATAGGATATAAAGCGATCAATGATAGAATTTTTCATTATTTCATCTCCTTATTAGCATCTAATGCGATTTTACCATATAAATATTTCGCCTGTCTTAATTTAAAAAAGGGTTAACAAGCCGTTTGTCACAAATATGTCAGAATTGACTGGCAAAAGGATGTCTAAAGGCTTTTTCTGTTCGCTACAATAGAAATATCAAAACGAAGGGAGCGGAAGATGAATAAAAAGGTTAAAGGGCTAATTTTTTCGGCAGTGGTTATATGCTTAGCAGGGCTGCTTGTTATGCTGATACAAACGAACGGACCGAAAGCAATAAAGGACATTAAAAAAATTGCGGCTCAAGAGACATACACGCAAGCTGACAAGGAATATATTGTTTACTTTTGGCAAGAGGCATGCTCTTACTGTAAACAAATAGAAAATGTCGTCCTTGAATACACAAAAACTGGAGAAACTCCACTTTATATCGTTGATATGGGCGATAAGGAAAATGCAGTCAGCTGGTATGATTGGCAAGAACATCACAACAAGTACGACAAAGTGATTGGTAGGGTGGAGGATGGGAAGGAAATTCTCGATGATGCCATAAATATCAATGATTTTATAAATGACAAGGATATAGCTTGGTCTATTCAATCGAGGGATGATCATAAATTGTATGCTGTCCATCAGACTGCATATGAAAATCAAATGCCAAAGTCAGCCTCCGAACTAGAAATAGCAGGGACGCCAACCATGCTGAAGATAAAGGAGGGCAAGCTCGTCGATTATCGTGTCGGTGTGGAGGAAGTGGCTAAATTGCTGAAGAATTAACTAATTAAGAAAAGCAGTTGCGAAAAAACCACAACTGCTTTTTTCACAGCTTATTATCAACTAAATGAGAATAATATTTTCTAATTGAGAAAAAACCAATTGACAATGAGAATCACTTTCATTTAATATGAACCTAGGGCAGGTTGTGCCTGAAATAGGTACAGGAAGGGGGGCGCTGAAAATTCGTATTTTAGCTTTACCAATATAACTATATAGAGGGGAGAAATATACTTGCTTAAACAGAAAGTTGCAATAAAAATAGTTGCAATATTAGCAATATTCACATTTCTATCTGTTGGTTTCAGCACTAAATCTTTAGCTGCATCACTAGCAGACGGCGAGTACTCCATTAATTACTCTGTATTAAGAGCAGATAATGACTCAGCCTCAATGGCTGATGGCTATTTCCAAAAACCGGCGAAATTGATTGTCGAAAATGGAGCTCTTAAAGTCCAAGTAGGTATTTCTACTTCAGCTATTACAGAGTTTAAAGTAGGAGGACAAAACGTTACCGAAATAAGTAAAAATGGTGAATCCAGTGTTGTTCAATTTAACATCAACTCACTTCAGAATCCTACAAATGCAGAGATTCATGTTATTGTGGAAGACCAGAATTACGACCATTGGTACACGATAAGATTTGATTTTGATGAAAGTTCAGCAAATGCTCTTTCTTCACAATCTAATTCATCCACTTCAGAAACATCAAATTCAACCTCTGAGACAGCAGCAAGTTCAACTGAACAAGACACAACAAAAGAAACAGCAGCCAAAGTGGAAAACCCAAGAACTTCTGATCAATCAGAAATCACTGTCTTCACTGTATTAATGGTTGTATCCCTTGGGATTATCGTATTTTATGTTGTAAACAGAAAAAAGCTAGTTAAATAGTTTCTAATAAGAGTTACAAATTCTACTAAAAAGGAGAAAAAGATGAAAATGAAAACTGCAAATATAGCACTTGCGTTTCTTGTAACAGTCTTTTCCGTTGTTAGTACAGTAATTCCTTTGGATAACAAAGCTTATGCTGCCGAGTCAAGCAGCCGTTCAGTTGTAGCAGATGGGGAATATAGTATCGGTTACACGGTATTGCATGCAACAAATAATGTAGCATCAATGGCCGACCAATATTATACAAAACCAGGAAAGCTAATCATAAAGAATGGTCAGGCTAAAGTCCAAGTAGAATATAGCAATTTAATTACAGAGTTTAAAGTAAATGGTACGCCGGCAACAAAGATAAGTGAAAGCGGCGGCAAAATTAAGGCTGAGTTTCCTGTTGCTGATATTGAGGGTTTAACAGCTGCAGAAATTCATGTACAAGTTCCAGCGATTAGTTATGACCACTGGTATACAGTGAGGATTGACTTTATTACTACTGGATTGTCCAACTAACAGCCGATTTAGTTCAGAATCAAGAAGCAGAACTAAATAACTACATGAAAAGAGCTACATATTCTACTAAAAAGGAGCAAAAGAACAGAATGAAGGCTGCAAAAATTGCACTTGCGTTTCTTGTAATAGTCTTTTCCATCGTAAGCACTGTCATTCCTTTGGATAATAGAGCTTATGCTGCCGAATTGAACAGCAGTACTGCTGTGGCAGATGGGGAATATAGTATTGGCTATACTATATTGCATGCAACAAATGATGAAGCATCAATGGCCGACCAGTACTATACAAAGCCTGGAAAATTAATCATTAAGGACGGACAGGCTAAAGTTCAGGTAGAGTACAGTAATTACATTACAGAGTTTAAAGTTAACGGCACTCCTGTTACAAAGATAGGCGAAGCTGGAGACAAAACTACGGCTGAGTTTCCAGTTGCTGATCTGGAAGGACTGACAGAAGCTGAGATTCATGTCGAAGTTCCAGCAATAAGCTATGATCACTGGTATACAGTCAGATTTGACTTTGATACAGCTTCTTTACCTGTTCAAACAGAACCAAGTGAAGAAGCAGAAGAACCTGCAACAACACCAGAAAATCCAGGTGAAGAAGCAGAAGAACCTGCAACAACACCAGAAAATCCAGGTGAAGAAGCGGAAGAACCTGCAACAACACCGGAAAATCCAGGTGAAGAGCAAGAAGAGCCTGTAACAACACCGGAAAATCCAGGTGAAGAGCAAGAAGAGCCTGTAACAACACCGGAAAATCCAGGTGAAGAGCAAGAAGAGGCTGTAACAACACCGGAAAATCCAGGTGAAGAAGCAGGAGAGTCAGAGGAAGAAACCCCTGCTGCACCACAGGAAGATATCGTGTACGAAGACGGTGAGTATGAAGTCGACTATACAGTGTTGCATGGAACGGCAGAGGAGAAGTCGATAGCAGATAACTACTTCACAAAACCAAGTAAAGTTATCGTTAAAGATGGAAATATTACTGTGCAGACGGAGTACAGCAGCCTGATTACGGAATTCACTGTTAATGGTGAAAATCCGACGATTATCAGCAATGATGGCACAAAAACAGTTGCTGAGTTCCAGCTAGCATCTCTCAACAGCATTACAGAGGCGCAAATACATGTTGAGATTCCAGCAATTAATTATGATCATTGGTACAATGTAAGGTTTGATTTCAACACAGAAAACTTGCCTGTATTGGAAGAAAAAGAACCACTTGCAGATGGCACATACACAATCGATTACAAAGTCTGGAAGGAAAATGCAGATGAAGCTTCCAGCATGGGCAATTACTTATCAAAACCAGCGAAGCTAATTGTTGAAAATGGAAAAACATATATTCAACTAAATCTGTCTTCCAGCAATTTCGTAACAGGCTTTAAAGCAGAAGTGAATGGAGAATATGTGGATGCTGACGTCATTTCAGAAGACGCTGCAGCCAATACAAAAGTGCTTCGTTTTGAAGTTCAGGATTTAAGTGGAGAAACAAACATCCAATTAGCCATGTCTTATGGAATGAGTCATGTAGTCAGAATGGTGTTTGATGAAGGCAGTGTTGTTGTAAGTGAGCCAGAAGAAAATCCAGAACCTTCGCCAGGTGAAGGAGAAGAAGAACCGCTTGCAGATGGCACATACACAATCGATTACAAAGTCTGGAAGGAAAATGCAGATGAAGCTTCCAGCATGGGCAATTACTTATCAAAACCAGCGAAGCTAATTGTTGAAAATGGAAAAACATATATTCAACTAAATCTGTCTTCCAGCAATTTCGTAACAGGCTTTAAAGCAGAAGTGAATGGAGAGTATGTGGGTGCTGACGTCATTTCACAAGACGCTGCAGCCAATACAAAAGTGCTTCGTTTTGAAGTTCAGGATTTAAGCGGAGAAACCAATATCCAATTAGCCATGTCTTATGGAATGAGTCATGTAGTCAGAATGGTATTTGATGAAAGCTCCATTTCTGTTGATGATGAAGGAGAAAATCCAGGCACAACGCCAGGTGAAGGCGAAGGAGAAAATCCAGGCACAACACCAGGTGAAGGCGAAGGAGAAAATCCAGGCACAACGCCAGGTGAAGGCGAAGGAGAAAATCCAGGCACAACACCAGGTGAAGGTGAAGGAGAAAATCCAGGCACAACACCAGGTGAAAGTGAAGGAGCAAACAGTCAATTTGTAGATGGTGAGTATCAATTAGATTACAGCATTTTACATGCATTGCAAAATGAAAAATCAATGGCAGATCAATATTTCACAAAGCCTGGTAAAGTGACATTAAAAAATGGTAATGCAACTGTTCAAGTAGAATTCAATGACTATATTACAGAGTTTAAGATTAACGGTAAAGAAGCTGAAATTATTAGCCAAAGTGCTGGGAAAACAGTTGTGCAATTTGCTGTTGCTGATTTGACTGGACTAACTAGTGCAGAAATTCATGTTGAAGTTCCGGCAATTGGCTACGATCATTGGTATACCGTTCGCTTTGACTATGATACTAGCAAACTGCCAACAAAATCCGGAGATAATGGAAACGGTACAGGCGGGAACGAAGAAGGAAATGGCAATGGAAATGAAGAAAAGCCTGAAGAAAATCCAGGCAATGTAGATGAAGATAAAGAAGATGGCAAAGGTGATAAAGGCGAAAATACTGTCTTAAAGGATGGAGAATATACGGTTGATTATTCTGTATTACATGCAAGTAATAATGAAAAATCAATGGCAGATTCTTATTTCGTTAAGCCAGGAAAACTAATTGTGAAGGACGGCAAAGTAGTTGCTAGACTGACAGTTAACACAGAATTTATCACTGAATTCCTTGTAGGATCTAAAGCTGTAACGGTAATCAGCAAATCTGGCAATTCCACAGTAGTAGAATTCCCTGTTGCAGATTTAGCTAATCCGACTGTTGGTAATATTCATGTTGTAATTCCTGAGTTGAATTATGATCACTGGTATGAAATCCGCTTCTTATTTGATGTGTCAGATCTTCCGGTCGAAGGAATTGACAATGATTTTGACCAGATTAATCACGAAGACACTAATGCAGAAGATGGTACTACAGACAATGGTGAAAATCTTGAATTTAACCGAGATGGAGACACAACAGCTGATGAAACAAAAACAGCAGAAACTACCAATAAAGTTATCAATGCAAAAACTGGAGATACAGCACAAATAGCATTATATCTATCATTACTGCTTATTTCCCTTGCCGTGTTGGTAAGAAAATATCGCAAACGCTCATTTTAAGATATTCTGCGAGATTGAGCAATCAATCTCGCGGAAAATGTATTTGCTTTAACTCAGGGAGGAGAAATATGAAATACGTTAAGACATGTTTATTTGTATGCATATGTCTTCTGCTTGCAAGCTGCTCTAATAACAGTAGTGATGTGTCCAGCAATAAGCCGGCAGAAAAACAACCGGAAGAAACAGTTGTTGCCACTACATTAGCAGTTGCTGAAATCATGGATAAGCTGGAAGTAGATTTAGCAGGAGTGCCGACAACACAATATACTCTGCCTGAAAGGTACAAGGATGTAACGGAGGTTGGCAATCCGATGAGTCCTGATATGGAAATCATTAAATCTCTTAACCCTTCAGAAGTTCTGTCTGTAACAACTTTGGAATATGACTTGAGCGAAAAGTTTGAGAGCATGAATATTCCGGCCTCTTTTGTGAATTTGGAAAGTGTCGATAATATGATTCAGTCTATCACAGAGCTTGGCGAAAAATATGAAAAAACCGATAATGCAAAGAAGCTTGTTGACTCGATTCAATCAAAGGTTGCAGAAATGGAGGAGCAGACAAAGGATAAGGAGCAGCCAGTTGTGTTGATATTGCTTGGTGTGCCTGGTGCCAGTTATCTTGTGGCAACAGAAAATTCTTATGTCGGCAATTTAGTGGAAGTAATGGGCGGGAAGAATGCCGTTGAAGATCAGGCCGCAGAATACATATCTGCAAATACGGAGTTTCTACAGCAAACCAACCCAGATATAATTTTACGCTTATCACATGGGGTGCCAGACCAAGTTGCCAAAGAATTTGACAAGGAATTTGCGGAAAATGATATTTGGAAACATTTTAATGCAGTGAAAAATGGAAGAGTGTACGACTTGGAAGAGCCGTTATTCGCTACAACTGCTAATTTAAACATCACGCAGGCATTAGACCAGCTATTGGAAATGATGTATGAGTAGCAAAGGAAGAGATACATGAATAAGAAAATTATCAGTTTTATTATCGTAATTATGGCGCTGATTGGAATAACTGTTTACTCTGCTGCAAAGGGGAGCATCTCCGTTAGTTTAATGACATTGGTAAATGGAGTTCTGCACGGTAACAACGAAGAAGTTAATGTCATTGTCGATCTCCGTTTTCCGAGAATTATCGTCGCCCTCCTTACAGGAGCGATTTTGGCAGTTTCCGGTGTTCTTTTTCAATCTGTCATGAGGAATCCACTGGCAGATGCAGGAATTATGGGGATTTCAGCCGGTGCAAGCTTTTTTACGTTATTTGGATTGTTATTTTTGCCAACGCTGTTCATCAGCAGCACCCTATTTGCCTTTTTAGGAGGAGCGGTATCTTGCTTTATTATTTATATGCTTTCCTGGAAATCTGGATTGAAGCCTTTAAGGGTTATTCTGACAGGTATCGCAGTGAGTGCTATGTTCACAGGGTTGAGAGAAGCTCTCATTAATATTTGCGCCTATTTTAATATCACTGTTGGAGCATCGAACGCATCAAATTTAACAATGAAAACTTGGGAAGATGTTGAGTTAATTGTCCCCCTTGGATTAATAGGTATCCTGCTCGCGTTACTAGTAAGCCCATGGTGTAACCTGCTGAAATTACAAGATAAGAAGGTTGTCCAATTAGGAGTTAATATTCAGCTTGTCCGGATTATTATTTCTGTGATTGCTGTATTTCTCGCATCTGTGGCAACATCTATCGCAGGTATTATTATCTTTGCCGGATTGATTATTCCCCATATATCAAGACAGCTAGTCGGGACAAATCATCATATTCTTATTCCTTTTTCGGCATTGGCAGGAGCTTTTCTGATATTAACTGCCGATACGTTTGGAAGACTTTTGATTGCTCCCCTAGAAATTCCTGCCTCGACAATCATGGCAGTAATAGGCGGTCCATTTTTGATCTTTTTGCTGAGGAAAGGGGATAAATTAAATGGAGTTTAAAGGCCTGTCTTTCTCCTATGACCAAGGAAGAGCCTTTATGGAGGAATTAGAAGGAAGGATAGAAAAGCATAAAATAACGACAATCATTGGTCCAAATGGCTGCGGAAAATCAACCTTGTTATCACTTTTAGCAAGAGGTCAAAAACAAACTGCTGGTGCCATCACCTTGGATGGTAAGGATATACATTCCTATAAAGCGAAGGATTTTGCCCGAAAAATTGCGATGGTTAACCAAACAAACCACATCTCAGAGGATATGACAGTCCAAGAGCTAATACAGTTTGGGAGAATACCTTATAAAAAGATTTGGAAACAGGACAATGAGGAAGATACAGATGCAATAGAGTGGGCACTTGCATGCACCAAACTGCAAGACTTCAAGGATACACCTGTGAGTGCATTATCCGGAGGGCAAAGACAGCGTGTCTGGATAGCGCTGGCACTTGCACAAAAAACAGAGATATTATTTTTAGATGAACCAACAACCTATTTGGATATCTATCATCAACTAGAATTACTGTCATTAATTAAAGAATTAAATACTGTTCACGGCATTACAATCGTTATGGTTCTCCATGATATGAACCAGGCGCTCCGATACTCCGATTTGGTCATCGTTATGAAGGATGGGGCAATAAAAGCTTATGGGCGTCCGGAACAAGTGATTACACAGGAAAAAATAAAAGAAATTTATGATGTTCATATAGTCGTTAATGAGGATGACGAAACAGGTTTATATATCGTTCCGTTGAGCATTTGAGAAAGGAAGGGAAACAATGAGTGCAAAGCTGATAATCCAACGAATAATTACCATCATGGCCGTTCTAGTCTTTGTTTACTCAGTCTATAAACTAGTTCCTCCTTTATATGATTACTACACCAACAGAAAAGTGCTGGAAACGGTGCAGGAAATCTATAAACCTAATCAAACGTCGGACGAAAGCTTACAGCCAACATCCATCCGCTCCTCATTTGATCCATTGCTGGAAATTAATGAAGATATGGTCGGCTGGATAACAGTTGATGATACAAAAATAAATTATCCTATCCTACATTCCTCTGATAATGAATTTTATCTGACCCGAAATTATAAAAAAGAAGAAACACGTGCTGGCAGTATCTTTTTGGATTACCGAAATGATAAAAAGCTTGAAAACAATAAAAATACCATAATTTACGGACATAGAATGAAGGATGGTACGATGTTCAGCGGTTTAAAGAAATATTTAAATGAGTCCTTTTTTGAAAAACATAAAAAAATTCACTTAGATTCTTTATATGAAGGCTATGAACTGGAAGTCTTTTCTGTTTATCAAACTACAACGGATTTCTATTATATTGAAACAGATTTTTCTGCAGACAGTGAATATCTTGATTTTGTTGATTTATTGCAGGAGAAATCTTTGTATGATACAGAAATGGAGTTTAGTCCGGAAGATCGAATTGTTACATTATCAACATGTGATTATGCGATTGATTCACTGGAAGGAAGGCTGGTTGTTCATGCCAAGCTGGTGAAAAGGAGTTGATACAAATCTTGCTTAACAAAAAAATAGGAAAGTATATGTCTATATTGAGTATAGGTTTCCTGCTTGCAGCATGTGGAAAAACAGGCGGAGAAACAGCAGAGTCGAGTGCTGATTCTATAGCTGTTACTGATTTTGCAGACCGTACTGTAACATTTACGGAAGCACCGGAAAAGGTAGCGGCTTTGGGCAGTGGAGATGTTGATTTAATGCATGCATTTGGAGTAGAAGTAGTTGGGAAACCAACACTTTCAGACGAAAGCAAGCTTGAAATCGCAAAGGACGCTGAGCAAATTGGAACAACACATGAAGTTAACTATGAAAAAATCGCACTGCTTCAGCCGGATGTTGTGTTAGCAAATGTTGGCTTTAATCAGGAGGATGTGCCGACAATTGAAGGGCTAGGTACGAAAGCAGTTTTGACAGAAGCAAACTCTATTCAAGATATTAAAAAGCAGATTACTCTTTATGGAGAAATGCTGCAAAGTACAGATAAAGCTGATCAGTTGATAAAGGAATTGGATGCAGACTTGAAGGCTGCTAGTTCTGCTTTAAAAAATTCGGAAAAACGTGTGCTTCTTGTTTATGGTGCACCAGGCACGTATATGGCAGCATTGCCAAATTCATTAAGCGGTGATTTCTTAGCAGCGGCAGGAGGGATAAATGTAGCAAGTGATTATCCTGCCTTAGAAAAATTCCCGCAATATGCACAAATAAATACAGAAAGAGTTGTGGA